>CAKQQU010000024.1 GCA_934271085.1 uncultured Bacillota bacterium | reverse complement strand
TCAATATTTGCATTAAAAAATCCTGGGTATTTGAAAAAAGATATTGTTTTTTTTTAAACCTTGGTGTATTATATTAAATAATTTACCAAAGTGTTCTGAGGTGGATGATTATGAAAAAGGATTTCATCAGTGATAGGCCCAACACTTATACTGCTATAGCCGAGCGGGGTATTATACTGCCCTGCGCTTTTGTCGTGCTATCTCTATTGGAAGAGGAGTATAAGCTATAGGCAGGTGTTTTTGTCATACGTGTATTAGCGTCCGGCAAAAACCGGACGCTTTTTTTTAGCAAAATTTATGCCGGATGTATCCGGCAAACTTTTTAAAGACCAGGAGGTATTATCAGTGGAATCATTGATCGAGATAACTATGGGTGATCTGCTGGATGAAACAGCAAAACGCTTTCCCAATAATGATGCGGTGGTTTATACGGATCGTCCTTACCGCAGAACATATGCAGAATTTGCGGCTGAGACTGATCTGGTTGCCAGAGGACTGATGGCTCTTGGCATAAAACGCGGTGATAAAGTGGCTATTTGGGCCACCAATCATCAGCAGTGGCTGCTTACCATGTTTGCTACAGCCAAAATCGGGGCAATCATGGTAACGGTAAATACCGCCTATCGTAATTTTGAGGTTGAATATCTGCTCAGACAAAGCGATAGCTGCACTCTTATTATGATGGAACAGTACCGGGATATCAATTACGTGGATATTATCAATCAACTTAATCCCGAACTGAAAAACAGCAAGCCCGGAGAAAGTAAATTTTCTCATTTTCCTTATCTTAAAAACGTTATTTATTTTGGTGATAAACCCACCCCTGCGGGAATGTTCAACTGGGATGATCTTTATAAAATGGCGGAACAGGTCAGCCAGGAGGAACTGGAAGAACGCAAGGCTTCCCTGGATATTCATGATGTCATCAATATGCAGTATACTTCGGGCACTACCGGATATCCCAAGGGCGTTATGCTTACCCATTATAATATTGTTAATAACGGACTTTCCATCGGCGACTGTATGAAGTTTACTGAAAAAGACAGGCTGTGCATCCCTGTGCCTTTTTTCCATTGTTTTGGTATGGTATTGGCTATCACGTCCTCGGTGACTCATGGTACTGCCATGATACCTATTGAGCAATTCAATCCTCTTAAGGTTATGGAAGCTTTGCAGAATGAAAAATGTACCGCTGTTCATGGCGTGCCCACAATGTATATTGCCATGCTGGAGCATCCTCAGTTTAACGAGTTTGACTTTTCTCATATGCGTACAGGCATTATGGCAGGTTCCCCTTGTCCTGTAGCAGTAATGAGGGAAGTTATCGAAAAGATGCATATGCCGGAAATAACCATCACCTACGGCCAGACAGAGGCTTCTCCCGGCTGCACTATGACTACAACGGATGAAACTTTGGAACGCAGGGTAAATTCAGTTGGCAAGGCAATGCCTTTTATCGAGACCCGTATCGCCGATCCGGAAACAGGGGAGACGCTGCCTCCCAATACCAATGGAGAATTCCTGGCCCGCGGTTATAATATAATGAAGGGTTATTATAAAATGCCGGCAGCAACCGCGCAGGCTATAGATAAGGATGGTTGGCTCCATACCGGAGATATGGCTTCTGTTGACGAGGACGGATATTATAAGATAACAGGCCGAATCAAAGATATGATTATCCGCGGCGGAGAAAATATCTACCCCAAGGAGATCGAAGATTTTATCTACACTAACGATAAAGTTTCCGATGTGCAGGTAATTGCCATTCCCAGCCGTAAATATGGCGAAGAAGTTATGGCATACGTTATCCTTAAAGAAGGATGTGAATGTACCGAGGAGGAATTAAAGGATTATTGCAAGGCAAATATGGCCAGACATAAATGCCCCAAGTTCATCCGCTTTATTGATGCTTTCCCCATGACTGCTTCCGGTAAGATCCAGAAGTTCAAACTCAGGGAAATGGCTATTGAAGAATTGAATCTGCAGGATGATGATAATATCGTTACCGCATAAGGAGGATAACCATGAAATTTTCCTTTTCCACATTAGGTTGTCCCAGCTGGAGCTGGGGAGAAGTATTGGCAGCCGCTCATGATCTGGGATACGACGGGGTGGAGGTAAGAGGCCTGGGCAGAGAGCTTTACGCGCCTCATATCAGCCACTTTCAGGATGTTAATCTGCCTGCCACCAAAGAGCGCCTGGCAAAACTGGGATTGAACATTTGCTGCCTTACCTCAGCCTGCTATCTTTTTGATGAAAGCAATACGGAAATGATGATGCAGATGGGGCGGGAATACGTGGATTTGGCTGATAAACTATCCGTTCCCTGCATCCGCGTTCTGGGCGATCTGGAGGGCCGGCCCTCCAGCAGTATTGATATCGATTTTGTGACCCGGCGTCTGCAGGAGCTTGCCCAGTATGCCAGCGGCAAAAATGTTAAGGTGCTGCTGGAATCAAACGGTGTTTTCGGTGATACCAAACTTTTGGCATCTGTCCTCAATAAGATCGATGAACCCCAGGCCGGGGCATTATGGGATGTTAATCATCCTTATCATTTTTTTCACGAGGATGTGGAAACATCGTATAATAATCTTAAACCGTACCTTTATCACATCCATATGAAGGATTCATCAATTGCGGACGGCCAGGTGCATTATCAGATGATGGGGTATGGAAGCATTCCCAACGATAAAATATTAACTGCTCTGCAGCGGGATGATTATCAGGGATATGTTTCTTTGGAATGGCTTAAGCGGTGGAATAAAAACCTTACCGAACCGGGTATAGTTTTCCCTCAGTTCATTAATTATGTTAAGGATTACTGCAAGTAGAATATATATGCGTCTTTGGTGGCGAAAGCAAATCGTATCAGTACTTTGCCAAGTTACGTACTTTGCCAAGTTACAATAAAAAAAGCAAATAAATATGATCCGCACTTGACACCGGCTGTAATTGTTTGGTATAATTTCAAACGTTATAGGGGTATAGCTCAATTGGTAGAGTTGCGGACTCCAAATCCGTCGGTTGAGGGTTCGATTCCTTCTGCCCCTGCCAAAGCGGTTTCGTATGGAACATTGCTTTTATTATTAATAAGGTGGTGGAAAATTTGCTGCAAAATTTGCTCATTATGGCATCCGGTTCTGGAGCAGAGGGTTCCGGTAACGGTACTTTGTTGACTATTGGTTATATAGTACTGCTTGCCGCCATGTTCTATTTTCTGCTGATCAGGCCTCAACGCAAGCAGAGAAAAGAAAAAGAATCTATGATGAACAGCTTGTCTGTGGGTGACGAAGTTTACACCATCGGTGGTATTCTCGGTACTGTTACCCGCATCAAGGATCGTACCGTTTGGCTGAGGGTGTCCGAAAAAACCGAGATCGAAGTTCTTAAAAGCTCTATTGGCGGTATAAGTAAAAACAGTTCTGAATCTGCTCCTCAAGCTTAGTTTTATCAATATTGACATTTGTTTTTTTAAGGCTCCTGCGGGAGCCTTTTTTTTTTATTATTGCCCGAATCATTTGACAGACGATTATGCTTAGTTTATAATAATTAAGTTATATATTATTTGCTTTATTTTTTTCAAGGAGGTTGGATCCATGAAGAACAACAGCGGAGTCAAGCTGCTGATTGCTATCGTCATTATTGGGGTGGCGCTGGTATTGTCCATTAAGCCCCTGGCGGAAAATATCAATCTCGGCTTGGACCTGCAGGGAGGCGCTGAGGTGGTCTTGCAGGCTGTACCCGATGAAGGAGCGGAAGTTACATCTGCCGATATGCAGCAGCTCGTATCCATACTTGGCAAACGTGTTAATGAACTTGGCGTCAGCGAGCCTATTATACAGGTGGAAGGAACTGACCGCATTATTGTGCAGCTTGCCGGCGTGGATAATCCGGAAACGGCCATTGATGTTATTGGCAAAACTGCAAAACTCGAGTTTAAAGACCCCAGCGGCAATATAATTCTTACCGGCGCTGACCTGGATGACGCCTATGCGCAGATAAACAGTAACGCTCTTCGCGAGAACGATAAGTATGAAGTAGTGCTGGAATTTAATTCCGAGGGCGCTGAAAAATTCTTTGAGGCAACCTCCATGTATACCGGTCAGACCATTACTATTCTGCTGGATGGCGAAGTGATCAGCGATCCGAAAGTAAAAGAGCCTATTTCCGGCGGTGTTGCCTCCATTTCCGGTTCTTTTGCCAGCATGGAAGATGCTTCCAATACTGCAGCTTTGCTGCGCGGCGGTTCCTTGCCGGTAAACCTGGAGATTCTGTCCAAGAAAACTGTTGGTCCCACCCTGGGCGCGGATTCCCTGGATAAGAGCTTATCTGCCGCGATGATCGGTTTTATTATTCTTTTCGCATACATGATACTTTATTACCGTGTTCCCGGAGTCTGGGCCTGCATATCTTTGGTGGTCTATGCTTTGCTGCTGCTTTGGAGCATCAACCTGATAAATGCGGTGCTGACGTTAACCTCCATAGCCGGTTTCATCCTGTCGGTGGGTGTGGCTGTGGATGCCAATATTATTATTTACGAACGCATCAGGGAAGAGCTTTTCCATGGAAAATCTTTGAAGGCCAGTATAGAAGCTGGTTTCAAACGTGCCCTGTGGACTATTCTTGATAGTAATATTACCACTTTGATAGCAGCTATCGTGCTGTATTACTTTGGCACCGGCACCATTAAGGGATTTGCTTTGATCCTGGCTTTGGGTATTATCGTCTCCTTGTTTACGGCTATAGTATTTACCCGCCAGATGCTGCGTTGGATGTCAGAGGTTGACTTCCTGAGCAAAAAGAGTCTGTATGGGATGTAAGGAGGGATAATCATGGGTAAGCTTTTTGCATATAAAGAACATCATTTTGATTTTATCGGCAAGCGCAAAATCTGCTATGCCATTGCCCTGCTTGTTATCTTGGCCGGCCTGGTTATGCTGGTTGTTTCAGGTTTAAATGTGGGTATCGATTTTACCGGCGGTTCCATTTTTAAAGTAACCTATAATGAACCAGTCGAGCTGTCGGAAGTACGCAGTGTGGCAAGTGAGTTCGTTGTCCAGACGCCCAGTGTAAACGAGTCTGATAATAATCAGTTTGTCATTCGCACTGAGGAATTGGATGAGGAACAGGGCGCAGCTTTGCTTGAAGCTTTGGCGCAGATCGGCAGCATGGATGAGGCAAGCACCAGCGTTGACCGGATCGGTCCTACCATTGGATCGGAACTTTTGCGCAACGCCAGATGGGCATTGCTTATTGCCGGCGTCTTGATGCTGCTTTACATTACCATCCGTTTTAAGTTTAACTATGCTATTACCGCTATCGTTGCTTTGATGCACGATGTTCTGGTTATGGTAAGTCTTTTCGCTATTTTCCGGATTGAGGTCAACAGTGAATTTATTGCCGCTATCCTGACCATCATAGGTTATTCAATAAACAATACCATTGTTATTTTCGACCGTATCAGGGAAAATGATAAGGGCAACAGTAAAGATTTTGCCGGTGTGGTAAATACCAGTATTAATCAGACCCTTGGCAGAACTATTAATACGGAATTAGCTGTTTTGTTCCTGTTGTTCGCTCTGATAATCTTCGGCGGCGCTACTACCAAAGCTTTTGTTCTGGCTCTCATTTTTGGTATGTTTGCCGGTTTCTTCTCCTCGGTATTCCTTGTTGGCAATATTCTGGTTTTTGTTACCAACATTTTTGGCAAAGGAAAGAATGGCAGCAGAAGGGCTGTTAATACTGGCAAAGTGTCCGTGGCTAAAGGTAAATAAATATGGCCAAATGGATGCTTAAGCAGACTACGGCCGATATTGATGCTATTACGCGCCAAACAGGGGTTTCCCCTGTTTTGGCGCGTATTCTTGCAGTAAGAGGATACCGTGATCCTGGTAGCGCCAGTGCCTTTTTAGATAGCTATAAAGCTGATCTGTCAGATCCTTTATTACTGCCGGATATGGAAAGAGCCGCGAAAATAACTGCTCACGCTGTCGGCAACCGTCTGAAAATTGTTGTTTTTGGCGATTATGATGCGGACGGTGTGATGAGCACTGTTATTTTATGCACTACCTTAAAAAGTCTGGATGCGGATATTAGTTATTATATTCCTTCTAGGGAAGGTGAGGGGTATGGTCTTAACAAACCGGCAATAAGCCAATTGGCTGATGAAGGGACAAATCTTATAATTACCTGTGATAACGGTATTGCTTCGGCGGATGAGATAGCGTTTGCGCATTCCCTGGGGCTGCAGGTTATTGTTTTGGATCATCATGCCATACCCTGTGATGGTACAAAAGAGATTATTCCTGATGCAGAAGCAGTAGTAGATGCAAAACGCGGGGATTGTCAATATCCATATCGTGAATACTGCGGTGCAGGTATATGCTACAGATTTTCCGAGGCGCTTTTCCGTATGATCCAGCGGGACTGGTCGTATCTGAAAGAATACTGCCTGCCCTTTGTGACTATCGCGACTATTTGCGATATCGTCGATCTTACCGGGGATAACCGGCAGATCGTTAAACTGGGATTGCCCGGAATAAAGGATTGCAGGCAAATTGGTATGAGAGCTTTGATACATGCCGCTGGGTTGGATAACAGGGATATTAGTACATATCACATAGGGTTTATTCTTGGTCCCTGCATCAATGCGGCCGGTAGGTTGGAAACTGCCGGTATTGCCGTAGAATTATTTCTTACCGATGACGAGCTGCATGCCAAGCAGCTTGCGGAGCGGTTGGTATCGCTTAATATTGCCAGGCGTACCTTGACTGATGATGGTGTTTCATTGGCCTATCAGCTTATCGAAAGCCGGGAATTTCTGAATGATAAAGTAATAGTGCTCTACAGTGAAAAGTTTTCCGAAAGTGTTGCTGGCGTAATTGCCGGCAAAATTAAAGAACGCTATAACCGTCCGACCATAGTACTGGCAGGAGATGGTAAGGTTGTGCATGGATCCTGCCGTTCTATTGAGGCTTATAATATTTTTGAGGGATTGGGTTCCTGTAGTGACCTGCTCATTGGCTTTGGAGGCCATCCAATGGCTGCGGGCCTGACCATTGATCGTGACCGTATTTCTGATTTTAGATCAGCAATTAACAGCAGGTGCGGCTTAACGGAAGAGGATTTTCAGAAAGTATACAGGATCGATTGCCCTCTTTTGCCCGAAGCCGCAAGTCTGGATTTGGCAAAGGAGTTGGAAAAACTGGAGCCTTACGGTAAGGAGAACCCGGCGCCTTTGTTTGCCTGCAAAAACATGTTTTTGCAGCGCGTATCTTTGATGGGAAAAGATAACAAGATCATGCGCTTGTTCTTTGCCGATAGTAAGGGGCACAGATACGAAGCAATGGATTTTTCAAATAAGGACCAGCTGCAGGAGTATATTGTTAATGGTTTTGGTCTGAAATGCTGGCTGGAATTGCTTATGGGTAAATGCTCTAATAGTATATCCTTGGATTTTATTTATACTTTGGGGATAAATTTATATAACGGCAGGGAAGAAGCACAGATAAAAATAGTTGATTTTAGAGCGGGTAATATTTGATGAGATATTATATTAAAACTTTTGGTTGCCAGATGAACGAAAATGATTCTTTGCTTATCGGATCACTTTTAGAAAGTTCCGGATACACAATTTGCTCCGATGAGAAAGATGCAGATGTAATTATCGTAAATACCTGCTGCGTTCGCCAGAATGCAGAGAATCATGTTTTGGGATATCTTGGGAGTATCAAACATTTAAAACAAATTAATCCTCAGCTGGTAATTGCCGTGTGTGGCTGTATGATACAAAAATCCGGTGTTGCTGATATGCTTCTTAAGAAATACAGGCATGTTGGCATTATTGTTGGTACTTTTGCCGCTGCGCTCATACCGGCCTATGTGGAACAGTATCTGGCTGACCAGAAGCCTATAGTAAATGTTGCGGAAGATTATGATCAGCCGCAGTTGGAAGCTCCTGAGCGGTGCATTGATTCATATAGAGCCCAGGTCAACATTAACTATGGCTGCAATAATTTTTGCACATACTGTATAGTCCCATATGTGCGTGGCAGGGAACGCAGCCGCAGGCCGGATAAGATTATCAGGGAAATTGAAAATTTGGTGGATCAGGGCGTAAAAGAGATACAGTTGCTGGGCCAAAATGTCAATTCCTACGGTAAAGATGTACCAGAATTTTCCTATGATTTTTGTAAGCTGTTGAAAAGAATTGCTGGAATAGATGGTTTGCAGCGTATAAGATTCATGACGTCTCATCCCCGTGATTTTGGCGAATCCCTAGCAGAAACTATGGCAGCAGAGCCTAAAATATGTAATCATCTGCATTTGCCGGTACAATCGGGAAGCGCACGTATTCTTAATTTAATGAACAGAGGCTATACTCCCCAGGAGTACCTTAAAAAGATCGAATACGTCAGAAAACTTATACCGGATATTACTATCACTACTGATCTTATAGTTGGCTTTCCGGGGGAAACTGAAAGTGATTTTGATGATACGCTGGAGTTTCTTAAGGAAATACGATTTGATGCGGCATATACTTTTATATATTCCAAAAGGTCGGGTACGCCGGCTGCCAGTATGGCAGGACATCTGCCGGAAGAAGTAAAAAAAGAAAGGCTTCAGCAGCTTATGTCTGTGCAGAATCCTATTAGCTTGGAACTTAATAGAAAATTAGTGGGCAGAAAATTAGAAGTAATGCTGGAGGGATTAAGCAAAAATTCCTCTAAAACATTGAGCGCCCGTACGGAAGGGAATAAGATTGTTGTTTTTCCTTATCGTGATGGCTTGAAGGCAGGAGATTTGCTTGATATCACCATTACGGAAGCCAAAACCTGGAACCTTTTGGGCGAATTAATATAGGTTTTCTAAATAATTTGATATCATCAAAACATTTTTGTGCATTTATTGTGCTGTTAATAGTTTCCGCATATAATTTAAGCGGAAACTATTTTATTTATACAATCAGGCAAAACAGATTGGCTTACCAATAAGTATATAGGATAAGTTATACGATAAGTTATACGAGATAAGTGTAGAGCTATTGAATACAGAAAGACCTGGTTATTATGTAATTATAAACCTAATAGGGTAAACACCGATGGGGTAACGGGTGGATAGTTTCGAGCATTTAAACTCAACATAATGCTTCTTATCGGATTTTTATTATTTGGACTAATAATTATAATTATTATAATATTTTCTTTTTACATAAACTATATTATGTTTTTATGCGCCGGGGCTTTCTGTACCTGCCTATAATATGTTTTTCTTTAATGATATAGCATTATTTTACGTGCTATATTATATTTGGAATGTAAATAATGCTCCCGGTTTGGATCTCACCATTTTTTATTCCATTTATATCCTGAACTTTTTGCACGGCTTTTCTTATATCGCCGTTGATCTGACAATGCTCTTGTACAAGATTCCAAAGCGAATCTCCTTGTTTAACATAAACAGCCTGAATTTTATGATTATCATCTGCGGAAGCTAAATCTTCTGCTTTTGCGGAAAATCCTCCAAATATCATACTGCAGATTAAGATCATTATACTGGCAGCAGCCACGCAACGAATTTTTCTTGGTTTACGCTTATTTATCATTAAAGTACCCTCCAGGTCGAACATTTGTTCCGATGACTTAATTATATGTGAAAATTTGTTCGATGTCAATAAAAATTTCGAACAAATGTTTGCTTTTTTATTTTTTTGTGTTATAATTAAAACATCGAACAAGTATTTATTGGAGGTAGTCAAATATGGATTATAGTGATTTGAATGCCAAACAGGCAGCTATACTTGATTATCTTAAGGTTACTACCAGGGCAAAAGGATTTGCTCCTTCATATAGGGAGATCGGCCAGGCGGTTAATATCAGTTCCACGTCCACTGTACAGTTAAATCTGAAAACCCTTGAACAAAAAGGCTATATACGGCGTGATCCACAAAGACCCCGTTCTATAGAAGTTATCGATACTTTTGATAGTACTCCCCTGGTGCAAAACAGCGAGACTGTGGAAATACCTGTGCTTGGCTGTATCAATGCAGGTCAGCCTGCTTATGCCGAGCAGAATATCGAGGAATATTTCCCTTTGCCCACCAGTTTTCTTCATTCTAATAAGCAGCTTTTTATTCTTCATGTTTCTGGTGACAGCATGATCGAGGTGGGTATTGAAAACGGCGATCTTTTAATTGTAGAAGAGGCTAATACTGCCCGTAATGGCGAAATCGTTGTCGCTCTTATTAATGATGAGGCTACGGTTAAAACATTTTACCGGGAGAAAAACCGCTTTAGGCTACAGCCGGAGAACCGTCTCCTCTCCCCTATTTATACGGATTCCGTAGAAATTATTGGCAA
Source organism: uncultured Bacillota bacterium (assembly GCA_934271085.1). Lineage (GTDB taxonomy): Bacteria > Bacillota > Dehalobacteriia > UBA4068 > UBA4068 > HGM13862. Next base: position 12,437 of record CAKQQU010000024.1, on the reverse strand, counting down.
GCCTATAGGATTGGTGCGCCGTTTTTAATTTTTAATAATCATATGCTGATTATCTAAGTCAAAACGGCTAAATTTAGCTATAAATGTAAATGGTATGTTTACGAAGTAAGTATTTAGACTTAATAAAAAAGTCCGGTTAAAACAATCAATGGTTTTAACTGGACTTTTATTAACTATACGGGCAAAAAGGCACCTTGGATAATTAAAGCTTAACGATCAAATCATCCTTATGCAAAACAGCGTGTTCAATGCTGTCGCTCATGGTAAGACAGCCTCTCCTGCATACCTCAACGCATTGACCGCAGAAAATACATCTTCCGAGATTAAGGAGGGCTTCATATATTTTTTCCTCGCCTGTGCCGGAATTAATTATATGCAATGCGGAAGTAGGACATGCCTGCATACACATTTTGCATCCCAGGCAACGATCCCTGTCATGCTCCGGTCTTCCGGTGCAATTTTTGCCGGTACCATTACCGTAATTGCCAGCAGCCGGTTTACGGAACAAGTGTTTTAATGTATATCCGGTAATAGCACCGGTCCCCTTTTTCATTAGGCAAGTACTCCTTTCAGCAGCAGATTAATTATAATCTGCACAAAAGTAATAGGCGTCAGTAATTTCCAACAAATATTTGTCAGCTGATCGGTTCTTATGCGCGACGTTATGCTGCGGCATACCGCTAAAACGAAAAGCAACAGCATGGTCTTTGCGATATACAGGCCAAAGTCAGCCAAGGGGTGACCTATATAGAAAGGCAGAAAGATCGCAGCTACCAATGAGCATATTACCACTAGTTCACTATCAAGGGTCAGACGTAAAATTGCCAGAAATTTACCGCTGTAATTTGCAAAGGTATTGGAAATAGCATCGTGTTCATCGCCGGCAACGGAATACTGGTTTCTCGAAAGTTTACCCTGACTTGCAATCAATATTACAAATAATGAGGGCAAATTAATCAGTATATAGAGAGGATGAGCCGCATAATACTGGGATATCCCCGAGATGGACCAGCTTTGTGCCAAAAGGGAAGGCGCCAGTAAAGCCATAAACAGCGGAATTTCACAAGAAAATAACCGCAGCAGGATGTCTGCAGAGCTATTTGTTTTATTGATGCCCGATGAAAACCAGCTCTCGATAAAAAAGCAAAGAGTTGGTATTGTCAGCAAATATGCTGCTATGATAATATCCCCGTCAAACAAAAACAGAGATTCTGCATACCATATGGGTATGTATAAATAGGCTGTAACCACCGCTGCCAGTCCTATGATTGGCGCCAGTCTAAATACCCTTTGGTCTGTTCCTTCCGGAACAGTGGTTTCTTTACCCAGCAGTTTCAGAAAGTCTGCCAAAGGTTGATACCATGGCGGTCCCTGCCTGTTTTGCAGACGTGCGGTTATTTTCCTGTCTGCAAAAGACATAAATAAGGCGTATGCTTCCAGAAAAAGCAATCCCGGAAATATCAAAATATTAAATAAAGCCATGAACAAAATCTCCCCTTACTGGGCTTGTTTACAGATTTTTCGGTGTTTTGGATACTTTAACTTTATTAACGTCTATACCCTGCTGCCTGTAAAAATCAATGCTGTATTGCCGCAGCTCCTGACGGTTGAATATTCTCTGCCGTCCATTACCGATATCATTAAGCACAACTGTTCTTCCTGAACCAAAATAATGCAGATCTACGGCGTTTATAATAAGAGGCAGGTCTGCCAGATAATTGCCTTCCAGCATGCTGGTTAATGACGGCAGATTGGTAAATTGCGGAAGAGTTAATTTTACTCTTTCCGGTATATCGGTACCGTTTGCCATAATAAAACAGCTGTTTTCTCCGGCGGGTGCTTCACTGCGGCTGAATTCTTCTCCACAAGGGATACTTTCCGGCGCCGGCGCCTTTATTTCGCCATCCGGCAGATTATCCAGAGCATATCTGATTATATTGATACTTTCCCGGATTTCCCCCAACCAAACTAAAACCAAGCCCAAAATATCACAGCGGTCATTATTTACTATGCTTACCGGAATATACCTATAGGCTGCATATGGGTCATCAACACGGATATCTTTAGAAATATTGGCCATTCTGGCAACAGGACCGACGGTGCAAAGCCTGGCTGCGTTTTGTGAACTAAGACTTCCCACGCCGCTAAGCCTTATTAATAGGGTATTCTCCTTTGTTACCAGATCAAGATAGTATTTATCCCGTTCTTCCAGATAGGCCAATGTTTTGCCAATAATATCTGCCTGGCTGGTATCCATATCTCTTCTGACGCCGCCGATAGTATTGATGTTGAAAACTATCCGATTCCCAAAGAGCATGGCCGCAATATCCAGAACCTCTTCCCTGTCTTTTCTGATATACATTGATAAGGTATCAAAACCAATATCATGGCTAAGGGAAGCAAACTGCAGCAAATGATTATCTATACGCTCAAGTTCTGCTGCAATGACCCTGATATATCCTGCCCTTTGGGGGATATCTATGCCGGCTATCATCTCTGCTCCCTGGCAGAAAGCAATGCTTTGAGCACAGGAGCCGGGGCCGCATAGCCTTTCGAAAATATGTATATTTTTATTATAGTTACAGCTTTCGCAAAATTTTTCTATGCCCAGGTGATTATATCCGGCGTTAAGGCTGATGCCGCTTATCTTTTCGCCTTTAAGGGAGACTGCCAAAAAATCGCCATTGGGAAGTACCCGATCATGAGGGATATCTGGTATTTTATTCATGCTGCACCCCTCCTGTCCTCTGGCTTTTTTTGTGCTCCGAAGGGCCGTAATAGTTCAGAGAATTCTTGTCAAAAAAGGCAGGATCCCAGCTTTTTTTTAAGGGATTGCTGCCTTCCGGCCAACCGGCAGGCAAAGAATAAACATGTTTGTCAGGGATATTTTCAATTATTGCCCCAAGCATATCCGCCAGCTCTTTTTCAAAGAAAAGAGCGCCGGGAAAAATACTGCATACGGATTTTATAGCCGGTTCTTTTGCCGGTACTGCCAGTTTTATAAGAAAAACAGTATTTGCCGAATCTGATAAAGCGTAGACAAAAAACATCTGGTCGCCGTTATCGAGACCAATGATAGAATTAAGGGTTGAAAAGCCCTCTTCTGTTATGGCGTAATTAAAAACCTCATGAAAATTTTTAGCGGTTAACGGCAATGAACTGATGCGCTTGCTTCCATGCACAGAGATCTGCCCTTCTAGATAAGGGAATCTTTCCAGTATGCGGTTGACCATCTGCTGTTCATTATTCATTCAGCTCAGCGCTCCTCTCTTTCCGTGTCCTCCGGATCATCCTCTTCCTGCCTGGCCGAAATTAACATATTAACGGTGTCAATTATAGCCTCCGGATTTGCTGCGCACCCCGGAACATAGGCGTCCACGGGAATTACAGAATCAATGCCGCCGCAAACGCAATAACACTCTTCAAATATTCCGCCGCTGCAGGCGCAGGCCCCTGCGGCTATAACCAGTTTCGGCTCAGGCATTTGTTCATATATCAGGCGCAGTTTTTCTTTTGTTTGCAGGGTGACGGCTCCTGTGCAGATAAGTATATCCGCATGACTGGGGTCAGAAGTTTGTCTCATGCCAAACCGCTCCATGTCAAATCTGGGAGCAGCGGCATCCAAAGCTTCTGATTCACAGCCCTTACAGGCGCCCCCATTAAAATACATTATCCAAGGGGATTTTTTCTGTCCCCAGTCTATAGCCTTTTTGATAATGCTTTTGGTCATTTTTACCTCCGGAATATTATCGTAAGAGCCAGAGCTCCGGCAGCTACATAAATCAGGGGTAGAGTCAATGCGTCTTTGGGCGCGGTAGTCACAACAAGAGCCATTATATGCATAATGGCAAAGAAGAACATAACGGAAAAAAACTTGTTGTATTCAGGCTGGATACTGCAGGATATACTTTTGTTGCCGCCGGAAAATGAATCCAGCCTCCTGGGGCAGCTGTTGGTTGCCAGTTGGTTAGAGGCATAGGATAAGAGCAGGAGCACAATAAGAATTATTGAAAAGGCTACTGGCGGCAATAATACCAGAAAATTCATTTTTCGCTTCCCCCCTATCCTTTAAGCTTGTTAAGTTTTCTTATGTCCATATTACCGTTCTTGCGGTAATAGCTGATAGCCAGCGCACAGGCTACCATTACAATTACCACCTCAATAATTATCATGGTAATAATAAAGGTTTGTACAAGCATATAGCTGCCACTGATATACCCGGCAAAAGCAAGTACCATAGTTATTGCCTTCATAAGTATTTCTATGGCGATAATTATCCTGAGCATACTGTGGGTTCGCATCAGCATATATATGCCGGAAATGATCAAAAGCAAAGCTGTGGTTATTATTGCAAGATTAAATAAAGTCATGATTTATCACTCTCCCTGAAGAGAACTACTACAGCCAGGGCGCCGGCTATAATGATAATTATCTGTCCCAGTATATCAGCCTGACGCGTGTTCCAGAATACGTTTCGGAAGCTTTCTTCCGCAGCAGGCACGCTGCCGGCCGTGGAGCTGATATCGAACCCGCTGCCGAAAACAACGGCAATGAGCACTATACCGGCTGCTATCAGCACAAAAGGCAGAGCCGCATACCGCTTTTTATGCGTCTCATCATCTGTATTAGATCGCCGGTCGCCGGTGGTTTTGCTGATAGTGCCTATGAAAATACAGGTGATTAGACCGGAGCATAATGATAATTCAAAAAGTGCCGCATAGGGACATTTCAGGATAAACAGGATTATCGAGAGAAATATACTGGCAGCCGCCAAAGCCAGGGCTGATTTGATGCCGCTGCGCATAATTGCCGCCGCAACTCCTGAGATGAGCATAAACAAAAGGCATGCGATTAAAATGAGTTCCATTATTTTTACCACCTAAAATATGCGTCCAGAAATACACCGTTAGCCTGCAGAATCAACAACAATATGGGGAACCCGATACCGAATATAACGGTAACAGCCGAAAGCATTGTTTCCGTAAATTTAAAGCAGCCGCCGGCCTCTTTTATATCCGCTAATTCGTTATTATATGGGCCGAAGAATACATTTCTTTGCAGCCGCAGGAAATATGCTGCAGTAAGCAAAGAGGCAAGTAAAGCAATAGAAGCTATTCCTATACCAAATGCTTGCCAGGCGGCAATGATTATAAGCAGTTTGCTCCAGAAACCGGACAGAGGCGGTATGCCGGCGGCGGAGAGAAAGGCCAACATACTGGATATGCTGGTGAACGGCATTTGCTTCTGCAGGCCACCAAGCTTTGTAATATCAGTTGTTCCTGCCTGTTGCTGAACAGCAGAGCAATCCACAAACAGTGTGGTTTTAAAAAGGGCATGATTAAAGAAGTGGAGCACAGCTCCGATAAAACCTATGACATTGCCGCAAGTGACACCAATAATAATATATCCGGTTTGGCTTATGCTTGAATATGCCAGTATTCGTTTCATGTCCTGCTGATTTATTGCTGCTACTGAGCCGAAGATCACAGAAATTAGAGCGAATACCATCAGACAGGTACTAATAATGGGTATATTGGTTATTATCTGGCTGAAGATGCGGATAATGGCATAGACGCCAGCCATTTTGGTAACTATTCCCCCCAATAAGACAGCAACAGGGGCAGGAGCTCCCTGGTAGGCATCTGGCAGCCAGCCATGAAATGGTACCAGTCCTGCTTTGACAGCCAATCCGGCAATGAGAAACACACAGCCGATAATAACAAGTGTTGGGTTGGCTATGGCGTCCCAGTCCGACAGCACCTGGAAAACAGTTGCGTATTGCAGGCTTTTGGTAGTTATGAAAATAAAGGCTGTACCCAGAAGGATGAACGCGGCTGCTATGGAATCAAGCACAAGGTATTTAAAGCTGCCCTCAATACCCGTATCAGTGCGGAAGAATGAGATCAAAACAAAGGAGGCAACGGCTGTTATTTCCATAAAAACAAAAAGGGAAAAAAGATCGGTTACCAGGGCGATACCATTCATGCCTAGCAGCAATACCATTACCAGGTTGGTAAAGTTGAGAGCTTTGTCCTTCACTACCGGCTTAGCTGTGTTGAAAGCCGCAAAGGCCGAAAGCCCTATGGCAAACAAAGCCGTTAATGATAAAACATCAACCGAAAAGAAAGACGCTCCTTCTACGGCTTTCATATCCCAGAACTGAGAGAAGCTGATAGAAGTTTTATTATACTGCAATAGCAGTACTATCCCTATCAGAGCAGAAAATATCTGTATTGCGGATACAGTGCATCCCACAGTCAGGGCGATCTTTCCCGCAGGCTTCTTGCGGATAATGTTAAGCCCCAGAATAACCACAAGAGGCAGTCCCATAAACGCATATATAGATGTCGCAAAAGATGCAGGCACTTGGAACCCCTCCTTTCTACATCAAAATAAGTACCAGGAGCAGCAGCAGAGCCAGCCCCACCATCGTCCAGAAAACATATTTTCTGGAACTACCGGTATTGAAATTGTGCAAAGCTGCTGCCGCCGAGGAAATTACCCCGGCAATTAAGGTATCCAACAGCCAGTTTAGGCAACGTTCAAGGCAATGGCAAATAAAGGCCAGAACTTTGAATATGACCGTTATTATATTGTAGGGATCAAGATAGTGCTTTTTAGCTATATTATATAATTGGCGCAGAACAGGAAGATGAGTTATATGATCCGCAGCCTTAAAGGCTTCGCCGGTTTTTCTGCAGCCAATATAATGGCTGATGATCGCCAGCAGCAGAACGCCTGCTGTTATAATGACCAGTATATGGGAAGACGGCCAACCCGCATAATTCAAACCTGCAGCTTTTCCTCCCAGCAAAGGCTGTATTACAGACAGCGGAGAAGAGTTTGCTACACCAAGGAAAACACAGCTTCCGGCCAGGATCAGCATGGGCAACAGCATTGCTCCCGGACATTCCTTGACGCTGTCTTTTTCCGTTTCATCGGCGAACCGGCTGTTTTCGAAAAATATCGAACGGCCCAGTTTAAGGAAGGATATCAAGGTAAGGAATAAGCCCAGGAATGCGGCTACAAGGTAAACTGTGCCGCCTTGCATTGCGGCTGTAAATACCAGTTCCTGGGAGAAAAAGCCTCCGAAAGGCGGTATACAGCATATTGAAAGAGCAGCTATCAAAAAACATATTGCGGTTATGGGCATATAACGTCCCAGCCCGCCTGCTTTACGCAGATCAGTTATACCGGCTTCTTTTTCTACCGCTCCTGCGGTCAAAAACAGGCAGCAGTTGCCTGCCGAACAGTTAAGCATATAGAACATGCCCCCTATTATGCCAACAGGGGTGGCTGTGCCGATAGCCAGCACTATGTACCCGGTCTGTCCAATGGTATGATAGGCAAGTATACGCTTAAAGTCTTTCTGTACCAGGGTCATTCCTATAGCCAGCACAACGGTTAAAGCGCCGATTATCATCATCATGGTGCTCATGCTGCTGCCGGGGCGTATATCGAAAAAGTTGACGGACATTTTTACCAGCAGGTATACCCCAAGCAGCTTGCATAATACAGCCGGCATGATAGCCAAAAAGGGCGCCGGCGTTTGTTTGGAAGCATCAGGCAGCCAGCTATGGAAGGGTATTGCCGCAGCTTTCCCGGCTGCTCCTAAAAACATGCAGATGAATCCTACTGTACCGATGCCTTCTAATGGGACATTACTAATAACGTCCATCATCATCGTGCCTGTCTGGATGCAGGTTATGGCAATACCCATCATCAGCAGCAGATCGGCGATGCCGTTGACTACCAGTGCTTTTACGGCAGCCGCGGTTTTTTCTTTATTTCCGGCTATCACCATTCCAAATAATGTTATCAGCAGCCCTTCCCAGAAGAACAGCATAACTACCATATTGTTGGCCAGAAATGCTCCGTTTGCCAGTGCCAGGCTGAGGAGATAATAAAAGAAGAATTGACCTCCTGTTTGTTTACCTCGCATAAACGATATGGAATAAAGCCCCACCAGAAATGCAAAGCTGGCTGCAGCCAGCAGCATTAATTTGGAGAACGGGTATAACAGCATTGCCAGGTTGATCTCAAGGCCTGCCCAGGGAATGATCATGCTCATATCTTCCCCTATGTACAGGCCTATGGCACACAAAAGGTCAATGATGCAGGCCAGTATGAATATAAGCGAGCGCGACCCAGAGTTCCTTTTGGGTATCAAAAGTATTATGGCTGCCAGAACGGCCGGTAATGCCACCATGGCTAAAAGCAGATTGGTGCCGCTGCCGGAGGTAATAAATGAGCCTAATGCGTTAAACATATTACCACCTCCCCAGATTATCTATGATGAATGTCGTAAGTTGCGAAGGAATATTGGTAAAGATACCGGCCAGCAGGGAAAGAGCTCCCAAAAGACAGACGGATGATACCATTTCCCAGGACCCTTCCCTGATATCAGGATGAGTAAGCTGCCCGAAGAAAACTTTGATAAAAGCCCGCGACAGGTAAATCACGGTCATCACGGAACCTATAATGAAAACTGCAGCTATCCAGGGATTAGCGGCTGTAAAAGCGCCGTCGATCACCAGATACCTGGCAAAAAAGCCGCCGAAGGGGGGGATACCCATTACGGAAAAAGCGCACATGGCAAAAGCAATGCAGGTAATCGGCAGCTTTTGTGCAAGCCCGCCCAACTGGCTGATATCCTGGGTATGGCATTTATATTCGATTATCCCGGCACAAAGGAACAGCCCGCCCAGGGCCAGGCAATTGGTAAGTATATAAAGCAGACCGCCTGCCGCTCCCGCGGCATTGCCGCAGGAAAGCCCTAAAAATATGAAACCGATCTGGCTGACTGCCGAATAAGATAGTATGCGTTTGATATCGTTTTCTGTCATTGCCGCCCCGGCGGCTACCAGTGCTGATATTGCCGCGATGATGGGGATGACAAGATTCCACACAGCGTCCAGATGAAAATTTACCAGGAACATCCTGGCAAAAACATAAACGCCGGTATTTACCAGTATGGCCCCATTAAGCAGTGCGGTTACAGGTGCCGGCGCGCTGCTGTCATCCGGGAGCCAGGAATGTAATGGCACAGTGGCGGATTTGGAAAGTATACCGAAAAGGATAAGTATCATTATCCAGTTATCAAGACCTTTATCCTGCATTTCCAGCATATTAAAGGTGCCGTTTTGGATATATATACCAATGAATCCCAGCAGCATCAGCAATGAGCCGCCGATATTGATAAGAAAGGCCTTGTCAGCCTTGACGGCAATATCATTTTCTCTGTGCAGGCCGATCAGACGCCAACCGCATATGGCCGCGATTTCCCAGAAGCAATACAAAATAAGGAGGCTGGTAGAAAAAAACATTCCCATCCCGGCGCCTGTTAACAAAGTAACAAGCATGTAATATTCATTCTGGTTATCATAGTGTTCCATGTAGCCGAAAGAATAGAATATGATGATAGCCGCTGCCAAGGATGAAATAAGAGCCATAAGCACAGCCAGCCCGTCCGCTAAAAAACCGAAGGAAAGCCCCAGGGGCATGGCTAGCTCTATATGCAGCGGAGAGCCGTTTAATGCCTGTTGTAAGGCAAAACCTGCCGTTACGAAAGAGGTAAGAACAAATATAAGAGCCGCTATATTACGCAGTCCTGCATTGATCTTTCCCAAAAACGGCAGAATAAACGAGCCGATCAGCGGCACAAGAATACAAAAAAGGATTATTTCAGGGTAATGCATCTATGTCTCTCCTTTTAAACGGATCAGAAATTCCAAGTATTTACAGCAATGTTTTGCAGATGACCAATTAACTAATTTCCTGATAGAACCCTATCTTCTTTATTATATATTCATTCAGGTGATTGGTCAAGGATTCCGGCGTATGCTTTATATATTCTAGCATTGTGTATATCATAGTCATCCACCTTGAAACCAAGGGAAAAACACACTCAGACCCCCAAAAAAACAAAAAATATCGTTGTAAGATTTCTGGTGTGGACAACCCATTAGCAAACAAAAAAGAGCAAGGTGTATTTCAACCTTGCTCCTATCGGTCAGTATATGCTGTTCAGTTTAACAAATTGGAATTGGCTTAATTGAGTTTATTTCCCTCTGCATCAAGAAAATAATATTCATTGGGAGCAAATGGATAGTAATAAACAAAAGGTAATTCTGTAACTGGCACAATAGTTTCACCAATCACAATGCTTTTACACTTAGGGTTATTTATAACAAACGAGTAACCACTGCCAAAGTATTCAAAGAATATGTCTTGCCCTCTTTGAGTGCCACCATTGTGCAAGCGAACAAATTTGTATTCTCCATTCTTAACCTCGATAACTTCAAGAGGATAGTATCTGTGCATTTGGTATTCGTTTCCTGTAATAATCCAAAATAGATGCCTATTGTTCTCTATTGTAGATTTTCCCGCTATTGTCATTTCAATAGTATCTACTTCTGCAAGATTAGAAATCTCCTTGCGAGCCTTTGCTATCAATCCTTCTTCACCAACTATTTTTGATGATTGCACAGCATACACACCCATAATACACACTACTACCAATAGCAAGGATACACAAATCAGTATTCGCTTTTTTATACAATCACACTCCTTTGGCAAATGCAAGTTTGTCTAACTGCTTTATATCTATATAGATGGAATAACCTGGCAATATTTCCAACTACTATTCTAATAACATATCTCGGTCTGTTTGTCTTACTCCGGAAATGAAAATTTACGATTTAGTAAGACATAATACCAATGGACACATATCAAGGAAACATCAACGATAATTTTGGATATCAAATTCTAATATTTAATTTATGACCAACCAAAAACAACGAAAAATTACGAGATATTGGAGATAAAAAACACCTCCTGCCACTAATTACGGGCAGGAGGTGGATATCCAATCATCTATAATATATAAGCATATGCTTTATTGACAAAGAAAAAGTCCCCGCCTGCTTGACTGCAAGATGCATAAGCGGGGACTTGATATTAAATTAATTTGCATCTGCCGGCTCCAGCATTGCCTGGAGTTTTTTCAGGTCGATAACCGGCACATTTAATTCATTGGCTTTAGCCATTTTGCTGCCTGGGTTTGCGCCTGCCAGCAGATAATCGGTTTTTTTGCTTATTGAGGAGCTTGTTTTGCCCCCATTGTGCTCTATCAGGGCTTTGGCCTCTTCCCTGCTCATATTCTCGAGAGTGCCTGTTATAACAAATACCAGGCCGGAAAGGGGCTGCTTGTCTGCGGGTATAATTGGCTGCCCCAGCATATTGACTCCATGTTTTTCCAGGTTCTTTACCAGCTCCCTGTTGCTGTCAGAACGGAAATAATCGATGATGCTCTGGGCAATTATCTCCCCTATTTCCGGTATTGCGGTAAGGGTATCCTTATCCGCAGCAATGATATGCTCCATATCCGGGAATGACGAAGAAAGCACTTTGCCTGCTTTTTCCCCCACATGACGTATTCCCAAAGCAAACAGCAGGGCCGAAAGAGGCCGTTCTTTGCTTTTTTCCACAGCGGATAAAAGTTTTTCCGCAGAAACCGCGGCAAATCCTTCCAGTTTAAGCAGTTTTTCTTTATCCAGATCATATATATCCACAATATTGTTGATGCAATTACTGTCCAGCAGTTTGCGTATCACGCCGGGTCCCATGCCGTCAATATCCATAGCAGGCTTTGAGGCGAAATGGATAATGGATTCGTATAACCTGGCCGGACAGTCAATATTCAGACAGCGGCGGACAGATTCCCCTTCGGGCCTTAAGGCCGGACTGCCGCATTCGGGACAAAACCGGGGCATGCTGAATATCTTTTCCTTGCCGGTGCGGCTGTTTTTGATAACAGAAGCTACTTCCGGTATAACATCGCCAGCCTTGTGAACATATACATGATCCCCTATGCGTATATCCTTTTCCCTGATATTATCTTCATTATGAAGAGTGGCCCTGCTGATGGTACTGCCTGCCAGAAAGACCGGCCTGAGTACTGCAGTTGGCGTAAGGGCTCCGGTACGGCCTACGCCTATGATAATATCTTCCACCACAGTTTCCGCTTCCTCCGGCGGAAACTTATAGGCTATGGCCCATTTGGGATATTTGACTGTTGTTCCCAGCAGCTCTCTTTGGGGTATGGGATCAAGCTTAATGACCATACCGTCGATATCATAGGATAATAAATGGCGTTTTTGGGTCATTTCTTCCAGATATCCGCAAATCTCATCAAGACTGCCGATAACTTTTCGTTCCTCGTTTACCGGCAGCCCTAAGGCGGACAGGCGGTCAAGGAGTTCATGCTGGCTTTGATATTCCGGCCCGGCAATAACGTCGTAAAAGAATACTTCCAGCCTGCGCCGGGCTGTGATCCTGGGAGCCAGCTGCCGCAGGCTGCCGGCTGCCGCATTACGGGGATTGGCGAACAAAGGTTCCCCATCTTCTTCCCTTTCCTGGTTGAGCAGGACAAAGTT
>CAKQQU010000023.1 GCA_934271085.1 uncultured Bacillota bacterium | reverse complement strand
AGCCCGGAACAGGATGGGGGTATGGCAGCGCCAGCAATGAGGATACTGATGGGAAAACAGGGCAAAATGCACCAGAGCATGGCAATCCTCCAGGGCCTGGCTGACAGCTTTGTTGGCCTCATCTGTGGTCATGCCGGCAAAGGGGCCGGTGGTTTCGTCCAGACGGCCTTTGTCATCCAGGGGAGAATAAATATCCAGGCCGTATTTTTTACCCACGATAAAGTCGTCGGCGCCGTGGCCGGGAGCAGTATGAACGCAGCCGGTGCCTGCATCCAGGGTGACATGGTTACCCAGGATGACCAGGGACTCCCGGTCATAAAGCGGATGAGTGCAGGTAATGTATTCCAAGCTGCGGCCGGGGAATTCATCCAGTATCTCGTAATCATCAGTGATCTGGGCTTCCTTGAAGAAAAAGTCGATCATATCCTTGGCCACTATCCACTTTTCTCCGCGGACGGAAACCAGGGCATAGGTAAAATCAGGATGCACGCAGATTGCGAGATTGGAAGGGATAGTCCAGGGGGTGGTGGTCCAGATGACAAAATAAGCGTCCTGGGGAACCACGCCTTTGCCGTCCCGTACCTGGAATTTCACATGGATGGAAGCGGATTTGTAATCCTCATATTCTATCTCCGCTTCAGCCAGAGCAGTTTCGCAGCAGGGGCACCAGTAAATAGGCTTCAGACCCTTATAAATATAACCCTTTTTGGCCATTTCCCCAAAGGCTTTAAGCTGAATAGCCTCATAATCAGGATAAAGGGTAAGATAAGGATTATCCCAGTCGCCTATAACACCCAGACGGCGAAATTCTTCCCGCTGAATATTAACATACTTGAGAGCATATTCCTTGCAGCGTTCCCGGAACTCAGCCTTGCTGACCTTATCACGGTTGAGCCCCAGATCCTTAATGGCTTTTTGCTCAATAGGCAGGCCGTGGGTATCCCAGCCAGGGACATAAGGTGCGTCATAACCGGTCATGGTCTTGTATTTGATAATGATATCCTTAAGAACTTTGTTTAAAGCATGTCCCAGATGGATATCACCGTTAGCATAAGGGGGTCCGTCATGAAGAATGAATTTAGGTTTGCCTTTGCTCTTTTCCCTGATCTTGCCGTAAATATCTATATCATTCCAATGCTGCAGCATAGCCGGTTCTTTCTGGGGGAGATTGCCTCTCATGGAAAAATCGGTCTGGGGCAGATTAAGGGTATTAGTAAACTCACTGGTATTTTCTTTATCCTGCTTTGCCATTGTAACACCTTTGCCTTTCTCAGTGATTATTTATTGATAAAATGATATTCGCCATAGGCCGGCCAATGGGCTATCCTACGGCGAAAGTACAAAAATCATATTATAGCCAGTACCGCTCTGATAATGATCGATTCAAGAAGCTGTAAAACTATGAAAGCCAGAATAGGAGAAAAATCAATGGGGAAGCTGGGGCGCGGCGGGATCAGCCTGCGAAAAAGCCCCAGTACCGGTTCTGTGGTTTCATATATAAACCTGGTGAAAAAATTGTCGTTTACCCGTATCCAGGAAAAGATGACCCGGATAACGATAAGGGCATAATAAACATTGAAGATCGTCCTGATTATGGTTATTGCAGTAATATTTACGACCTCCTTATTTCACCTGTTAGGAACGAAGCCACTGATTGGAAGAAAACCTTTCGTCGCCGGTAAAATCTTCCGCATCAAAGCTGCTGTCGCCATCCATTATCTGGCCGCTGACATCAACCTGGGCAGAACTGAAAATAAATGTACCGCCGGAAACTTTGCGGGGAACGCCATCCAAAGCAAAGACCGCGCCGGAAAGGAAATCAACCATTCTCTGGGCAACAGCTTTATCCATATCTTCAAAATTTACCACAGCGATCTTTCTTTCTTTTATCTGACGGGCTATCTCCTGCATATCATCATAGGTCACTGCCTTAAAAAGAACTATTTCCAGATTATCGGAATTTTTCCCTCTGGCAGGGACGCTGATAAGATTGGGCTTTTTGGCAGCCTTTTTAGGCTCTGCTGATTTCTTTCCGTTATTACCGACAGCAGATTCATCAAAATCATTATATTCCTCAATATCCTCTTCGTTCTTAAAGAAAAAATCGCCGACCTTATCCATAAAACCAGCCATTGATCTGTCTCCTTCCTTAAAAATAAAATATTCTGGTTATACTTCTCCTTAAGATATACCATTTCCTGCTGATATACAGCAAATACCCATAAAAAATGGCATTTATACCATAAAAATCTCAATATTTATATCTATAGATTATAATTCCGGGCTCCGAAAATGCTGCTGCCTACCCTGACTATATTGGCGCCCTCTTCTACAGCGATATCATAATCGTAGCTCATCCCCATGGAAAGATAGCGAAGATCCAGGTGGGACATATTTTTTGCCTTTTCCCGGATAAAAAGCTTGCGCAGCTGGGCAAAAACCGGCCTGATCTCCTCTGCCGCCTCTACATGCGGGCCTATAGTCATCAGACCCTGAATTCTGATATGAGGATAGTCGGCCATGGAAATCAGAAAATCGGCCAGCTCCTCCTCGTGAATACCGCTTTTGGTCTCCTCTTCGGCAATATTTATCTGTACCAGGCAGTTGGTTATCAATTCAGCGGCTGCGCTGCGTTTTTCTATCTCTTCTGCCAGATTAATGCTGTCCAGAGAATGGATCAAAACTGTTCGACCTATTATCTGTCTGACCTTATTGGTCTGCAGATGTCCTATAAGATGCCAGTTTATTTCCGGGAAAAAATCATATTTGGAATTTAACTCCTGCACCCGGTTCTCCCCGAAATCCCGTAGCCCGAAATCAGCGGCTTCCTTTATCATCTCCACCGGATGAGTTTTGGTCACTGCCAGCAGCAGTACGTCAGAGGCAGCATGGGCGCTGCGGGATTTAGCTTCTTCTATTTTTCTTTGAACTTCCACGATATTTTCTGCAATAGTCATTGGATCACCTCAATATATTTTTTGGCCGGCCCGGGCATGGCGGGGATCAGCGGCAACTATATCCGTTGCGCTGAGTCCGTCAACTATGGCTATTTCATCATTTTGATAAATGACGGTAACTTCCCTGAACTCCAGGGTTTTACGTTTGCTTACATAAACTCCCGCGCCGTCTTCCTCATTATTTGTAAGAGCGCTTACCGGTACGGAAATACCGCTAATAGTCTCCCCTATCACAGTAGCGTCTACATAACGGAAAGTATCGAAATAACTGTTACCGTTAAGTACTCTGGCGGTAAGATAATGGGTCTGTTCCGGTATAATATCCGACAGTGGCAAATCATCGTTCTGCTGTACGGCAGCCTCCAACTCGTCATCAAGGACAAGGGCGGCCCTGATAACCGCAGTATCGCCTTCTATCTGCGGAAAACGCAGGTACAGCTTATCATCATGAAGGTATGAACGGACATCTTCCTCAACATACACACAAAGATATACCGGCTCCAGATTATCCACAATCCTGGCAACCGGCCGGTCGCTGCCTATATTATGCGGCTTTGCAGTCAAAGGCTGAACAGCCTGCTCATCCTCGTACATGCGGTCAAAAACCGCCGGCCAGTCAATGGCAAGAAGTTCGTCCTCAAGAAGTACATCTTCCCAGCCATCCAACTGATAATAAACCAGCCCGCTGCGGTCTGCCGTTACCGATTTACTTCCTGTTTCCGTAATAATATTTCCCAGCAAAGTGCCGCTATGCACTTTTTCCCCATCAGAAGCAGCCGGCACGAATTCTCCGGCAGTAGGCGCGCTGACCACAGTTTCAGCACGGATAACCACAACCTTACTCGGGATGGTAAGTTCTATCCTGGCCTGTTCAACCGGCGTAAGATGCAGCCCCAAATAAGAAAAATAACGCACTGCTGCGGAAATAAGCATAATCAGGATGATAAAAACCGCAACACATAATATCACCCTGGGCCAGCGCCAGCGCCTTTTGGGGGCATATTTCTTTTTTGCATCATTTATATCAATAATATCCATGGCAAAATTATAACACCGGCCAGCCCCATCAACAAGAAAAAATCCTGACTAAATAAGGAAAAACGAATGAAAAGCGAGGAGCATACCCTCGCTTTTCATCAGGCGGGTTTGTAAAAATAAATAGCTTTGAAATTAAACCACAGAAGGTTCCAGCAGCAACTCGCCGGTACGATAGCGCTCCAGTGAAAAGCGCTTGATATCCAGGGTATCCTGCTGGCCGCACAAAGCATTGGCCACCAAAACAGCGGTGCGGGGTGCGACCATGAAACCATGCCCCGAAAATCCGCAAATAGTTATCAGCCCCTGGGCATTTT
Organism: uncultured Bacillota bacterium; assembly: GCA_934271085.1. Classification (GTDB taxonomy): domain Bacteria; phylum Bacillota; class Dehalobacteriia; order UBA4068; family UBA4068; genus HGM13862. The sequence goes on along the minus strand of CAKQQU010000023.1, from coordinate 18,618 downwards.
GGGAAAAATCTATTACAGGACTGCGATCCGGGCTCATATCGTACAGACCTGCCCACTGGCGGCTGATGCGCAACTGTTTAAGGGCCGGAAGGGTATCAGTTATGAGTTTGGCGGCCTTTTCCATAAACTGCCAGGAAGAACGCTGATTAAAACTGACCGGCTCTTTTTCGCCTATACCCATTATCAGGCTGCCGTGGGGCGACTGCTGCACATAAAAGCCTCTGTTAAAAGAAATAACCATAGGCATCGGACCGCCATTGCCTCCCAGAGGAGCCACCGCTTCGCTGACCATGATCTGATGGCGTTCGGGAAATACGGGTATCTCATCACCAACCTGCGCGGAAAGAGCAGGCGCCCAGCCATTGGCACAGTTGATTACCACCGGCGCATGGAATTCTCCTTTATCGGTAAGCACCCCGGTAATATTGCCGTTTTCCGTCAGCAAACGGGTAACGGTAGTGTAAGTCATTATCTCAACGCCCAAACGCTTGGCTCCGTAAGCATAGGCAAAGGTGCAGTGGAACGGATCGGCGTGGCCATCCTTCTGACAAAAAGTTGCGCCGTACAGACCCTCGGTATTGATAAAAGGAACATATTTGTAAATATCTTTTTCCAGATCCACCACATGAGAGGGTACGCCCAGGCTATGTTGAACTTCCAGATTTTTCTGGAACTGCTCCCATTCCTTTTCCGTATAGGCCAGCAGCAGATAGCCGGACTGATTAAGCCCGCAGGAATAATTATAACCGGTATATTTTTCCAGGTTTTCAAAAATCTCCGTACTTTCCACAGCTAAAGTGGCGTTAAGCAGCGAACCCCACTGCTGTCGGATGCCGGCGGCGCAGCGCCCGGTAGCCCCGGATGCCAGATATTCCTTTTCAATAAGCAGTATATTGTGTTTGCCTCTTTTGGCAAGCTCAAAGGCCACAGACGTGCCCACTATGCCGCCGCCGATAATGATATATTCATAGCTGCCTCTCATTCCTGATCACCGTCCTCTCCTGCAGCTTCCGCCAAAGCGCCCAGGCTGACCGGACGCATAGGCGGGCGGAAAGTTGGCTGCAGCACTTCCTCAACAGAAAGGCCGTAAATTGAGGCGAGCTCCTGCGCTATCAGCATACGGCAGTTTCGTCCCTGGCAAGGACCCATTCCCGCTCTGGTAACACGCTTGATCTCATCAATAGTCTCACAACCGTCAGCAATAGCCTGCAGCAAACGCTCCCTCGTTATATCTTCGCAGCGGCAAATAATAGTCTTGTCCACCATTATCTATATCCTCCAGCCTTGATATTTCTTACTTCCTGGGCCAGCTCCCGGGGAACTTTAACTGTTATGGAACGGGTACGGCCCGCCTCCAAAGGAGCTGTTACCTCAGTTACTTCAAACCATCCCAGTTCCCTGCCTTCCCGATCCACACCGCAGGCCTGTTCACCGGGCTTGGGAAGAGGCAGATACTCAAAGGGGAACCGTATCTTGGCAAACCGGGAATCCGACATATCCACAATGAAAATAGCCTGGCCAGGGCATTGGTTAAGGCAATTACCGCAGCCTACGCACCTGTTTTCGTTCAGTTTTGGCACACCGTGAAGCCCGTCCATACTAATTGCCTTATTGGGACATACCTTAAAGCAATGATCGCAGGGAATTTCCTGAAAACATTCTATTACCGCAACAGCCCCTTTGGCCAATCTTTCCTTGCTGGGGATAACCGTCTGCAGATCCTCCGGGGCGGGAACGCCATCCTTAATCAACATCAGCAACGCCTCCTTCCAGTTGAGCCTTGGCTAACCCGTTACGGATCTTTGCACTCAAAGGCCCTTCTCTCAATACCTGCAGCTGCGCTCTTGCTTCATCCATTAAAGCCGCGGCCTGATCAGCTCCATATCCCAGGCTGGCAGCGGCAGCCAGTCCGGCCAACCGGCCTTCGCCCAAAGCAGTGGTGGCCTCCTCCAGTCCGCTGACATCACCTGCCACATACAATCCCTTGACGCTGGTCTCCAGATCATCATTGACCAGGGGAACATGGCCGCTGAGCTCGCGGATAAAGCGCATTCTGCATCCGGCCTGCCAGCACAGATCTGCCAGGGGGCTCAACCCTACTGCCAGGCATACTGCGTCGCAGTCTATATTTTCCATCGTCCCGGGTACGACTTTGCCATTATCATCCAGCTTGGCAATGCAGGCGCCTTCCACCTGGCCGTTTCCGTGAGCTTCCACTATGGTATAGCCTGTCATTATAGGCACGCCGGCCCGGCGAAGTCTGGCGGCATGTACCAAATAGCCGCCTATGCGGGGCATAGCCTCCACCACGGCAGCCACATCCACCCCTACCTGCTTCATCTGATAACTGACTGTAAGTCCTATATTACCGGCGCCTACCATCAGCGCCCTCCGGGCAGGTTTAACACCCTGCTCTATAAGAGTCTCGGCTGCCCCGGCGCTGAAAACACCGGGCAGATCATTGCCGGCAAAAGCCAGATGCTTTTCCGCAGCGCCGGTGGCCACGATGATACGCTCCGGCTTGACCTTGACATGTTTTCCCTGAAGGTCGCAGGTAACCACACCGTCATCATAAATGCCCAAAACAGTGCAATCCAGCCAAACCTCGATATTATCATCTGCTTCTATCTGCTTTAGCAGGCTGCCGCCGATCTCAAATCCCCTAAGCCCGGCATATTCGCTACCGAAAAACTTGCAGGACTGCTTGATAAGCTGACCGCCCAGACTGCCGTCCCTTTCGCACAGCAGGACTTTTGCCCCCAGCTGCGAGGCTGCCAAGGCCGCATTGATACCGGCAGGGCCGCCGCCGATGACCAGAACCTCTGTATTTTTCATATCTGCAAGCCTCCTTTACCCTGCTGCTGTTCCTGCACCTGCATGCCGTCCCGGCATTTGATAACGCACACTCGCATATTGGGTACGCCGTCAACTGTCATATAGCATCCTGCGCAATTACCGATAGCGCAAAAAATGCCCCGGGGACGATGCAGCTGTGATGAAGTATTAAGCTTACGTATACCCGCCGCATAAAGGGCGGCAGCTACAGTTTCATTAGAATAAGCCTCTACTGGCTGGCCATTGTAGTAAATCGTTACCTTTTCTCCCCGATCCAGATCGATGATGGGGTGCCGGTCTATCCTCATGACTATTACCTCCATGATTATTGTAATGGTTTGCTCATTGGCAAATTGTTTTTGCTGAAATACACCTTATCGTTTTAATATAGCAAAATAGCGGCTTTGTTACAAGCCGCTATTTACGGGCATCCCTGCCCAGCAGTTTGATTATTGGCGTTCCTTTATTAATACTGGCAGGTACATCGATTATCCGCTGGTTTTCCGAGCCCCGGAAAACCAGATCCAAATTTCGTTGTGCCTCTATATAAGGGCCGTCTACCAGAATATCACAGGCATTGAGCAACCGGCGGATATTTTCATCATCACGGCTTAAGTCCAATAGCTGTTCAAAGGTATAGCCGCTGTATATCATCACATTCTTTCCCTGGGCATGAGCCGCCTCGGCCAGAACAGCACAGGGCTCGGGCTGGCAGAAAGGCTCGCCTCCGGAAATAGTTATGCCGGCCATATAACGCTGACTTGCCATCTGGCTGACCAGCTCCTCGGTTTGCCGCAACTGGCCGCCGTCAAAATCATGCGTTTCCGGATTATGACACCCGGGGCAGTTATGGGGACAACCCTGGGTAAAAATTACCATCCTGATCCCAGGGCCGTCCACAACGCTTTCATTTACTATGCCTGCAATCCTGATATCCATGGCTAAATATGGGAAACCCTGTCCTCCAACTCTTTCTTTTTGGCGTCATTAAAACGATCTATAGTGCTGAAATAGCCGGTGATACGCCGTACCCTGGTGATATCTTCACTATGGCAGCGGGGGCAATCGTCAGGCATAACCCCCATATAATGACAATCTTCGCAAAAATCTATCGGATAATTGATGCCGGCATACCCCATATCCGAATCCTTCATATGGCGGATGATCGCCTCAATACCCTCGATATTATCCAATGGAGGGCTGGCCATTTCCACATAGCTGATATGGCCGGCATTGCAATATTTGTGATAGGGTCCCTCAATAGCTACCTTATCAAACATGGATATGGGATAGCTTACAGGAATATGGAAGGAATTGGTATAATAATCTTTATCCGTAACTCCGGGAATAATGCCGAATTCCGCCTGATCCATTTTGGCAAAGCGGCCGGAAAGACCTTCTGCGGGAGTAGCCAGCAGGGTGTAATTAAGATCGTAATACTCGGCAAATTCATCGGTCTTTTTGCGCATATAGGATATGATCTCATGGCCAAGGGCATTGGCTTCCTGGCTTTCTCCGTGATGTTTGCCGATAAGGGCGGTCAGGGTCTCGGCCAAACCGATAAAGCCGATGGAAAGGGTACCGTTCTTGATAGCATCTTCAATCGTATCGTTTTCTTTAAGTTTTTCCGAGCCCAGCCACAGATGCTGCCCCATCAGGAAAGGCATATCCCGCACCTTCAGGCGAGCCTGAGTCTGAAAGCGGTGATAGAGCTGCCGGGCTACCAGGCCCATCATATTATCCAGCAGACGGTAAAAAATATCTGTATCGCCTTTGGCCAGGATAGCCAGGCGGGGCAGATTAATGGAGGTAAAACTGAGATTGCCCCGCTTCTGGGTGATCTGTTCACCGCAGCGGTTGGACATTACCCTGGTACGGCAACCCATATAGCTGACATCGGTACCGAATTCCCGGTTAAAACTGGAATCCATAAAGCTGTAAGTAGGATTCATCCTGCGGGATGTTACCCGCATAGCCAGCTCAAACAGATCCCTGTTGGGATCGCCCGGATTAAGATTAATACCTTCCTTGACCCGGAAGATAACATTGGGGAATATAGGATTTTCGCCATGCCCCAACCCCTGCTCGTAGGCCAGCAGCAAATTGCGGGCAACCTTGCGGGCGCCTTCAGAGGTATCGCAACCGATATTAAGGCTGGAAAAAGGAACCTGAGCACCGGCCCTGCTGTGCATGGAGTTAAGATTATAGATCAAAGCTTCCATGGCCTGGAAAACTTCTTCGTCATCATAATCCTCAACATAAGGAGCAAGATCGGTATCGAAAAAAGGAAAGCTCTGTCCGCCGTGCATATCGTTCTGAGAGCTCTGGAGGATAATGGCAGCCAATGCCGTGGCAGAACCGGGACGTTTGGGAGGACGGATATACCCGTGCCCATTATTAAAGCCGTTTGCCAGCAGTTCGCCCAGGGGGATCTGTACGCAGGTAAGGGTCTTTCCATAAAAATCAAGGTCGTGGATATGGATATCTCCCCGCTTATGAGCCTGGGAGAATTCTTCGGGAATATAGCGGCTCAGATAATATGTACGGGAAGCTGCGGAAGCTATCTGCAGCATTTTGGCAGAAGGAGAATTGCCTACATTGGCGTTTTCCTTGCTTGTTTCGATGAGGATCTCTTCAACGGCATCCATCAGATCGCTTTTGGCTATACGCACTCTGTTGCGCTTATCGCGGTACAAAATATATGCCTTGGCAGTCCTGGCCAGATCCTCTTCGATCAAAACCTGCTCCACCATATCCTGTACGTCTTCCACAGTACAGATGCTGCTGCCGAATTTTTCGTTGAGCTTGCCCAGGACCTTGGCAGTAAGGGTAATGGCCAGAGTGCGGTCGTCAATGCCGCAGGCCTTATTGGCGCTGTATATAGCGTCTGTTATCTTGACATCGTTAAAAGGAACCAAGCGGCCATCGCGCTTACGGATCTGATTCAAAGCCATTATTCATTTCCTCCCTTGTTATTGTTCAATTCAGATTGCAATTTTTTAATTTCTTCAATAAATGTAGAAACATCTTCAAATTTCCGGTACACGCTGGCAAAACGAACATATGCCACCTGATCTACCCCCCGTAGATGCTTCATGACCAGTTCCCCGACTTGCTTGGAGGAAACCTCCCTTTTAAGTTCATTACGCAGTTCCCTCTCTATATCGGAAACCATGTTTTCCAGGACGGAAACCGGTACGACCCGTTTATCGCAGGCCTTGATAAGTCCGTTCAGTATTTTATTGGGATCAAAAACTTCCCGGCGGTTATCAGATTTTACCACTATCAATGGCAGTTCTTCCACTCTTTCATATGTGGTAAATCTTTTGCCACAGTTAAGACATTCTCTGCGGCGACGAATACAACTGCCCTCTTCTACCGGACGGGAATCAAGAACCTTGCAATCTTCTTCTCCGCAAAAAACGCATTTCATAACTGATGACCTCCCCGCAGAATGTGCAGAAAACCATGCACATGTTGTGCTCTTATAATTATAGAGCACAATATACAGTATTGCAATAGCAATAATAAAAAAATAATTCAAAATATGGTATGTATCTGGCAAATATGCATATATGTAACCAAGGAGGCGAAAAAATGTTCAAAATATCGGAATTACGCAAAAAAGATGTTATAAATGAGAAAGAAGGAAGAAAACTGGGATATGCATATGATATCGATATTGATGTGGAAAAGGGGGCTATCCAATCAATAATCATTCCCGGTGAAAGCCGCTTCCTCGGCATATTTGTCCGCAGTGAGGAAACTGTCATACCCTGGGATCGCATCCGCCAGATAGGCGTTGATGTGATAATTATAGGGGACGATATCCCCAAAATACAGGAAAACAAAAAAACTGCCCTCCCCAACAGCAATTTGTTAAGGGAAGGCAGATCATTTGACTGGGACGACTGGGAAATATGATCAGCGGGAAAACAACTCGCTAAGTTTCCAGCGCACACTGACAGTATCAGATGATACTTCGTCATCATAAGGAGCCCATACCGCCATAGCCTGGTCATCCACCTCAGCAGCCAGATCAACGAAGCAAAGAGGAGGAAATAGCACGCACCACCAGTTATGTCCCTGGCCTTCTCCCAACACTATCCTTAAGGCGTCGTATTCCCCGGAAGCAAAGACAAGGCCGTTATAATCTATTTGGGGGAAATCTGCCCGTTCCAGCTCCACAGTAGCCTGATAATCGCTTTTGCCGGCAAGAAAATCATTGCACAATTCCGTCAACTCTGGCAATTCAGCAGCCAACTGGCTCATGGCATCCTCTTTGCTTTCGGCCATGCTCAGCTGCGGTTCCAACTCCTTTATTATAAAATCCCTCACCTGCAGCTTAAGCCGCTGGTCTTCTTCGCTGTCACTGTTGGCCAAAACATGCAGGCGCAGGGGTTTTTCTTCAGCTGAGGCGTCGGCAAAAAGCAATTTGGATCCGTCGCCAAAATTTGCAAATGAAAGCGACGCCATAATAAGAGCCGCGCCGGCAATTATAATTTTCAGCCAACCGGTTTTAGTAATCTTTTTCATTTTTCTCCATCTCCCCGCTTTTCCGCTTTTTCTGACGGGACACCTCGTCCCATAAGCTTTCAAGATACTTCCAGGCAAACATTTTGGCCAGGAAATTCCGGCCTGCCCCGCCACTCATCATATATACTTGCGCAGCTGCTGCAGCGCACCTTTTTCCAGCCGGGATACCTGCGCCTGGCTGATGCCTATTTCCGAAGCCACCTCCATTTGGGTCTTGCCTACAAAAAAGCGCAGATCAATAATACGTTTTTCCCGCGGCGTCAATCTGGACAGGCCTTCCCGTATATTCAAAGATTCCAGCCAGATCTTTTCGCCGGCGCTGTCGTCGCCGATCAGATCCATCATATAAACAGGATCGCCGCTGTCATTACCCACCGGTTCGAAAAGGGATACCGGGTCGGCAATGGCATCAAGGGCAAAAACCACATCTTCCCTGTCTAATTCCAGCATTTTGGCTATCTCTTCAATTTTTGGTTCCCTGCCCTTTTCCGAGATAAAATGTTCCCGGGCCTGCAGGGCCCGGTAGGCTATGTCCCTAAGAGAACGGGAAACGCGAATCGAATTATTATCCCGCAGATAACGGCGGATCTCCCCAATTATCATGGGCACAGCATAAGTGGAAAGGCGTACGTTCTGGCTGAGATCAAAGTTATCTATAGCTTTTATCAGTCCTATGCAGCCTACCTGGAACAGATCGTCCGCGTTTTCGCCCCTGTTGCTGAAGCGCTGGATAACGCTGAGTACCAGCCGCAAATTGCCGGCGATAAGTTCCTCTCTGGCCTTGTCGTCCCCCTGTTTGGCTTTTACGAACAGTTCCCGCACTTTAGCATTGGGAAGCACAGGAAGTTTTGATGTATTAACGCCGCAGATCTCAACTTTATTAAGCAATGCCGTTCACTCCCCCGGAGTAAGCGTTATGCCCTGATTATTGCCATCAAAGCGCAGCTTTATACCTTATCGACAAAATGTACCTGCTTTTTTACTTTACTTATTTCCGCCCCATATGTTATACTTTATCCTGTTCCTTTGAAAACAAGCGATAAAACAGGAGGTAATAGATAATGAACGATAAATATGAGGGCCCCGGCTCCCTGGAAGAAGCTATCAATCCGGAAAAAAACAGGATCAGAAACTGGTCGGCATTCGTTGAATCAGACGTAGTCAACTTTTTCAATAATTTCGAACTGGAAAAAATGACCCTTGAGGATGGACGGGGCAATAAAGCAAAACTTGCCCGTACCAAGGATAATGAGATCAAGGTGGAATATACTTCCTCCGTACTGCTGTAATAACCGACGCCGGCCTCCCTTTGGGTTATGGCCGGCATTTTTATTTAATATACCGGACTATAATTTCTGATGCCAAAAATAATAAACCTATTGACAAGGTAGGTTAAAAAAAGTTATGATGAATACTGTAAGGCAGATGCAGAAATACTGCTTCAGAGATCATTAAAAAACATTCTGCTGCTTTATATTGCTTTTATGCAGATAAGGAGATAATAACATGACGATTTATGCGGATAATGCAGCGACCACCAAAATGAGTCCGGGAGCTATACAAGCAATGCTGCCCTATATGGAAACCTGCTATGGCAACCCCTCCAGCCTTCATTCCGTGGGTCAGGAGGCGGCCGAGGCTCTTGCGTCAGCCAGGGAAAGAATAGCAGCCTGCCTTGGTTGCCTGCCTAAGGAAATCTATTTTACATCAGGTGGCAGCGAGGCAGATAATCAGGCTATAGTCAGTGCTGCACTGGCGGGCGCTAAAAACGGCAAAAAGCATATCATATCTACCGATTTTGAACATCACGCTGTTCTGCATACTCTTAAAAAGCTGCAGGATCAGGGATTTGAGATCCAGCTTTTGCCTGTGGGCGAAAAAGCCAATATCACACCGGATCAGGTATCATCCGCTATCCGCGAGGATACCTGCCTTGTTACCACAATGTACGCAAATAACGAGATCGGGTCTATACTGCCTATTTCCCAGATAGGCAGGATCTGCAAGGATAAGGGCGTTATCTTCCACACCGATGCCGTACAGGCGGCAGGACACCTGCCTATTGATGTAAAAAAAGATAATATCGATATGCTTTCCCTTTCTGCCCACAAGTTCCATGGCCCCAAAGGTATCGGCGTTCTTTATGCCCGCCAGGGCGTCAGGCTCAGCAATATTATAGAAGGCGGCGCTCAGGAAAGAGGCAAAAGAGCAGGCACGGAAAATATTCCCGCTATTATGGGCATGGCGGAGGCTCTGGAGGAATCCTGCCGAAATATGGCAAAAAATGCCAGCTACGTTTCGTCTCTGCGGGATAAACTGATAAAAGGACTAAGCAATATTCCCCATTCCGCCCTTAACGGAGACAGAATAAACCGGCTGCCCGGCAATGTTAATTTCTGCTTTGAAGGAATAGAAGGCGAAAGCCTGCTGCTTTTGCTTGATCAAAAAGGCATCTGCGCCTCTTCAGGCTCAGCCTGCACCTCCGGATCCCTTGATCCCAGCCATGTTCTGCTGGCCATAGGAAGACCCCATGAAATCGCTCATGGCTCCCTAAGGCTTTCCCTGGATGAAAACAATACCGAAGATGAGATAAACTATATGCTTAAGGTGATTCCCGAAACAGTGGAGTACCTTCGCAATATGTCTCCTCTGTGGCGGTACAAAGTTAACGGCAAAAAAGAATTTCTTCTGTGAGGTAAAAAACAATGGCATTATACAGCGAAAAAGTAATGGATCATTTTCTTCATCCCCGTAATGTGGGCGTAATTGAAAACCCGGACGGCGTCGGCGAGGTAGGCAATGCCAAATGCGGCGATATAATGAAGATCTATCTGAAGATCGACGAAGATATAATCAGCGACGTAAAATTCGAAACATTCGGCTGCGGCTCCGCTATAGCTTCCAGCTCCATGGCAACGGAAATGATCAAAGGCAAACCCCTTTCAGAAGCGCTGCAGCTTACCAATAAAGCGGTGGCGGAAGCGCTGGATGGTTTGCCTGCATATAAAATGCACTGCTCTGTCCTGGCAGAAGAAGCCATAAAAGCGGCTGTTCTGGATTATTATCAGAAAAATAATATTCCTTATGATCCCTCCCTTTTCCCTGATTGCGCAGAATGCAGTCATTGCGCCGGCTGCAGCAAACACAACGAATAATCTGATTAGTCAAGATATAACGAAACGGAGCAAGCAGCATGATAGTATCCACACGGGGCAGGTATGCCCTGCGCGTCCTACTTGATCTGGCAGAACACAGAAATGCCGGTTATACACCCATGAAAAAAATAGCCAAACGGCAGGAGCTTCCATTAAAATATCTGGAGCAGATAATGCCGGTGCTGGTAAAAAATAATATGATCGCAGGAGTTCACGGAAAAGGCGGCGGCTACAAGCTGACCAGGTCGCCTGAACAATACAGAATAGGCGATATTCTGAGACTTACCGAAGGAGATCTGGCGCCGGTAGCCTGCCTTTCCAGTAAGGCCACTCCCTGCAGCAGGGCTGCGGAATGCCGCACCCTGGCTATGTGGCAAAATTTCAATATGCTTACCAACGCCTTTTTTGACGGTATAACTATTTCTGATCTGCTGGCTGAGGAATAAATAACTTAACAAAAAGGATGCCGAAAAACCAACTTGGCTTTTCCGGCATCCTTGCTTTATATACCGAAATAAATACGAAACATCTGCAAAAACGCTGCCGCCGTACCGCTGCGCCAGCGTTTTTTACATCTTTAATCTGCCATTTTAATGGATTTTATCCCGGAACGCAAAATCAGATCGCGCAAATTGGGATTATATATAAAAGGGCACTTGGCTAACTTAAACCACATCTTACGGCGTAAATGCCGCAGATTCTTTTTATACAAAGCCAATTCCCTTTCCGCCCCGCCCTCTGCCTTTAAAAGGGCGTCCGCAAGACAACAGGCGCTGTCAATCGCCCAACTTATTCCCTCCAGTGAGCTGGGGCTTATCAAACCGGCTGCCTCGCCTAAAAGAAAGATATCCTTGCTTCCGCAGCAAATTTCCCCTACAGAAGCCGGCCTGAGCACCAGACAGGCCTCTGTACGCTGCGCTTTATCCAGAAAAAAGCCAAAGTTGGCCAAGGCTTTTTTCTGTTTTTCAAAACCTGCCCTGCCGCCGTGAACCGGAAAGGCCCCGCCAAATATGGTATAGCCATCCTTGGATATAAGCCAGGAGCAGCAGTCGCTGACAGCCGCGTCAATAATGCAGGAATACAGCGGCTGGGCATGGTCATCGGCAAACCATTGCTGTATAGAAATATACCGGCGTATTTGGTGATCCGGGAAAAAGCGGCTGCGCACTGCCGAAGCGGCGCCGTCGGCTCCAGCCAGCCTTTTGGCAGCTATAGTATGGGTTTTCTCCCCTTCTTTATAATCAATATAGAAAATGCCATCCCGTCTGCTGACAGCGGTTACAATCCCATCAAAAAAGGATATGCTGTCCGGGATAAGCGATATCAGCCACTGGTCAAAGCGATTGCGGTCCAGATTCATATAAAACCTTTGATAATAGCGGAAACGGCCGCTTTGCATATCCAGAGTCTTTACTGCAAATATCTGAGGATCCACCAGAATATCCTTGGGCAGAGTCAGATTAAAACGGGACAGAATCTTTTGGGCATCCGGCGCCAGCAGACCGCCACAGGGTTTGCGGAAACCGCCGGGTACCGCACGCTTTTTATCTATGACCGCAGCGGACATTTTCCCGGCCAGCAAACGGGCAAGCGTTGCCCCTGCGGGGCCTGCGCCGATAATCGCAATATCAAAAATATCCATTTACATTGACTGCTCCTTATGGTTATATCTGCATTATTCCCTCGATAAACGCTGTTTCCTGCATACAGATGGCAAAGCTGCCCCAAAATGCTATAATTATCATATGAACATCACTTTAAGAAAAATAAAAAAAGCAGATGTATATATAGCTGAAAGATCTTTTGCTCCCAAACAAGGAGGACAATATGAAAGATAAGCAAATAAGCGTCTTGCTGCAGCAAGACCCCCAAGCCGGTTTAAACGCTCTGATAACCCAATACCGCGGCCTGGTCAAAAAAATATGCAGCGGCCTGCTGGCCGGACATAACGAGGATATCGAAGAAGTTATAGCCGATACCTTTATCAGCATCTGGAAAAACGCCAGCCGCTTTGACAGCAACAGGGGCAGCTATAAAGCGCTGATCTCCATTACCGCCCGGCACAATGCCATCAACCGCTGGCGGCAGCTGCAAAGAACGGATATGCCCATGGAAGACCTGGATTACATAAAATCCGGATCCCGGGAAGATATTTTGGGCAATCTTCTGTTGCAGGAAGACTCCCAGGTATTGCAGGAGCTTATCAATGAACTGAAAGAGCCGGACCGGGAAATATTCATCCGCCGCCATTATCTGCTGGAACCGGTAACGGAAATTGCCGGCCATCTGGGCATGGCGGAAAAACAGATCAGCAACCGGCTTTATCAAAGTAAACTGCGGCTGCGGGAAGCCTTGAAAGAAAGGGGTATTGCCAAATGAACAAAGACTTTGCCAAATATCTGGATAAAGTAGCCGATACCGGATCTCCTTCTTCTGCGGAAGAAGTATCTGAAACCATGAAACACATTGCCGCCAGGGAAAAAATACCTGATAAAAAACAGTGGTACCCCCGCTGGTTTAAGCCGCTGGGCCTTATAGCAGCCTGCGCTGTAGTGGTAGTAGGCGCAATAACCCTGCTGTCGCCTGGCGATAATATCTATGGGAACATATCTGACAGTTCGGATTATACGGTTTATGCCGCCGCCTCTTACAGCGATGTTTATGATGCCCTGAATAAATATCAGGTAAACAGCAACGACTTTCCCTATTTGACAGACAACATTGCCTTTTCTACCGAAATGTCTGCCGACAGGGACGGCGCCTCGTCGACCCCGGGGGACAAAACTGCTGAAGCTGCTTTTGACAATGACGCTGAAACCCCAGGCCATGATTATGCATCAAATGACTATTCCGAAACCAATAATCAGGTAAAAGGCGTAGATGAAGGAGATATAGTCAAAACCGACGGCGAATACATCTATATACTCAGAGATAAACAGCTTATCATCAGCAGCGCCCAGGGTGCGGACAGCGCTATCATCTCTCAGACCCGCATTCTGCCGGATTACGATACTATGCAGGTAGAAAACTACAATGAGTACAGTAATGAATTATATGTCAGAGGCGACAGGCTGGCCATAATAACAAGCAAATATACCTGGGGATATGATACCTATTATGATGATATGGATATGGCCCGGACTTCCGATTATCTGCCTGCCAACAAGGGTCTGACCAATATCCTGATTTTCGATATCAGCGATCCAGCCTCTCCCCGGGAGATCGGCAGCGTATCTCAGGATGGATATTATACCAGCTCTCGCATGATAAACGGTATGATCTACCTTATATCCGACTACTATTGCTACCAAGAGCCCCAAGAGGATGTCCCCGATACCTATGTGCCCTGCGTCTACCGCAACGGCCAGGCAGAGCTGGTGGATGCAAATGATATCTGTATTGCCAGCCAGATAATTGATACTTCGTATGTGGTAGTAAGCTCCATCGATATGGAGCAGGCAGAACTGCTGGACACCCTGACTGTACTGGGCAGTGGCGATATTGTTTATATGAATGCCGAAAACCTTTATATTGCCGGCAGCCGCTACGAAACAGCGGAAAGCGAGCCCCGCACGGTAAATCAATATACAGTCGTAGATTATACTGAAAGCAACTACACCTATCTGATCCGCATGGCTCTTAACGATGGACAGATATCCATGGAGGCGGATGCCAGGATCAGCGGCTTTCTGGAAAGCCAGTTCTCAATGGATGAGTACGAAGGTTATCTGCGGCTGGTTACCACCAATGAAACAAACAGTTATACCATTTACCGGGATGAACAATACGGCTGGGAAAATTACGACTGGGATGATGCCAGTTATCACTCCGGCAATGATCTTTATGTGCTGGACGGCGATCTGGAAATTGTAGGCAGCATTACCGGTCTGGCCCCCGATGAATATATCTATTCCGCCCGTTTCAGCGGCGATATCGGTTACTTTGTTACTTTCCGCCAGGTAGATCCTTTGTTTGCCGTGGATCTCAGCGACCCGGAGGAGCCCAAAGTCCTCTCTGCTCTGAAAATACCCGGATTTTCCCAATACCTTCACATTTACACCGAAGGGCGGCTTTTCGGCTTAGGAATGGATGCCGACGAGGATACCGGCAAAACCAATGGCATGAAACTGAGCATGTTTGACATAAGCGATCCGGCAGATGTAAGCGAAAAACATACGCTTAAGCTGGAAAGTTCTTATTCCGAAGCGCTGTACAATCACAAGGCTGTTCTGATATCCGCCGAGCATGATCTTATCGCCTTTCCGGTAGATGGCGGCTATGACGTTTACGGTTACAGCGATGACCAGGGATTTTATAAACGAGGCCACTTTGATACCGGGGATTGGTATTATAATACCCGGGGACTTTATGTTAATGACGCAATATATATCTGCGGCTATGACAATATCACCATTGTGGATATGGATAGCCTTGAGCACCTGGCGACCTTGAACTTTGAGGTGGATGAGGAAACTTACGACTATTTCGGCATTGAGTAAAGCGTATACCTTTTGCTGCTGACAAATATAATACTGCCCAATATAAGGCTGCCACTTAAAAAAGGACTGCGGAAGTTTATTATCCTTCCGCAGTCCTTTTTTATCTTTTGCTGCTGTACCAAAGATCAAATACGTCCCTTTTGCAAATCAAGACGCACATAATCAGGAAGACCGTTTTTCATGGGAACAGAAATCTCCCCTTCTATAAGCGGACGCGCATACTTGATAAAATCTTCGGTAACATAATTCCCCTCTTTATTTATCCATTCAAGAGGGACCTTTTTCTCCAGATTTGCCACATTTTCCAAAGCGGTTTCGCCGCAGACGCATTTATAGGGTTCTGAGCTGACCCTTTCCAAAGTCACCATAATACCGCTTTTATCATTAAGGGCATAGCGGACAGCCTCAGCGCCTACCATATAAGCCTCGTCAGCGTCGGTTTTTGAGCCGCAGTGCATAGCGGAACGCTGGGCGGTCCCCAGGGTATTGCAGCGGGCATTGATACCCAGCTTCTCCTCTACCAGTTCCTTTAGGGCAACGCCTACGCCGGAAAGCTGCTTGTGTCCGAAAGCGTCCACGGAACCGGAAGTAAAACAGTATTCTCCGTTGGCATCACGTATACCCTCGGAAACTACTACATAACAATAGCCAAGCTGCTTATAGACCCGCTCTACATCGGCCAAAAATTGTTCCCTGGAAAAAGGTACTTCCGGCAAATAGATCAGATGAGGAGCCTCATCGGGGAAACGGCGGGAAAGAGCGGATGCTGCAGTAAGCCAACCGGCATCCCGGCCCATTGCCTCAAGGATAGTAACTTTGTTCTTGGTGGAAACGCTTTCCAGATCTATACCCGTTTCCCGCACAGTTGTGGCAATATATTTAGCGGCAGAGCCAAATCCCGGAGTATGATCCACAAAAGGCAGATCATTATCGATAGTTTTGGGCACGCCTATAACCCGCATATCCCAACCGCATTCCCGGGCTGCCAGCCAGGTTTTATGGGCGGTATCCATACTGTCATTGCCGCCGTTATAGAAAAAATAGCGTATATTATGCTTTTTGAGGATATCCACCAGTTTCAGCTGATCCTCGGCGCTTACTTTATAGCGGCAGGAGAATATACCTGCGCCGGGAGTATAACGCAGACCTTCGATTATGGCCGGATCCTGCTGGGCAAGATCAATTATATCTCCTTCCAAAATTCCTTTGATACCGCTTATACCTGCATAGATCGTACCAAAATCCACTTCCTTGAACCAGGTTTGGATAACGCCGCAGATACTGTTGTTGATCACGGCGGAAGGGCCGCCGCTTTGAGCTACGATAGCATTACCTTTCAGTGGCATAGTTATTCTCCTTAAATGAATTAATTTATCTGTTCTTAAGTTTTACTGGTTCCTCAATATCCTCGCCGGTAACGGTAATGGATTTTATCTTTTGCTCTTCCACAGGGCGGTCGTTACGGTCGGTACGCACCGAGGCTATGGCATCCACTACATCCATACCGTCTGTAACTTCGCCAAAAGCGGCATACTGGCCATCCAGGAAAAAGCCGTCCTGGTGCATAATAAAGAACTGACTGCCTGCGCTGTCCGGATGCCCGGCACGGGCCATGGATATCACTCCCCGCTTATGATGAAGCTTATTGGCCACGCCGTTTTGGGCGAATTCGCCTTTGATGCAGTAACCGGGGCCTCCCATGCCTGTACCGTCAGGGCAGCCTCCCTGTATCATAAAGCCGTTGATGACCCGATGAAAGATCAGGCCGTTGTAAAAGCCTTTATCCGCCAGGTAAATAAAGTTTTTAACAGTATTGGGAGCCTGCTCCGGATAAAGCTTTAATTGGATCTTGCCGCCATTTTCCATTTCAATAGTAATCATACAGTTCTCCTTATCAAGCAAAATATAATATTACCACCAGGGTATTCCAGGCCATATGAGCGCAAATATTTATCCACAGGTTACGAAATTTATCGTAAAGCAGAGAGAAACCCAGGCCGCCGACAAACAAAGGCAAAAATGTCCAGATATTCAGATGCATGGCCGCAAAAAGAGCTGCGGAAACAATAACAGCAGCAGAACGGCCAAAACGCATAAGCAAAGGCGGATAGGTAAAGGCCCGGAACATCATTTCTTCCGCAGCAGGCGCCACCACACAGAAAAAGATAATCAGCAACACCAGGTCAAAGCCGTTTTCCGCCATCTGAAAAAGCGCCATACTGCTTTGGCTGGAAGCGATCTTGCCGGGGAAGATCAGCTCTACCAGCAAAGCTGTGAGGGTATTGGCAAAATAAAACAGCACTCCGGCAAAAATACCGATAACAACTACTTTTATCAGCGGCACGCGAAACATACCCAGCATAGCGGATGGCTGTTTATAAAGGCCAAATACCAGGGCGCAGGGCAAAAGGAAAAAAGCGCCGTCCTGCAGAAGGCCGCTTAACATATTTATTCCCACCTGGCTGCCGGCGCTGTCATAAAAAATGAACGGCAGCATGGAAAGAGCGGTGGCTGACAGCAATACCATAATTATATGGGCTATTCCCCATTGAGGCGGCGGCAGCACTATTCTCTTCTTCCCAGCCGGGTTATTTGGTGTATCATGTCCTGTTATGTTGTTTTCTGTCACTTTATTTTCCATCATGGTAAATATCATAACATATTTTATCCTCCATAGCCAGCAAAAAGTACCAAGCCCAAGAGGATAAAGATCACAATACTGTTTGCAGGCGAAAAGGACGGCTAAAAAAACAGGCGGTACCGGCTGCCAAAGCCTGATACCGCCTGTTTGCGTCTGAAATTTATTTTCTGTTTGGGTTTTGCAGGGCTGTCCAACCGGCATCTCATCCCCAAGGCTGATGCCGCTTATTATTTTTTACGGCTGGCCATGCGCAGCCGGTCGGCACGGCTGAGATATTTTTTACGCAGACGCAGATTCTGCGGAGTTATCTCCAGCAACTCGTCGTCAGCCAGGAATTCCAGGCACTGTTCCAGGGACATTTCCCGGGGAGGCACCAGGCGCAGAGCCTCGTCAGATCCGGAAGCACGGGTATTGGTCAGCTGCTTTTTTTTGCACACATTAACGGAAACATCCTCGTGCTTGGGGTTTACTCCCACGATCATACCTTCGTAGACCTTGGTGCCGGGTTTGATGAAAAGCTGACCACGCTCCTGGGCGTTAAACAGGCCGTAAGTAACGGCAGTTCCCGCCTCCCAGGCTACCAGTGAGCCGCTTTCCCGGTTATTGATCTCGCCTTTATAGGGCTGATATTCCGCAAAAACAGAGCCCATAATACCTTCGCCGCAGGTATCGGTAAGGAACTCATTGCGGTAGCCGAAAAGCCCCCGGGAAGGGATAAGGTATTCTGCCTTGATACGGTTACCGGAAGGACACATATCCATCAGCATACCCTTGCGCCGTCCCATTTTTTCGGCAACAAAATGATAGTATTCCTCGGGAACATCCACATGCAGCCTTTCCATAGGCTCGCAAAGCTTACCGTCAATTTCCTTGAACAGAGCCTTTGGCGGAGATACGGCAAACTCATAACCTTCACGGCGCATGGTCTCGATAAGAATGGAAAGATGCATCT
>CAKQQU010000022.1 GCA_934271085.1 uncultured Bacillota bacterium | reverse complement strand
GATTCATTGATACAGACAAAAGCATGGGGATCGGTATCCCTTACTATTTCCTTAAGGGCAGCCAGCTCAAAACGGGATACCACGCAGAACAGCACATCCTTTGGCTGATGGGTATAACCGCCAAGCCCCCGCATCATAGTCACGCCGCGTCCTGTCTCATGCATCACTTTTTCCGCAATATCCGGGCCATGATCTGTAACTATCATCATATTGCGCTTGCGGTTGGCGCCGGCCAGAGTTTTGGTAAAAACGCTGGCTGCCACCACCATATAGACCATAGTATACATTGCAGGCTCAAAACCGAAGATAAAGGCTGAGGCTGCTGCCACCGCAACTTTGACGATCAGGTTGATGGAGCTGATGCTCATATCGTATTTATCATGCAGGATAATGCCGATAATATCCGTACCGCCGCCGCTGCCGTGGAACTTGACCACCAGGGCGCTGCCCACACCGCTGAGCACACCGCCGAAAAGGCAGGCCAACAGCGGATTCTCCGTATATGTTGGCAGATAATTACCCAGGAATACCAGCAAATAGGTTTGCAGGGCAATGGCAAAGATAGTATATATGAGAAAGCGCAGGTTCAGCTTGTTCCAGCCCCAGATCAGCAGCGGTACATTAAGGATGGCCACGAAAACGCCCATAGGGATGGTGGCAACAAAATGGTTGATGATGGCGGCAATGCCCCACAGACCTCCTGCAACCATATCATTGGGCGTGATAAAAATAAGGTAGCCCGAACAATCGATGAGCGTACCGGCAATTATCATGGCAAAATTGAGCAGATGCTTTTTCGCCGGATATTTTTTATCCTTGGAATTCTTTTTCGGCATAAAGACCTCTTTCCCAAACAAAATGCAAAAGGAAGTAATTGTATGTTCCCACTTGTTCATTACTTTGTCAATAGAAAAATATGCGAAAATACCGATAATTTGTTGGCGCTGGGAGGAATTTTTCCCGATTTGGCAGCCTCAGCAGGGATGGATCGCAATGCTGCCCATACCATGGGAAAAGATTTTTATAACTGGTGCCGCAATAACGCCCCCGAAGGGCTTTCCCTGGCCAGAGGTATTATTTCTCATGGCATATCCCCTCATTGCGTGGACTATTACGCAGATGAATACTGGCCTGGCTACCGCAAGGGCTGGTGCTTTATGCAGGGAGAGCCATATATGGAACAAATTGCCGCTGTTACCCGCCTGCCCCGGGACCTGATATGGTGGAAGGGGCATAATTTTGTGGAGATAAGCTATGAACTGCTGACCGAAGAAAAATATCCCGGCATAAGGCAGGGTCTGGTAGCTGCCCTGGAAGATCAGGATGCGATCCAGCAGGCATCGTCCCTGATCGCCGCCTACAGTGGATTGAATCAGAACAATCTGCGCGCCGCCCTGAATAATGCGCCAAATATATTTGCTATTCATGAGCTCACACCATTGGCGCTGGCCGAAAAACAAAACAATGCTTTTATGGTAAGGCACAAAGTGATGGACGCGGATGTAGAAGGAATTGCCCGGCTGTTCTGCCGCATGCGCGATGATCTGCGCGCAGGCTATGACAGTTTTTTTGAGCAACTCATCAAAAAAACCGGGATGGCAATGTCCGGCTACCAAGACACCACCGCTTAATGCAAAGCATATTATAAAGCAAATCCAGTCTTAAACAAGAGAGGTGTTTTTTTATGGGTTTGCTTTGTAACCCCTGTGGGAAACGATCCCACCAGCAGTGCTCATGCACTGAAAACCATGTTCAGGAGGAAACCTGCAGCTGCCGGCAGACATCCTGCTGCTGCCAACCGGTAACATGCTCCTGCCCCGAACAAGAACCTGTTACCTGCAATTGTACCTGCACCTGCACTCAGGCACATACCGAATCCAACTGCCAGCCTGCTTCCTGCTGCTGCCAGCCGGTAACATGCTCCTGCCCCGAACAAGAACCCGTTACCTGTAATTGTACCTGCACCGGCACTCAGGCACATACCGAATCCAACTGCCAGCCTGCTTCCTGCTGCTGCCGGCAGGAAGTAGAAGAGCCTATAACATGTACCTGCCAATGCACCTGCCAGCATAATAAGCCTTCCTGCGATCAGTCCTGCTGCTGCCAGGATCATCAGGTAAATCCCGGACCCATGCCCATACGGGCGATGCTTAATTATGTTATAGACAGTTGCTGCACCACCGAAGATATTTGCAAAGAAATTACTGTAGATATCCCGTCTATCTTTGATCCTGATGAATTATGCGTTGGCCAGACAGTCAATGTGGATCTTGCCGGGGATATAATGTTCAAGGAAGTTTCCCGCTGCAAAGACGACTGCACCTGCCTTTCCACGGTTCGTTTTGCCATTCCCGTACGTATCTTCGGCAATACCGGACATGGCTGCGGCTGCAAATTTATCGACAGAGATATCTGCGTCGTCCGCAGCGCCAAGTTATGCTGTGCCGGAGATTCCCAGCTCACCACCTTTAATTCCCAGGTGCTGGCGATTTCCGCAGTGATCAGCGCTATAGAATGCGATCAGGTCACCATTTGCCTGTGCATACTTTTCCGCTCATGCCTGCAGCAGATTATCCTGAGAGAATTCACCTGGGAAGCCACCCCTGTATGCGTATGGGATAACTGCAACGATTCCCGCAAGCATCTCTTTGATTCCTGCGATCTTCTCTGCGGCTGTACGGAAACCGGCGGCAAGACCTGCCCTTCATGCGGCTAAAAAACATGCAAAAAGCTCCCCGTTGAAAAACGGGGAGCTTGCTACCTAATACGATAAAACCGGGTCGTGCTTTATCTGGTAAAAGCGATAAAACTAATCTTGCTTTATCTATATTAAGCAACGGCTTAATTACAGCTTAACAACATTGGCTGCCTGAGGACCGCGGGGACCTTCGACGATGTCAAATTCAACATTCTGGCCTTCGTCAAGAGTTTTGAACCCATCGCCCTGGATAGCGGAAAAATGAACGAAAACGTCCTCGCCGCCATCTCTTTCAATGAAACCAAAACCTTTTTCTGCATTAAACCATTTAACTTTGCCGTCCATGTGAAACCTCCTAAAATATTTTTGGCTTACCTATTATAACATGGGTATTTCTTTTTTACAATAGACGAAGATTTATTTTACAAAAATTCTAAAAATCGCTTAAATAAGCTTATTTTTAAAATTTTTTCTTGCATTTTAGACAAATCGACAGTACAATACAAATAACCTAATTGTTTTTCTTATGCGGGCTTTCCTTTAACGAATCGCTCGGTTCACGAAACACATTTAGGAAACCCCAAATAAGGAGGACGTATAATGACTTTTGAAGACAGAACCTTGACTTGTAAGGAATGTGGCAAGGAATTTCTATTCTCAGCGTCTGAGCAGGAATTTTATGCGGAAAAGGGTTTCCAGAATGATCCTGCACGCTGCCCGGAATGCCGTCAGGCCCGTAAGCGTCAGCGCAATGCCCGCGAAATGTTTACTGTAGTTTGCGCAGAATGCGGCTGCGAAACTCAGGTGCCCTTCAAACCCACTGAAGACCGCCCTGTTTATTGCCGCGACTGCTATCAGAAAATGCGCGACAGATAAGCAACCTTTTATTACCTGCAGATGCACATTAATAAAAAACAGGCTATATTATATAGCCTGTTTTTTATTTATACAGATTCTTGATCCATATATTGTCAATTAATCATAAAGCCTATGCTTTGGGGAAGAATGGGTTGAACTGCTTTTCCTCACCAAGGATAGTGGCAGATCCATGCCCCGGCAGGACCTTCAGGTCATCAGCCAGCGGCCGCAATTTTTTGTCCAGGGATTCTATCAAAGCTTCTCTGTCTCCGCAGATCAGATCGGTACGGCCGATGGAACGGCGGAACAGGGTATCCCCTGCAAAAAGCAGATCTTCACAAAGCAGGCAAATGCCGCCCTTGGTATGCCCCGGAGTCAGTATCACCTTTATCTGCAGATCTCCCAGGTGGATAACATCGCCATCCTCCAGTAAACGGCCTGCCTGGCCGCCGTCTCCGTCCCCGCGAAACAG
The DNA here is from genome assembly GCA_934271085.1 of uncultured Bacillota bacterium. Classification (GTDB taxonomy): domain Bacteria; phylum Bacillota; class Dehalobacteriia; order UBA4068; family UBA4068; genus HGM13862. Next base: position 19,851 of record CAKQQU010000022.1, on the reverse strand, counting down.
CTTGCACAGATTCAGCTCGCCATCCTGCAGCATGGGGGCGTCTATACGATGGATATAAATAGGCGCGCCGGTAGCTGCCGCAACTGCTTTATTAGCGCCTATATGATCCCAGTGTCCATGGGTGTTAATAATCATTTTTACATCAGCGTCAGCATTTTTTACTGCTTCGATTATCTGCTCCGGCGCGCATCCCGGATCAATGATAGCTGCGGCACGGGTCTTTTTGTCCACCAATATATAACAATTAGTGCAGGTGCTGATCAAAGGCAGCGTAATCAATTCATATTTGCTCATTTCTTTTCTCCCTTCGCCGGTGATTCCAGCATAATGGTCACCGGGCCGTCGTTTTCAATATTTACCAGCATATCCGCCTGAAAAACGCCTGTTTGAACCTTAAGTCCTTCACGGCGTAAGGCTTCTATGTACTGTTCGTATAATTTATTAGCCAGCTCAGGAGAAGCCGCAGGTTCAAAACCCGGCCTGTTTCCGCGTCTTGCATCCGCATAAAGGGTGAACTGGGATATGACCAGCAACTCGCCGTCAATGTCTTTTATTGAATAATTCAGTTTCCCCTGCTCATCGCTGAAAATACGCAGGTTGGCTGTTTTCCGCGATAAATAGGCAACGTCGCTTTCATCATCCTCTTTGCTCACTCCCAACAGTATAACATACCCCTGGCCGATACTGCTTTTGATAATGCCGTCAATACTCACAGAGCCGCTCTTTGCTCTCTGGATCAGAGCCCTCATAAACTTCCTCCTGCTATTGTTTGTTTTTGTTGTTGGTTCTGTTGTTCAGCACCCGGTATACATCCATGACATCTTTGATCCTGCGGACACGCTGAATAAGATAATCAAGCTGATCCAATGATTTGACCTCGATTTTAAGATAAATGGTAGCCACCTTGCTCTTTTTATCAATAGTAACATGCACGCCGTTGATCTCGGTCTTGGTTTCCGCCATTACTGCCATGATATCTATCAGCAGGCGTTCCCTGCTCATACATATGGCTTCCATCTCCACATTATATACGCCTACTGAATTATGTCCCCAGCGTACCGGTATAAGCCGGTCGGCTTCTGTTTCATAATAGCGTATTGCATTGGGGCAATCGGTACGGTGCACCGATATCCCCCTTCCTCTGGTAATATAGCCGATAATCTCATCCCCCGGCAAAGGGCGGCAGCAGGCTGCCAGATGCACCATAACATCATCCACGCCTTCTACAATGATACCTTCGCTGCTTTCATTATCGCTACGTTCTGCTTTCAGTTCCGGCACCTGAACAGGCTCGCTTTTACGGAATTCCTCCCGCAGCTTATTGATAACAGTCTCCAGGCGTATATCCCCGCTGCCAATACCGGCAAAAAGATCTTCCGCGGCAGCGCAGTTAAACCTTTTGCAGATATCCGTAAGCGCGTCGCTTTCCATTATCTGGGCCAGATCCAGGCTCTGCTTCTTGCACTCCCGTTCCACGGCCTCTTTTCCGGCGGAAATATTATCCTCCCTGTGCTCTTTGCGGAACCACTGGCGGATCTTATTCTTTGCCTGCTGGGTCTTGCATATCTTCAGCCAGTCGCGGCTGGGACCCCTTCCTTTGGCAGTAAGTACCTCAACAATATCCCCGTTTTTCAAAGGAGTATCCAGAGGCATCAGGCGATGATTGATCTTGGCGCCTACGCACTGATGGCCTATCTGGGTATGAACGCGGTAAGCAAAATCCAGAGGGACCGCTCCGGCAGGAAGTTCATAAATATCGCCTTTTGGAGAAAAAACATAAATATTGTCGTTAAACAGGTCGCCTTTAACGGCAGTCATAAATTCCTGGGCGTCTCCCAGTTCCTGCTGCCATTCCAGCATCTGCCTCAGCCACTCGATCTTTTTATCAAAATCAGCGTCAGCGCTGCGTCCCTCTTTATAACGCCAATGTGCCGCAATACCGTATTCAGCTATGCGATGCATTTCCCAGGTGCGGATCTGTACCTCAAAAGGATTGCCGTTATCAGCTATCAGGGTAGTATGGATGGACTGATACATATTCTGCTTGGGCATTGCTATATAATCTTTAAAGCGGCCGGGTATGGGCTTCCACATAGAATGGATAATACCCAAAGCCTCATAGCATTCCCGAACCGTATCTACAATAATGCGGACCGCGCTGAGATCAAATATCTCGGAAAGCTGTTTCTGCTGACGGTTCATCTTATTGAAAATACTGTAATAATTCTTGGTGCGTCCATAAACCTCGGCTTTGATACCAGCCTCATCCATGGCCTTCTTTATCTGGTCTATATGATCCTGGACAAATTTGTCCCTAACCTCTTTTTCTTCGGCCAACTGATGCTTGAGATCAGCAATACGTTCCGGCTCCAGTACTTCTATTGCCAGATCTTCCAGCTCGCTTTTGATTTTAAAGATACCAAGACGATGGGCCAAAGGCGCGTAAATATTAAGGGTTTCTTCAGCTATCTCTTTCTGACGCAGCACAGAACGGTGGCTGCCGATAGTACGCATATTATGCAATCTGTCCGCAAGCTTTATCAGAATGATACGGATATCGCTGCTCATGGCCATGAACATCTTACGCAGATTCTCAGCCTGGGCATCATGCCTGGTCCGGAATTCCAGTTTGGAAAGCTTGGTAACCCCCTGCACCAGCACGCAGGCATCATGGCCAAAGCGTTCTTCAATAACCTCCGGGCCTATTGAGGTATCTTCCACCACATCATGAAGCAGCCCCGCTATAACGGTAGTATCGTCTATCTGCAGGGAGGCCAGGATCTCAGCCACTTCCAGAGGATGGGAAATATAGGGCTCGCCTGAATCACGCCGCTGATCTTTATGGGCAGCTTCCGCTAACTCATAGGCTTCCCGTATTCTGTCGCTGTTGGAAGCAGGGTTATAAGATTTTACCTGTTTTATAATATCATCAATAGTGACCGTCATCACAATGCTCCTTAAAAAGAGAAAAACGGGAATAGAACAAAAGCTCTATTCCCGCCACCTGATTCAAAACCGTCTAATACCTGTGATGGGAGGAACGGATTCTTTCCAGCTCATCCATAAGATAATCGTTGAGTATGCCGATATATGTACCTTTCATACCCAAAGAACGGACTTCCACCACACCAGCTGATTCCAGCTTGCGCAAAGCATTAACAATAACCGAGCGGGTGATGTTTTCCTTATCTGCTATCTTGGAAGCTATCAGCAGACCGTCCTTGCCGCCCAGCTCGCTGAAGATATGCTCTACAGCCAGCAACTCGGAATAGGAAAGCGTATCAAAAGCCAGGGATACGACCGATCTCTGCCGGGCATTTTCTTCCATCCGCTCCACCTTGGCCCGGAGTATTTCCATGCCGATAACAGTAGCCGCCAGTTCAGCCAGGATCAGATCATTGCTGTCAAACTCGCCGGTTTTGGAAAGCATCAGCGTACCCAGGCGCTGGCCGCCGCCTACCATGGGAACGACTGTAGTATATTTGTTTTTCAGAAAACAGGATTTGTGAATACCGAAAACGCAGTTGCCCTCCCGGTCTATATTGATCTTGGTCTCTGTTATCTTGAGCAGATCGTCATTATAAGCATCGGGATAATGACCGTCTAGCTTAACGATCTCCTCCATAGTGGGGCAATAAAAATTATTCAAAAAAGCATATCCCAAAATCTTACCTTTGCGACCCAAAATATAAACATTGGTGTCGATAGTTTCACTTAAGGTTTCAGCCATCTCCGCAAAACTTATGGGATGACCTGCAGCTTTTTGAATAATACGGTTGATCTCGCGGGTTTTTTCCAAAAGAGTTTTCATGAAAACACCTTTATCAGCCTGTTATATATGGGTATGATGCCAATGTGTATACTACCTTGTGCTGCTATTTACGGAAGAAAGTAGGCAAATCAATATCATCCAAAGCCAGGGGTTTGATGACCACATCCTGGATATTGGTGGAAACCTTGCTCTTGGGTTTGGCCGGATTGACTGTCACCGGATTACGGTTATCAAAACCGGTAGCGATAACAGTAACTTTAATGGAATCTTCCAAAGATTCGTCAACACCCACGCCGAAGATGATCTGTGCGTCGGGATCAGCAACTTCATAAATGTATTTGGCTGCGTCGTTAGCCTCCAACAGGCCCATATTGGAACTGCCGGTGATAGAAAGCAGGATGCCCTTGGCACCTTTGATGCTGGTTTCCAGCATGGAGCTGGAAATAGCGGCAGTGGCCGCCTCCACAGCTTTGTTCTCGCCCCTGGCAAAACCAATACCCATCCAGGCGCTGCCTGCATCGGACATGATGGACTTAACGTCGGCAAAGTCCAGGTTGATCAAAGCAGGCTTGCTGATCAGGTCGGAAATGCCCTGAACGCCCTGACGCAGAACGTCATCCGCCAAGGAAAATGCTTCCTGCATAGTAGTCTTTTTATCAACTATCTGCAAAAGCTTATCATTGGGAATGGTTATCAGCGTATCCACAGAAGCTTTCAGATCGCTGATGCCAAGCTCGGCCTGCTGAGCCCTGCGGCGTCCCTCAAAGCCGAAAGGCTTGGTGACGACGCCAACGGTAAGCGCTCCCATACCTTTGGCTATAGAAGCAATAACAGGAGCAGCGCCGGTACCGGTGCCGCCGCCCATACCGGCAGTTATAAACACCATATCAGAGCCATCAAGCAGCGATTCTATTTCCGCCCGGCTTTCCTCGGCAGCTTTTTTGCCGATCTCAGGATTACCGCCTGCGCCCAGGCCCTTGGTCAGTTTAGGGCCGATCTGCATAACTGTTTCCGCACCGGAGAAGGACAGCGCCTGCTGGTCAGTATTTACGGCAATAAAATCCACGCCGGTAAGATTATGGGTAATCATGCGGTTAACTGCGTTGCTGCCGCCGCCGCCTATACCGATGACTTTAATTTTAGCGAATTGGCCATTATTTGTATCTTCAAATTGCAGCATCACTCTGCCTCCTCAGAATAATTCTTTGGTATCTTATGTAATTTCTTCATAAAAGCCAGATTTCCCTGCCCTTTTATTCAATATAATCAAATATAATTCTAGCATTTTGTAATTTGCTTATTTAAAAGCAAAAGCAGGCTTTTCCAGAATACTTACGTCAATATACTTAATGGCTTTACCCGCACCTTCCTGGTTTTCTTTGATAATAGCGGTATAAAGCTGATACTTTTGCCCAAAATCTTTGCTGTCGCCCAGGCGTATCTCCATTCCCGATAAGGTATAAAGCTTGATATCTTCCGGATCCCGTACATTGATCTCACCTATATCTTCTGCGTCTTCCGGCAGGGAGGCCAATATCTCCAAGGCCTTTTCCATAGATTCGCCTTTCAGATAACAGCCGGGGATCAGACCCACTCCTTCCGTATCCACACCGGTGATAAGCGGCAGCGCATCCCTTTCCAAAACAGTATAACGATCCAGGATACGGCCGCTGCCATCCAGCTCTATCACAGCCTGTCCCACATTCATCATCGCTACGGACTGCCGCTCTGTTATGGTTATCTTCACTGTTGAAGGCAGCCTGCGGGAAACATGAGCCTGGCTTACTCTGGGCAATATCTGCAACAGCTCTTCCGACAGACCGGTATTCACCGAAAAAATATTCATGCCCTTTTCAATACGACATATGGCGGCAGCCTGCTCAGCGGTGACCAGTTCATTGCCCTCCAAGACTATATTGCGTACGGAAAAAATCCCGGACATGGAAAAAAAATACCCTGCGAAAAGGCAAGCCACCAAAAAAACAGGGATTATCACCCAACGCACATTTTTAGTTTTGCGCCGCTGATTGCGATATAGGTTTATGTCTGTTACTTCTGTATTTCTGGCCATATTTCTCCTTTGAACCTATGCCAATAGTATAACAAATACCGGCGCTAAATGCGAGTAGTTTTTTATCAATAATAATAGGGGTTTGACAAAATTATGAAACAGAGTATATAATTAACTGATTATACGTTATAACAGGCATTAAAATAGGAGCGTAATATGGCTATTGTCAGACCAAGAGGAACAAATGATTTTCTGCCGGCAGATACAGCCAAATGGCAGAAAATAGAGGATATGCTGCGTACTTTATGCAAGGAATACGGCTTTGGCGAGCTGCGCACTCCCATGTTTGAGGAAACCGAGCTTTTCAGCCGGGGCGTTGGCGCGACCACTGATATAGTTCAAAAGGAAATGTACACCTTTTGCGATCACGGCGGCCGCAGCATTACCCTGCGTCCGGAGAATACCGCCTCTGCCTGCCGGGCTTATCTGGAAAACAAGCTCTACGGGCAGGTACAGCCGGTAAAGCTGTACTATATGGGGCCCATGTTCCGTTACGAAAAACCTCAGGCAGGACGTTTTCGGCAGTTTCATCAGTTCGGCCTGGAATGTCTGGGCTCTGCAGCGCCTGCCGCTGACGCGGAAATAATTGCCTTTGCCTGGGAATTTTACAACAGATTGGGGATCAGGAATCTGGAGCTGAAACTCAACAGCGTAGGTTGTCCCAACTGCCGCCCCGGTTATAAAAAGGCTTTGCAGGACTATTTCCGTCCCCATCTTGCAGAATTATGCCCCTCCTGCCAGGATCGCTTTGAACGCAATCCCTTGCGCATCCTGGACTGCAAAAGCGAGATCTGCCAGCGTATCGGCGCAGACGCACCACTGATCGGCGAACATCTCTGCCCCGAATGCTCCGGGCATTTTGCCCAGGTGCAGCAGTTGCTGCAAGCTGCGGGCATACCCTTTACCCTGGAGCCCAGGCTGGTGCGGGGTCTGGATTATTACACCAAAACTGCCTTTGAAATACAGGTCACGGCCATCGGCGCCCAAAGCGCCGTCTGTGGCGGCGGCCGTTATGACGGGCTTATTGAGGAGCTGGGCGGCGAGCCCACTCCTGCAGTAGGCTTTGCCCTGGGTATGGAGCGGGCTTTCGTCGCCCTTAAGGCCCAGGGAGATGATTTTACTGCTGATGATAAACTGGATGTATATGTAATATCCCCTGCCAACAGCCAGTTAAAGACCGCTGCTTTTGTTCTCACCACCAAGCTGCGCTCTGCCGGAATTAAGGCAGAAATGGAGCTTGGCGAAAAAAGCTTTAAGGCGCAAATGAAGGCTGCCGACAGATTAAAAGCCAAATATGCGGTAATATTCGGTGAAAGCGAATATGCAGACGGCATGGCTGCCCTTAAAAATATGGAGCAGGGCAATCAGGAAAATATTCCCATTGATAATATTGACAGTATCATCAAGAATAATCTGAGATAGATTTGCATCCCCAAAAGCATTAAAAACCTGATAAAGTTTTTAGATAAAAGTTTCTTAAACAAAAGGAGAATAACCATGGAAACAATGATGAAAAGAACAGATTACTGCGGCAATCTGCGAGCCGGCGATGTAGGCCGGGAGGTCACTCTTTGCGGTTGGGTCATGCGCCGCCGGGATCACGGCGGGCTGATCTTCATCGATATGCGCGACCGGGAAGGTTTGGTTCAGGTTGTATTCGACCCGACCTTGGATGCGGAAACATTTGCCAATGCAGAAACCGCGCGCAGCGAATATGTTATCAATGTCAAAGGCAGGGTTCGCCGCCGTCTGGAGGGCGCGGATAATCCCAATCTGGCTACCGGCGAAATAGAGGTAATCTGCGATAAAATGATTATCCTCAATAAATCCAAGACCCCGCCTTTCTATATCGAAGACGGCGTCGACTGCGATGAAATGCTGCGTCTGCGCTACCGTTATCTGGATCTGCGCCGTCCGGAGATGCTGGAAGCCCTGCGCCTGCGCCACAAAGTCACAATCGCCATGCGGCATTTTCTGGATGCGGAAGGTTTTTACGAGATCGAAACCCCTATACTCTGCAAAAGCTCTCCCGAAGGCGCCAGAGACTATCTGGTTCCCTCCCGCGTTCATCCAGGCGCATTCTATGCCCTGCCTCAGAGCCCGCAGTTGTTTAAGCAGATCCTGATGGTTGCAGGTATGGATAAGTATTTCCAGATCGCCCGCTGCTTCCGTGATGAGGACTTGCGCGCCGACCGCCAGCCGGAATTCACCCAGCTGGATATGGAAATGAGCTTTATCCAGGAAGAAGAGATCCGGGATCTGTGCGAGAGAATGCTGCAATTCATCTTCAAGGAAGTTATGGATGTAGATGTAAAGATCCCCTTCCCCACCATGAGCTGGCATGAAGCTATGGGTCGTTATGGTTCCGATAAGCCTGACCTGCGCTTTGGCATGGAACTGATCGACGTGGCTGATATCTGCCGGGAAAGCGAATTCACCACCTTCGCCTCCGTCGCCCAAAAAGGCGGTTGGGTCAGAGGTATCAATGCCAAAGGCTGCGGCCATTATTCCCGCCGCACTATGGATGACCTTAAAGACTTCGTGGGCATTTACGGAGCCAAAGGACTGGCCTATATCATGGTGGAAGAAAACGGCGTAAAATCTCCCATAGCCAAATTCTTCACCGAAGAGCAAATGCAGGCTATTTGCGAAAGGATGGGCGCTGAGCCAGGCGATATGCTGATGTTCGTGGCAGCGGATATGCTGACCTGCGCCGAGGCTTTGGGTCACCTGCGCTGCGAGATTGCCGCCAGGGAAAACCTGATCGACGAAAACGAATACAATTTCCTGTGGGTACTGGACTTCCCCATGTTCGAATGGGATAAAGAGGAAGATCGCTGGAAAGCCATGCACCATCCCTTCACCGCTCCGAAAGATGAGGATATCCCCCTGCTTACCACCGATCCCGGGCAGGCCAGAGCCAAGGCTTACGACTGCGTGCTCAATGGCTGCGAGCTGGGCGGCGGCTCTATCCGTATCCATACCAGCGATGTACAGCAGAAGATATTTGACATTCTCAAGATAACTCCGGAAGACAGCAAAGCCAAGTTTGGCTATTTGCTGGAAGCCTTTGGATTCGGCGCTCCGCCCCATGGCGGCTTGGCTTTTGGTCTGGACCGCATGATCATGCTGATGGGCCACAAAGACAGCATCCGCGACGTCATCGCTTTCCCCAAGACTCAGAGCGCTACTGATATGATGACTCAGGCTCCTGATGAAGTAACTTTAAAACAACTGCGGGAATTGCATATTAAAACATCAATACCGCAAAAAGAGGAAAAATAAGGCAATAAGCTGCGGATTATTTGTACAAGCTGGTGGTTGTAATTGCCCGCCGCGCATGCTAAAATAAGTTTGTAGGTAGCCCTGCGATGTGCGTGCATCAACCGCCAGTTTTGACCCAACACTCCGTAAAAGGGACTTTATGCTCCGGGCATGGCTGTCAGGCCCCGACAGATTCCAGGGGAAGGCAAAAGTGCTCGGGAGGAGACCCACCTGCATATAGCAGGTTTCAAAACAGCGGTCGACACGGCAAAGCGGGGCTTTTTATTTAACTGCTTTGGCTTTAGCCAAGTATCACAGAGAGGGTGCGCAACCAATGGTAATAATTACAGAAGAGCTACGCGCCGAAGCAAAAAAACGGCTGATCGTTGCCTTGGATGTACCGGGCAAGCGTGAGGCCTTTAATTTTATTCGGCTGTTGCAGGATAAGGCAGGCGCCTACAAAATAGGCATGCAGCTTTATAACAGCGAAGGCCCCCAGCTTGTAGAATATATTGGGCTTTTTGGCGGACAGGTCTTTGTGGATCTCAAGTTTCACGATATTCCCAACACAGTAGCGGAAGCAGCCAAGGTAATGGTGGATAAGGGAGCTTTCATGTGTACCCTGCACGCTTCCGGCGGTAGCAAAATGCTTACCGCTGCTGCCCAGGCAGCCAGGGAGGAAGCAGCTCAGCTGAACTGCCGCCGTCCCTTACTGCTGGGGGTTACCGTACTTACCAGTACCAGCCAACAGCAGTTTAACGAAGAAATGGGGCTAAAAGGCCCGATTTGCGACCGGGTAGTATATTTATCCCAAATGGCGCAAAAAAGCGGCTTGGATGGGGTTATTTGTTCGCCTCAGGAGATCACAGCCATACGCAAGGCCTGCGGCAAAGACTTTTTGATAGTAACTCCCGGGGTGCGTCCCACCTGGGCAGGCAAAGACGATCAGGCCCGCGTCCTCACCCCCAGGGAGGCCATAGCCAGCGGCGCTGATTATCTGGTGATAGGCCGCCCCATAACCAAAGCCGCGGATCATGCTGATGCAGCCGGCCGCATCATAGACGAAATAGCTTTGGGATTGGCTGACCGGGAGCAGGAGGCAAGATAATTCAATATCAAATAATTCGATATCTGATACTAAACAAAATCCGGGAAGCCAATGCTTTCCGGATTTTTATTGTTCCGCGGATTCGGGCCGTCATACCGCCATATGCATTTTCAATCCAGTTTGCTAAATAATTGCACCATGATAAAAGCCGCTAGCCAGGACGTCAGTATCCTTATTTCCGGGAGCATGAAAGGTTTGTTGTATCATAAAAAAAGACCGTTGAAGCAATGCTTCAACGGTCTTTTGCTCAAAAAGCAAAGGCTTATTCAACGCCAGCTTCAAAGCCGTTTTCTTTAAGAACAGCAGCGGCTTTTTCCAGTTTGGCAGCAGAAACCATGATAACGGGACCAGTGCAGCCCATGCCGCTTTCGGCATAGATCTCTTCCCGCCACAGAGCCTGAACAGCGTCTTCCAGATCCATAACTTCGATACCCACGATAGCGGTATCAACAACTTCTTTGGGAGGCTGTTTGGCAGCAGGTTTAGCTTCGCCTGCGGGTTTGGCTTTTTTGGAATCCAAAATAGCCTGCAGTCCGGCAACCTTGGCAGCTTTGAATTCTGCCTCAGCCACTTTACGGTAATCGCCTCTGACCAGTTCGCCTGCATATTCCAAAGCGCCTGCGATAACAGCAGCGCCGGAAGCACGGGAAACGATCATGACCAGGGGATCATAACCTTCGCCGATACCAGGGCCATAGCCCCAGCCCATACCCTCGTAGCTGCCGCCGGAATTGAAAGCAGCCAGCATCTTGACCAGGATATTACCGGTGAGGGAATCCATGACCATAACATCAGGAGTGCCCAGCAGAATATCATTGCCGCGCATTACGCAGCCGCCATCGGCACGCTCGGACTCGGTAAAAGTGATATCATAGCCATTTGCCTGCAGTTCTTTCAAAGCGCTCTCGGTCTGACGGGCGCCGTCAACATTGGCGATACCAACGGTGGGGTTCTTGATGCCGCATGCTTTGGCAACGATAATGCCGTAAATGGCGTTTTTGATCATGCCTTCAACGCGGTCGGTGGAAGAAGTACCGGTGGTATTTGCCAGGTACATGGCTTTGCCACGTCCGGGAGTTACGCAACGGCCAACTGTAGATACACCGATGGGGAAAGGATAGTGCATGGTAACAGCACCGTCAACCTCATGGTTGTTGACCATTTTTTCCATAGTGGAATGGCACTCGTCAGGAGTGCTAACTTTAACGCATTCAGCCAGACGGTCATCGGAGATGCTGCCGATATAAACAACATCAATGCCCTTGGCCTGAGCCATGAGAGCGCCGGCCATAGAGTTTTCTTCGCCGTGTTCGCTGCCCATACCGGTCAGAGCGATTCTGGGACGTTTGCCGAAGCTGCCGGTTTCCAGGCCCTGGGCGATATCCATGAATGTCTGGGCAATAATACCTTCAATATTGCCTGTCATTTATTCTTCCTCCTCGCCTTCCATCAGAGACAAAGCAAACTGTTTCATTGCTTTGGCAATCATCTTTTTAACTTCGCCTTCATCCATAGCTGCGCCAGCATTAGCGCCGGAGTTGGGCTGGATGATGAAGGAAACACCGTCGAACAGGTTGGTCATACGGCCCAGGAACAGAGAACCTTTACCGATGATCATAGCCTTGTTGATCTTACCATCCAGGATATCCTGACGGCAGAAGCCGATGTAAGGAACGCCGGAGGGGATATGGCCCTGAGTAGGTGCCCAACCGACCAAGCCGTGCTTTTCGGGGAAAGAAGCCAGGTCAGCACGCTGAATCTCGCCGCGCTGAACAGCCAGAGCGCCGATCATCTTGTAGTTAGCCAGAGGAACATCGCCGGCGCCTGCGGGTTTGGTGATGTCAGGATTCTGCATTTCGGGGCTGAATTTATCAATATCAACGATCTTCAGACCGTTTCTGTCCAGAGGATTGGCGACCAGGGAGCCGATAACAGCCTGAGGTGCGGAACCGGTACCGACAGTATGACGGCCGCAGATATCCAGGTTGATCTCGGGGTTAACGCCATCGTTTGCGCAAACCAGAACGGCAAAACCGCCCAGGCAGTCTTCCAATGCGGGGAGACCCTTCTTGACATGGTCTTTACTGTTCATGCCCAGTTTAGCGGTGCAGCCACCGGCAGTGACGGCAACTTTCTTATAAACACCGGCTTTAACCAAAGAGGCAGCAGTGATCATAGCATGGGTAGGAGCAGCGCAGAAACCACGGACGTCTTCGCCGCTGGCACCAGTCAGGCCGGCGATCTCTGCAGCAGCTTTAGCAAAGTTGCCGCCGCCGCGCTGGTTCATATCACCGCAGGCTTCTTCGGAGCAATCGATAACATATTCGATCTCAGAAGCATCGATGCCGTTTTTCTGTACCAGATGCATCAGTGCCAGAACGCTGCTGGCCTTAGATACCAGGTTCTCATGCATAACATGGGCAGTCAGGTTGGTATCAACATCGTGAGCGCGTTTTACGGCGCCGACCAGTTTGCCATCCATATAGAGGCCTTCCGCATGCTCGTCATTGACCAGAGCTTCGATCTCAGCAATATCAACGCCTTCTTTGATGCGTTCGATCATGCTGGGGATAGCGGCAGGATCTTTAGCGAATTTTTCTTTAGTTGCGGCGGCAAAGCCTTTTTCCAGAACCAGCAGATCAAAAACATCGCAGATCTGCATCAAAACATAAAATTCATCCTGGGGCAGGATCTCGCCGAAACGGCCTTCACGTTTGGCCTCAACTTCTTTACCGGCTTCGTACCAGGGCTGAGGAATGGCAGCCAGTTCGTCGGGGGTCATGTTGCCAATGTAGGTCTGGTTGGGAGCATAAGCCAAAGCCTGCTCATAAGTTCTAATATGATTAGGGAGTTCCTTAAGATATTCGGACTCAGGATTTACGATTTTTTCGGTGGTGATTGTGGTACCATTATGCAGGATCATATCAGGAGTATGCACCAGAACATAGCTGGTTGCGGCAATAACACTGTTCATCTATATTTCCTCCGTTTATTCAAGCGTTTCCGCTGATCATAAATATAAAAAACAGTGGTGATGTGGCGACTTGTCACCACATCACCACAAAAGATTAGAACTGGCAGTAGTCTGCACGAATAGACTGCATCTCAGCTGCGATAGCGTCGACATCAAGTACCATTTCCATCATACCAACCTGCTCGTCATAGAGGTCAGCGGGGATTTCGTCCTTAATTTCACTTTCGCAGATGTGGTAAACACGGAGTCCCAACGAGACTCCTGCTAAAGGACCGGCAAAAGTGGGGTCACCGGCGCTGACAGTCTCTGCGGAGAGACCAGCAGCTTCAGCTTCGGAAGCACCAAGAATAACAAGAATATTCTCAGGACCGTACTGTTCGGCTAAATCTTTAACCCTCTTCTGATTTTCCAGGTCCATAGCACCAGCGGCAGTTCAGACAAAGCACTCGGTAGAAGAGAATATTACATCGCCGCCAGCGGCTTTAATGCACTCTTCAATAGCAGGACCGGGAACACCGTCTCTATCGCCAATGATGATAACTTTTGCATCTTTAATCAGGCTCACAATAATTTCCTCCTTTCCCGATTAATTATTATACTACCTGTATTAAAATACCAGGACGTATAAACAGATTTAAAAGCTTACAGATATTTCTTGACCATGGCTTCGATTGCATCGCGGGTAGCTGCTTCTTTAACCAGCTCCTCGACCTTTTCGCCGTTCTGGTAAATAGCCATAACAGGCAGGCCCAGGATGCGCTGACCGATAGCAAGACGACGGGCTTTGGTGGTGTTCAGGCAGCAGAATTTGATCTTATCGCCATATTTGTCGGCCAGATCATGAACAAAAGGCATCAGTTCAGCGCAGGGAACGCAACCATCACCGAAATAATCGACGAATACAGTACCATCAGCTTTCAGAACTTCAGCTTCAAAAGTGTCTTTATTGACTTCCAACATTGTACATTTCCTCCTAAATAAAATTTATGGTATAAAATTAAATACCTTCGATGTAATGGAGTGCAGAAGTAGCGGCAATAGCACCGTCAGCAGCAGCAGTAACTACCTGACGCAGGCTCTTCTTTCTTACGTCGCCGGCAGCGAAAACGCCGGGGATGTTGGTGCGCATATCATCATCGGTAAGGATGTAGCCGTTCTCCATGGCAACTTTGCCTTCGAAAACGTCGGAATTGGGAACAAAGCCGATGAATACGAATACGCCGAAGGTGCCGTCTTCTTCAGGAGCAAATACTTCCCGTTCTTCTCCGGTCTTGGTATCTTTAACTATCATGCTCTCCAGGATACCGTCGCCTTTCAGCTCGGTAACAACGGAATTCCACATGAAGTGCATCTTAGGATTGGCAAAAGCCTTTTCCTGAATGGATTTTGCGGCGCGCAGTTCGTCACGGCGATGGATAACAGTGACTTTGCGGGCAAATTTGGTCAGATACATAGCCTCTTCAACAGCAGAGTCGCCGCCGCCGACTACGTAAACTTCCATATCTTCAAAGAAGGCCGCGTCGCAAGTAGCGCAGTAAGAAACACCTTTACCAACCAGTTCCTGTTCGCCGGGGCAGCCGATGGGACGGGGAAAAGCGCCGGAAGCCAGAATAACGGTTTTGGCAAGATATTCGCCTTTGGTGCCGATGATCTTTTTCACATCGCCCTCGAGCTGCATATCAACGATGGTATCGTATGTTTTTTCAGCGCCAAAAGAATCGGCCTGCTTGGACATTCTGTCAATAAGGGAGGGGCCGCTATCGCCGACAACGCCGCCGGGATAGTTTTCGATCTCAGCGGTGATAACGATCTGGCCGCCGATCTTAGCCTTTTCAATAATCAGAGTGGACATACGGGAACGGCCGGCATAGGAGCCAGCTGCCAAACCGGCGGGGCCGCCGCCGATAATAATGCAATCATAAATTTTCTCAGTCATATTAACCTCAGCTTTCATATAGGAAAATTTTATCCAAAAAATGACATTGTCCGGCTGCTTGGAGAAGTAGCTGGAACACATGATGTAGGCCCTGCCCGGGATGCTGAGCCAATGGCCTGCAGCATCCCGGATAGTTAGCTTAGCAGATGATTACTGCTTATTTCGGTTATCTATCCCCCACCGAGAGGGGCAAGCAATACCGAACAAGTCCGCCAAGGGTTGACCTTAGCAAGCATTACTAGTCCTCAAGAGTAACTACCGTGCTCTTCTCGTAATCAGTCTGGAGCATTTCAAGGGCTTTGTCAACAAACTGACGACGCAGAACTTTTTCCTGTTCTGCAGGAAGTTTAGGATTACCAACAGGATTAGGAACGGCTACGCCGCACAGAATTCTGTTGACACCGACCATCTCGGCGATGTTAGGAACAGCGGTGATCTGAACGGTAGGAATACCGGCTTTTTCAATCTGTCTTGCAATCGTTGACCCGCAACGAGTGGAGGTGCCTCACGTAGAGGTCAGGATGACTGCATCAGCCTTGCCTTTAGCCAGAATATCCTGAGCAATGATAGCGCCGTTTTCTTCGCACTTCTTAGAAACAGTGGTGCAGGCGGGCATTGCATAGGTCAGCTCATCGATGCCGCCCAGTCTACCTTCGGCGATCTCTTCTTTCAGAGCGTCGACGGGCAGCAGTCTATTAGGATCCTGGAGGATATAGTCGTTGAAGTAACCGGCGTGGACAACAGTGTAGCTCTTGAACAGGTCATCCAGGTTGTAGGAATTCCAGATAAGATTACTTCTGGTTGCCATTCTGTCGGGGTTACCATCGGGAACCAGACCACCGTCAGAGACCAGGCAGATGGTGCATTTGCTCATGTCTTTGATAGCGGGCGGGCAGGGAACGATTTCCAGTCTTTCGGGAACAACTTCGGTTTCGAAGGGTTCGCCTTTGACTTTGGCCAACAGTTTTTCCACGGAACGTTCGGCAACGGTCTTGTCGATGAAGGCGCCGGCCAGAACTTCGCGGCGGAAATAGTTGTACTCATCAGGATCCGGGATGTGTTCCAGGTTCAGCAGAGGAGTATATTCGTTGGAATGATCATCGGTCAGATATTTGGCCAGTTTGACCATTTCAGCAACTCTGTCCTTCATGGTTGCAGAGTTTTCATTGGTTTTGACGATATAAGCGACCTTATGATATTCGCTCTTGCAGTCATCACGCATAGCGCTGATTACGGGGATGTTGAAAGCTTCTTTAACAGCTTTGCACATTGCGCCGCAAGCTTCGCAGTAACGACCGGCAGCAAAACCGGGGCCTGCAAAGAAGATGTCAGGCTCATAGGGTTTGATCAGTTCGATAGCTTCTGCAGTGGAAGCCTCGGTGTTTTTGGAAAAATAGTTGTCGCCGCAGTAAATGGTGGCAACCAGTTCGGCATCGTCACCGAAAGTGTCAGCCAAGCATTTTTTGTAGAGCATGCCGGGGCCGATGGGCTTTTCGGATACGCCGAAGCCGACGTCAGCTTTATCTTCTCCGCCGATACCAGCGAAGAACTGGTTCAAATAAAGAACAACCTTTTTAGCCATATTAGTTTACCTCTCTTCTGTACTAATACTCTTTGGTGATGATATTGCGGCTGCCAGTATGGTCATGAACACCGCACATCAGATACTGTTCCATATTGAGGACTTCGCTGTCTGCCCACTGAGGAATGGGTTCGGAGAAGTAGATCTTGGTATGAGGAGCGCCGCCAAAGATTTTTTCGGGTTTGAACTTGATGTTCCAGGTTCTTTCGAAGGGAGAACCGGTGATGGTGATCAGGTCCAGCTCGATATCATTGTACAGAATGGTATCTGCCAAAGTACCGGTAGCGGTCAGAGGAGTGGTGGGGCAGCAGGTCTTAACACCAGCATGTTCGCAAGCAACGCCGGTGCAAGCGATATCGGCATGAGGCATACCACCGAGGATCTTGGTCAATACGGCACCGTCGGCGTGAAGAACATTCTTCAGCAGGTTAGCGCACATATCAGCGGTCAGCTGTCTGAACTCAGCATTGGTGCTGGCGGAGTTAATAACAACACCGACGAAGTTCAGGTCTTTGCCGTGATGTTTGTAGAGCTCTTTGATGGTGCCGTTGTTCTGCATGCTGTAGGTATCAATAGCCTTGATAGCGTTCCAGCCGACAACAGCGCCGTCCAGGGCTTCGTTGGGGTTGATGATAGTGGGGAAGGTGTTGGCTACTGCAGCGCCGTAGAAGAATCTATCGGAGATGCCTTTGTAGTCGAACTGAGGAGTATAAGCCTGGAAGCAGTATGCAATCTTGGGCAGAGAAGGATCAACGACCTGACCAACTTCAGATTCGTATACTTCAACTTCGTCAGGAGTCATGCCGATGCCAGCTTTGGCCAGATAGACGCAAGCTTTCAGGCCGGCAGCTTTAATAGCGTCTTCGAAGATTCTTTCTTCGTTGGCATTATTCTTGATATCTTCAACAGGATAGAAAGCCAGGCTGACGATGTTCAGTTTGGCATAAGGGGTCAGAGTAGCCATCGGGCCGTCCATATCCAGGATGCCCATCTCAATACGAGTGGACTCAGGGTTGGAAACGGTTACAGCAGCGCCATCCAAAGAGACGGTCTTGCCGTTACCAACGGTCTGCATCTTGTCAACGAAACCGGGGAAGTTGTTGCCTTCAATTCTGCAGCGGGGCTGCATAACATCCTGGATGCAGATAATTCTGTCTTTTTCACCAGGCAGTGCGATATTGATGTCAACAGCTTTGATTTTTGCATCTTTCAACAGCAGCTCTTCCAGCTCTTTTTTATTGAGGTAGAGAACGCCGTCTTTGATAGCAGTAGTAGAGGACTCTTGAATATCTTTGATTTTGATCGAGTCTATTTCAAGTCTCATTTTATCCTTTCCTCCCACCTTGATAAATTAATGGTAAGCAAAATATATTAAGCGTCAGGCGCTTAACAGCATTTAATTACTTGAGCAACGGCTATGCCAAAACTCAATGAATCCATTTTTGCTTGTCCGGCAAAATAATATTTTAACCTGAACTTCCATAATATATCCCTTTGCAGGGAGATTAAAGCCAAAACAATTATTAAGCAGGCACGGATAAGCAAAAACCCAAGTTGGGAAAGCTGCCTGAGCAGCTTTCCCAACAGCGGAATTCAGAAACTACTCGAGGACTACGCCAACGGATTCTTCCAGGATGTCCATAGCCTGATGCAGCTGATCGTCAGTGATAACCAGCGGAGGCAGGAAGCGCATGTTGTTGCCGCGCATACCGCATGCCAGTACCAGCATACCGCGTTTGTTGCATTCTTTGATGATCTGGCCCAGCAGCTTGGCTCCGGGTTTCTTGGTGGTAGGATCTTCGACGATTTCCATTGCGCACATTGCGCCCAGTCCGCGGAAGTCACCAATCTGAGGATGATCTTTCATCATCTTCTCTACTCTGCTCTTAATGTAGTCGCCGATTACGACTGCACGGCCGCAGAAGTCGTTTGCTTTGAATGCGTCGATGGCTGCGCAAGATGCTGCGCAGGACATTGCATTACCCATGTAAGTGCCGCCCAGCTGGCCGGGTTTTACTTTGTCCAGTTCGCTCTTGACCAGTGTTGCGGCCAAAGGCATACCGTCTGCCATGGATTTTGCGATGGTCATGATGTCGGGGTTGAAGCCCATATGCTCGATGGCGAAGAATTTACCGGTGCGGCAGAAACCACTCTGGATTTCATCGGCGATGTAGAGAATGCCGTACTCTTCGCACAGTTTTTTGATGCCCTGCAGGTATTCTTTAGGCTGAGGCAGGAAGCCGCCTTCGCCCTGTACGCACTCGGCGATGAAGCAGGCTACGTCTTCAGTATCGATGGTGTTCTTGAATGCAAATTCTGCTTCGTCCAGCAGGTATTTGATGTAGTCTTCTCTATTCATACCGTGGTTGTAACGATATTCATAGAAGTCGGCCAATCTGTAGATCTCAGAGGGCTGAGGTCCATATCCGTTTTTCTGAGGTGCGCATTTATGAGTCAGTGCGCCAGACAGCAGGGTGCGGCCATGGAATGCGTTGGTCAGAGTGATAACGCCATGGCGGCCGGTTGCGGATTTTGCGATCTTGATTGCGTTTTCTACTGCTTCGGAACCGGAGCTGGAGAATACTGCGCGCATTTCCTGTCCACCGGGGGTGATGGTGTTCAGTTTCTGGGCCAATTCCAGGTCAGGTGCATACTGGCAGTAGTTTACCATGGTGCACATGATTTTGTCTGCCTGGTTCTTTACTGCTTCTACTACGGTAGGATAACGATGTCCCAGGCTCAGTACGCCTACGCCTGCGAACATATCTACATACAGGTCGCCTTCTACGTCTTTGATCACTGCACCCTGTGCTTCTTCTGCTACGATAGGTGCCATCGGCAGTGCGCCGATCAGATAAGGTCTGGCGTCTGCCAGCATCTTCTGAGTCTTTTCACCAGGATGATTAACAACTTTTGCTAATTCTTTACCGGTTAACATGTTTTCTTTCCTCCTGTTTTATTTTTATATTTTGGCACCGGCAGATGCGATGCAAGAGCCGCCGCCGCATAAACATAACAAGGGGGCGAACAGATCACAATTGATGATCTGTTCGCTCTCTAAAAAGCAAATTCAGAAACTACTCGAGGACTACGCCAACGGATTCTTCCAGGATGTCCATAGCCTGATGCAGCTGATCGTCAGTG
>CAKQQU010000021.1 GCA_934271085.1 uncultured Bacillota bacterium | reverse complement strand
TCAAAATACCTATATTGAAAATAATTGCGCAGCCAACCACAATGGCTACCATTTTCAAAGACTGTTTAACTGACTGATCCAAAAAAATACCTCCTTAATATGTGCCGGTCATCAGAAAAGACCTTGATGCGCCTTTACAGCGTATCAAGGTCTTGCTTTCCTTGCGGAGAATGTGCCAGATTTTGCAATCAGGATTGTTGACACATTGCTTTTAAGCTACTCCCCTTAATCAGTGATTATATTTTTGTCACGTTTCGCTTGCTTGTAAAGTATTATTTTATACCGTAAACCACGGCTTTATAATCCCATTATAAATAATGTTACTGAAGGTTTTGGGAATTACTTTTCTGCCTCATAGGAGGCAGCCATATCTATCAGCAGCTTGCGGTAGGATTTGATCTGCTGGCCAAAGGTATTGTTGGGATTATCCTGAAAATTCAGTTTGGGGGTATTGAAGTTGATAAGTCCGTGATAAGCGGCTTCGATCTTTTCCGGCTCCATTTCCCAAAAAGATATCCTGATATTATGCTTCATCCAGTTTGTAAGCTTTTCTTCGCTTTCCGCAGTCAAAGCATAATTGCTGTAACGGTCAGCGTCGTCAGCATCCGGATTTTGGTTGGGAACAGAAGTTAATTGCAGAGAATTTGCCAGCATGGCGGCCAGGGAACGGCGGACTGTGGATACGCCGGTATCGTTACGCCAATGCCGGGGGCTGTCCTTGCCCGCCCGGCCTATATAAATGATGGCTGGTTCAGGAGCTTTCCAGAGGGTGCCGCCCAGCTCTGTGCCGGTGTAGCACATAAAATACAATCCCTGCATATTGGAAAGCTTTTCCAGCATAGCTTCTTCAAAATCTGCGGCATTAGCCATTAAATCTTTGCTGATGGATTCACATTCTGCCCATGTGATGAGTTCTAGTTCTTCCGTCAAGGAAATCGCCCCTTTCATAATTGACAATATTTTATTTGTATGCTTCAGGCTTTAAAACGCCGATGTATGGAAGTTGCCTGTAATGACCGTTATAATCCAGCCCGTAACCTACCACGAATTCATCGGGAATAGTGAATCCGGTATAATCGGCGCTTAGTTCAACTGTGCGGCGGCTTGGCTTATCTAGCAGGGAACAAAGCTTCAAAGACTTGGGTTTTCTGGCCAGCAACAGTTCTTTCAGACATTGCAAAGTCAGACCGCTGTCGATAATATCCTCCACTATCAGCACATGTTTGTCGCTGATGGATTCAGATATATCTTTAAGTATCCGCACAGTACCGCTGCTGCGGGTTCCTTTGGCATAGCTGCTGGTAGCCATAAAATCCAGAACTACCGGAAGCTGCAGCTGCCTTATAAGATCGCTCATAAAGACTACTGAGCCGCGGAGGATGCCGATTACCACCAGTTCTTCTGCGTGAACCGCATCATAATCTGCGGTAATCTCCTGCGCCATTTCGGAAACACGTTTTGCAAGCATTTGCTCATCCAGCAGAATAGTGCCTACTGTGCGTTCCAAATGCTTCTGCCATTGATTCAAGATAATGCACTCCTGACATTTTATGATTATTTATTGCCATAAGGTCAAAAAACACTATACTTTTTATTCTGTACAGTTTCAGCAAAAACCTTTTTGCTGATGAATCTTCTTGGCAGTTTATTCATATTATTAGGCGGGAGGTGCGGATATGAAAATCAAAATAAAGCTATTATTGCCGCTGCTGATAGTGCTGCTGGCAGCAGGAGGAATTTTCTTTTACAGCAATTCCCGGCCGCCGGATGCCGCCCGGGTGCAGCAATCTTTTGCTCAGGCGCTGACCGCCGACGGTCGTTTTGAGTTTTCATGTATGCTGGAAACGGACGGGGAACAACGGGAATATTTTTGGTTTACCGGCGAACGCTGCGGTGAAAACAGGCATCTTAAGGGCAGAGTGCTGGGCTCGCCCCTGGAGCTTTATTATTACGATGGCAATATTTACCGTTATGACGAAGCGGATGGGCAATGGCAGACTTTTGCGGCAGAGGATATACAACAGGCCGCGGCACTTTATGCGGAACTGGAGCCGTCAGGTACTTTTGCCTACAGCGAGCTGATGGAAATGAATTATCAGGGGCGCTGTCCTTTGAATGATAAAAAGGTTTATCAGTTTCAGGTGGTGCCTGTTCCTAGCGGTTGGGTAGCCGATTTCTTTACGGATGTTGGCTATACTTTATATGCCGACCACAGTGGTGAGCTGCAGGCTGCGGCACTGAAAGCTGTACTTAAGGATGATCCGGATACCATACTTGCGGCCATGCTGCTTTTTGAAGAAGATAACAATATTGAGATACAGCCTCCTGATATAAGCAATTGACCATTGCCGCAGAACAGATATGCCTTGTCTGCCTGCCGGTATGATTTTACTGGGGAGTTAAAGTGCAGAGAGGCGGCATACGATATGCCTGAAAATATGGGGCAGCTAAATTATGGGATGCCCAATAGAGGCAAAAAAATACGGAAAGCAAATGCTTTCCGTATTTTTATCTCCGTTTATCACCGGACTTTATGCCATCATGCCATATCCTGCGTCAGGAGAAGGTGCGGGAGCGGAGTTTTCTTTGGGGATATCGGCTACCAAAGTTTCGGTGGTCAGCAGCATTGCGGCGATAGATGCTGCATGCTGCAGAGCGGAACGGGTAACTTTGGTAGGATCCACGATACCGGCATCCAGCATGTTTTCAAAAGTTTCCGTAGCGGCATTGAAGCCAACGCCGGCAGGAGAATTCTTGACCTTTTCAACGATGACGGCGCCTTCCAGACCTGCATTGTAAGCGATCTGCTTGATGGGTTCTTCCAGGGTCTTTTTGATGATATTGATACCGGTCTGAACATCGCCTTCTGCGCTCAGAGCTTCTACTGCGGGCAGGGTCTCCAGAAGGGCCAGGCCGCCGCCGGGTACGATTCCTTCTTCAACAGCAGCGCGGGTAGCGGAAAGAGCGTCCTCGTAACGGAGTTTCTTTTCTTTCAGTTCTGTTTCGGTGGCTGCGCCGACCTTAATGACTGCAACGCCGCCGGCCAGTTTGGCAATGCGTTCCTGAAGTTTTTCCTTGTCAAATTCGGAAGTGGATTCTTCATACTGGCGTCTGATCAGGGCAACTCTGGCATTGATCTCATCTTTATCGCCTACGCCGTCAATGATAGTGGTATGGTCTTTGGTGATTTTGACCTGACGGGCGCTGCCCAGCATATCCAGGGTGGCATTTTCCATTTTGGTGCCCAGCTCTTCGCTGATGACCATGCCGCCGGTGAGGATAGCGATATCCTGCAGCATGGCTTTGCGACGATCGCCGAAACCGGGAGCCTTAACGGCAACGCAGGTAAAGGTGCCGCGGAGTTTGTTCAGGATCAGGGTGGCCTGAGCTTCGCCCTCGATATCCTCGGCGATGATCAGCATCTGTTTGCCGCTCTTGACTACCTGTTCCAGCAAAGGCAGGATCTCATTGATGGTGCTGATCTTTTTATCGGTGAGCAGGATATAGGGATTATCCAGGACAGCTTCCATCTTCTCGGTATCGGTTACCATATAGGGGGAGAGATAGCCGCGGTCGAACTGCATGCCTTCCACCACTTCTGCGCTGGTTTCAAAGCCCTGGCTTTCCTCAATGGTGATAACGCCGTCATAACCGACTTTTTCCATTGCGTCGGCAATGATCTCGCCTATTTCGGTATCATTGGCGGAAATAGACGCTACCTGGCTGATCTCCTTTTTGCCGGATACGGTTTTGGCATTCTTTTTCAGTTCGTCAACAGCGGCTGCGGTAGCCATCTCAATGCCTTTTTTCAGGATCATGGGATTAGCGCCGGCGGCTACGTTTTTCATGCCTTCGTGAATAATAGTCTGAGCCAGCAGGGTAGCTGTGGTAGTACCGTCGCCGGCTACATCATTGGTTTTGGTGGCCACTTCTTTGACCAACTGGGCGCCCATATTTTCCAGAGGATCTTCCAGTTCGATCTCTTTGGCGATGGTCACGCCGTCATTGGTGATAAGGGGAGAACCGTATTTTCTTTCCAGAACAACATTGCGGCCTTTGGGGCCCATAGTAACTTTTACTGCGTCTGCCAAAGCATTGACGCCGCGTTCCAAAGCCTGACGTGCTTCGGTATCAAAAACGATCTGTTTAGCCATTATAATTACCTCCGTAATTTTGTCTTAGCTTTTGTTTAACAGCAGGGATGTAATCTATTTTTCCAGAACAGCCAGAATGTCGCGGTCAGCGTTAAGGATCATATAAGCGTCGCAATCCAGTTTCATTTCCGTTCCTGCGAATTTGGCAAAAAGAACGATATCGCCTTCCTTGACTTCCATGGGTACGCGGGTTCCGTCATCCAGCATACGGCCGGGGCCGACAGCTACGATAACGCCCTGCTGGGGTTTTTCTTTAGCAGTATCAGGCAGCACAATGCCGCTTTTGGTAACATCATTGTTTTCGATGGGTTTTACCAGTACGCGTTCACCTAAAGGTTTGATATTCATTATGATGTCCTCCTTGTTTTTGGGGAATTGCTAGCACTCGCTTAAATCGAGTGCTAATTGATGTTCTAATGATAATCAAAATTGGTCAGAGTAGCAAACCGCATATGACTGTGATTTTTGGGTAAAAACTATTTTTATCTCATGTTTTCTAATGCTTTCTTTGATTTGCTGCTTTTTTCATTTCCAATGATTCCCCTGGCGTATTCCCGTTCATATGTGATATGGTCTGTATGCAGGGCAAAAAAATATCCGGAGATGATCATCTCCGGATATTTAAAAGCTGCAATTACATATTTTTATTTAAGAACTGCTTTATGGTAAACTTTTTTGCCTTTGCGCAGCATCGCTGTGCCGTCAGGAAAATCAGTCCTGCTTATGGGCTGGTCGAAAGCTGTTATCCGTTGGTTGTTAAGATAGATGCCGCCTTCTTTTATCAGCCGCCGGCCTTCGCTGTTGCTGGAGATTATGCCGCAGGCTGTAAGCAGATCAATGATAGTGATGCCGGTATCCACCTTAGCCGCTTCAATATCGGTAGATGGCATATTGGCGGTGTTTCCGCCTCCGCCGAATAGGGCTTTGGCCGCAGCCTGGGATTCCTCAGCATCCTTTTCGCCATGGACCAGTTTGGTAACTTCATAGGCCAGTCTTTCCTTGGCTTTATTGATATCGGCGCCGTGTTCCATATCGGTTATCGCTCTTATTTCATCCATGGGGATAAAGGTAAGCAGTGCCAGGCAGTTGGCTACATCGGCATCATCAATATTGCGCCAGTACTGATAAAATTCATAGGGGCTGGTCTTTTCCCTGTCCAGCCAGACAGCTCCGCCGACGGTCTTTCCCATTTTTACGCCGGCGCTGGTAGTCAGCAGCTTAAAAGTAAGAGCATGGGCAGGAGCGCCTTCTTCCACCCGGCGGATCAGATCAGCGCCGGCCAGAATATTGGACCACTGGTCGCTGCCGCCCATTTCCAGATTGGCATTATAGCGGCGGTGCAGCTCCAAAAAGTCAAAAGCCTGCATCAGCATGTAGTTGAATTCCAGGAAAGTAAGGCCTTTTTCCAGGCGGGATTTATAACATTCTGCCGTAAGCATCCTGTTTACCGAAAAATATCTGCCGTAATCCCGCAGAAATTCTATATAGTTCAGCGGCAGCAGCCATTCGGCATTGTTAACCATAATAGCGCCGCCTTCAGTATCAAAATCTATAAAGCGGGAGAGCTGTTTTTTGAAGCAATCGGCATTATGCTCAATAGTTTCCTTAGTCATCATGGAACGCATATCGGTACGGCCGGAAGGATCGCCGACCATGGCGGTGCCGCCGCCAACCAGGGCAATGGGACGATGGCCTGCCCGCTGCATATGCATCATAACCATGACCTGAATAAAATGACCCACATGCAGGCTGTCGGCAGTGGGGTCAAAACCGATGTAGAAAGTGACCGGGCCGCGTCCCAGCATTTCTCTTACTTCCCCGGCATCGGTGGATTGCTCGATATAACCTCTCTCGGTAAGAATATCAAATACGTTTTCCATAACCGTTTCCTTTCTTAGCCATACTGTCTAATTATCATAAATTTTTCCTATTAGTTTGTCAAGTTATTGGCATTATCGTAAAAGCGTGGTATAATTAAATTTACATATTTAATTACAAAAGATGGGACGGCCTGGCTGTGGGCAGGTCTGTTGTTTCGGAAAGGGGCGGAATATGAAATATAACAAGCTGGGACGTACCGGAATTGAAGTCAGCGAGCTTTGCTTTGGTATTCTCCCCATGGGGCCGCTGCAGGCGGGTATTTCTGCCGAGGCGGGCGGCGAGCTGATACTCAGCGCCATGCGCCAGGGCGTGACATTTTTTGACTCTGCCCAGATGTATGGCTCTTAT
This sequence comes from uncultured Bacillota bacterium, assembly GCA_934271085.1. Classification (GTDB taxonomy): domain Bacteria; phylum Bacillota; class Dehalobacteriia; order UBA4068; family UBA4068; genus HGM13862. The sequence goes on along the minus strand of CAKQQU010000021.1, from coordinate 18,099 downwards.
CAGCATTTGCGCTATGCCCTGGATCGCTTTGAGGGGCAGGTGGTAATTACCGGAAAATCGGTAGCTGCCGATTATGAGGGCATGTCAAGGGCCATAGAGGAGGGCCTGGCTGCCTTGGGACGGGATTATTTTGATATTTTCCTGCTCCACGCAGCAAGAGTAGGAGCGGATATTTTGCAGCAGCGCTCCGGCGCCTGGCAATGCCTGCAGGATTATAAGGCAAAAGGTCTGGTACGGGCTATCGGTGTTTCTACCCACAATGTGGAAGCCGTGTATCATCTGGCGGATGAAGAAGAAGTAGACGTGATCTTCTGCCTTTATAACAAAATAGGCCTGGGGATAATTAACGGTACCCCCGGCGATATGCTGGCAGCCGCTGAAAAGGCAGCTGCTAAAGGCAAGGGTGTTTATTCCATGAAGCTGCTGGCAGGGGGTAATCTTTTAGCTTCCTTGCCGGAGGCTATCGCCTTTGGCAGAAAGGAACCATGCTTTGCCGCCCATGCGGTAGGCATGATTTATCCGGCCGAGTTGGAGATCAATCTGCGGCTTTTCAACGATCAGCCGGTGGAACAGGCTGAGTTGGATGCTGTACGTCATGACAAGCAATGGCAGCTGATGGCGGCTGTATGTCAGGGATGCGGAAAATGTATCGGCAACTGTCACAGCGACGCCCTGTATATGGAGGGCGGCAAACCGCATCTGCTCAAGGAAAAATGCGTGCTTTGCGGTTATTGCGCTTCAGAATGTCCGGAGTTTGCCATCAGAGTACGTTAATATAAATACTATTTGATTTTACGGAGGAAAAAGGAAAAGAGTTGAACAACGACAGCATAAGGAAACCGGGCGCAGAGCCTGTCTCTTCGCCCGAGCTTAAGAAACATCATATCTCTACTTTAACGGTATTTTTCATGATATTCTGCATGGTCAGCGCCGGAGCCTATGGCATTGAGGATATGCTCCCTGCTTCCGGACCTGGTTTGACCATAGTTCTTTTGATCGTTTTGCCGTTTTTCTGGAGCATTCCCCAGGGTCTGGTTGCCTCGGAACTGGGCAGTGCCATCCCGACTGAGGGCGGCTATTATAAATGGATACAACGGGCTCTGGGCGAATTCTGGGGTTTCCAGGGCTGCTGGTGGCGGACCTTATCCATTTATGTTGATTCAACCCTTTATATAGTATTGGCGGCGGATTATATGGCAGCCTGCTTCCCCATGAGCGATTTGGCTGTTCTGTTGGTAAAAATCGGCCTTATAATAGTTCTTACCTACATAAATATCCGCGGCGTAAAAGATGTTGGCCGTATTGCCTCCTTTTTTTCCATCATCGTTATAGTTACCTTTGCCGTAATGACGGTTCTGGGCTTTATGAACTGGAATTACGATCCTTTTTCACCCTTTATGCCGGAGGGGCAGACCCTGCTTCAATCCATAGGCCTTGGCGTCGCCATCTGTATGTGGATGTATTCGGGCTATGAATCAATGTCCACCATGGCAGGGGAGATAAAAAATCCTCAGGTCATCCCCAAGGCAACTATACTTTCCGTCCCTGCGATAATGCTGGTATATATTTTGCCCACTATCGCCGGGGTAGCTGCGGTAGGTCACTGGGATCAGTGGTCCACGGAAGGCGGCATCAGCTTTGCCACAGTAGCCAGTTCTCTGGGCTTGCCTTTCTTCGGCATCCTTTTTGCCATAGCGGCTATAGTTTCCAATCTTTCCATGTATAATACTTATCTTGCTTCCGGCTCACGCGGTTTTTATTCACTGGCTGGAGATAAGCTTTTCCCCCGTTTCTTTGCGGATATACATCCCAAACATGGCACTCCTTATAAGGCAATACTCAGCATGGCTCTGGTGAATCTGCTGCTTTGCCAGTTCGGTTTTGACGTGCTGGTCATAATCGACGTTTTTCTGCTGATGTTCGCCTATGTGCTGATCTATATCGCTGCTATCGTGTTGCGGATCAAGGAGCCTGATCTTAAGCGTCCCTTCCGCATACCTTTGGGCACCAAGGGGCTTATAGCCCTGTGTGTTCCGCCTATTTGTCTGGCAGTTCTGGCCCTGTTCACCAATGGTCTGCTCTATTTTATCGGCGGCTGCATCGGCGTTGTTTCCGGACCGGTAGCCTACTTTATTTTCAAGAAAAAGTACGGCGGTATGAGCGGCGAGCATAAGTCCTGTAAACGGGGGAAAACTTCAGGTATAATTCTTTGCGTCGTTATGACGGTGATTATAATCGTCGCAGGAGTTATGGTGGGCGCCGACCGCAGCGAGGCCCATGAAGCCCTGGAAGGCTTCCGGAATGACTATCTTTTATCCCAGGATACCGGTAAGATCGGTTTTGACTGGGGCGAAGAGCTATATAATTTTTCCGTCACTGATAGCGCAGGTTTTGAATATCAGGTATATTATGACGGCGGATTTTACGCTTATGCTTATCTGGATGATTATTATTCGTCCGGGGAAGAATTTGCTGCAGATGCTTATCAGGTGCTGCAGATACTGGGGAGACTGCCTTTTGACTATGTTAATATTGAGTCCGGTCAGTATTGCTGCAGGGAAACAGCAGCCGCCGACTACAGTTCGCCCCAGGAATTGCTGACAGATATCAGCAGAGTATTTTAGGAGGAGAGCAGGTAAATATTTATGGCTATGATCGATAAGTACGCTTTGCCGGAAATGAGTAAAATATTCAGCGATGAGAACCGCTATCAGTTGATGACGGATGTAGCTGTAACTGCCTGCGAGGCTATGGCGGATATAGGGCAGATACCGGTGGAAGCATATAAGGAAATAAAGGAAAAGGCTTCCTATGACGTTCAGAGGATCAGGGAAATAGAATCTGAAACCAGGCATAATGCGGTAGCCTTTCTGACCTGCCTTAAAGAAAAGATCGGCCCGGTAGGTAATTATCTGCATCTGGGAATGGCTTCGGCCGATATGGCAGACACCACTACTGCTCTGCAGGTCTGCCAGGCTGCGGAATTGCTCCAGGGCAAACTGGCTCAACTGCGTCTGGTATTGGCCCGGCTGGCCCAAAAGTACAAATATACCCTGATGATGGGGCGTACTCATTGCACGGATGAGGAGCCCATTACCTTTGGCCTGAAAATAGCTGTCTGGACCAAAGAGATCGACCGTTCCATTACCAGGCTGACTCATGCAAGGGATATGATGGCTGTGGGCAAGGTATCGGGAGTGGTAGGAAATTTTTCCAATCTGGATCCTCAGGTGGAGACTTTTGTCTGCCGCCGCCTGGGGCTGCATCCCGCACCGGTAACCACTCAGATCATTCAGCGTGACCGTCATGCGCAGTTTGTCACTACTCTGGCCATTATTGCCAGTTCTTTGGACAAGTTTGCCACAGAGATCCGTAATCTGCAGCGTACCGATATTCACGAGGTAGAAGAATCCATGGACGAAGGGCAGACCGGTTCCACTGCTGTGCCCTATAAGCTCCGTCCCTATAAATGCGAGATTATTTCCGGGTTGGCTCGGATGCTGCGGGGATTTTCGGTTTCCGCAATGGAGGATGAGGTTATCTGGCATGAGAGGGATACCACTCACTCGCCGGTAGAGAGGTTCATTATTCCGGACAGCTGCCGTATGCTGGATTATATGCTTTATCTTTTTACCGATGTTATGAACAGATTAAAAGTGTTCCCTGATAATATGCGCCATAATATTGACAGTTCTTTGGGAGTTATTTTTTCCCAGAGGCTGCTTCTTACTATGATAGGCAAAGGCATTATGCGTTCCGCTGCAAACGCTATAATTTCCGAAGACGTAAAGATCGCCAGGGATCAGCAGATAGATTTCCAATATCTGGTATTGCAGGATAGCCGGATAAACAGCGTCCTTACCCGGGATGAGATAATGAACATTTTTGATATGGATTACTTCCGTAAAAATATCGATTTTGTTTTCGAAAGAGCCGGATTGTAATAAAAATGATGACAGCAGTCCGGTGCTGTGTTATAATATAAGTATCTCCTGACATCAAGAGCCTGTTGCTCTGCCTGTAAGGTGCGCTGATAAAACCGGTGACAAATTGGATTTTTAAGCCGCGTCCTGAAGGCGCGGCTTTTTTGCAGGCCTTTGCCGGAAAGACGCTCTGCCGGGAAAGACAGATTCATTCTGACCCGCAAGAAAGGAAAAAAATATGACAAAATACGATCCCAAATCATTGAAAGCCGAAGAATTTATCAACGACGCAGAGATCAGGGAAACTATCCGTTATGCAGAGGAAAACAAGCATAATATTGCTCTGATCGATTCCATCCTGGACAAAGCCCGTCCCCGTAAAACGGAAACCGGTACTGTATGCGCCGGACTGACCCATAGGGAGGCCTCTGTTTTGCTGGCCTGCGATATACCCGAGAAGATAGAGAAAATGTATCAGCTGGCTAAAGAGATCAAACTGGCCTTTTACGGTAACCGCATCGTTATGTTCGCGCCCTTGTACCTTTCAAATTATTGCATCAACGGCTGTGTGTATTGTCCTTATCATTTGAAGAATAAACATATTGCCCGTAAAAAGCTGACTCAGGAGGAAGTAAAGGCCGAAGTCATAGCCCTGCAGGATATGGGGCATAAGCGTCTGGCTATTGAAGCCGGGGAAGATCCGGTGCATAACCCCATAGAATATATACTGGAATGCATCAATACCATTTATTCCATCCAGCATAAAAACGGCGCTATCCGCCGGGTAAATGTTAATATTGCCGCTACCACCGTGGAGAATTACCGCAAGCTGAAAGAGGCCGGCATAGGTACTTATATCCTGTTCCAGGAAACCTATAATAAACCCAGTTATCTGGAGCTGCATCCCACCGGTCCCAAGCATAATTATGATTATCATACCGAGGCTATGGACAGGGCCATGGACGGCGGCATTGATGATGTGGGCCTGGGTGTGCTTTTCGGTTTGGAAGGTTATCAGTATGAATTTGCCGGTCTGCTGATGCACGCGGAGCATCTGGAAGCTGTTCACGGTGTAGGGCCTCATACCATCAGCGTGCCCAGGGTCAAGCATGCCGATGATATTGACCCGGATGTTTTTGATAACAGCCTTTCCGATGAAATGTTTGCCAGGATCATTGCCTGCATCCGCATAGCTGTTCCTTATACAGGTATGATCATCTCCACCAGGGAAAGTGAAGAAGTCCGCGGCAAAGTGCTGGAATTGGGCATATCCCAGATCAGCGGCGCTTCCAGAACTTCTGTGGGCGGCTATACCGAGGAGGAACGCCCCCACGATTCCGAGCAGTTTGATGTTTCCGATCAGCGTACCCTGGATGAGGTGGTACAGTGGCTGATGAAGCTGGGTTATATACCTTCCTTCTGCACAGCCTGCTACCGGGAAGGCAGAACAGGCGACCGCTTTATGAGCCTGTGCAAGAAAGGCCAGATCCTTAACTGCTGCCATCCCAATGCCCTGATGACTCTTTGCGAGTATCTGGTTGATTATGCCAGCGAGGAGACCAAGGAAATAGGTTTCAGGCTTATTGACGAAGAGCTGAAAAAAATACCCAAGGATAAAATAAGAGCCATAGCCCAACAGAATATTGAGGATATTAAATCATCCAACCGCAGGGACTTCCGTTTTTAAGGTTTTATCCTGATTCAACTGCTAATGCCGGTCATATTGACCGGCATTTTTGCGTATACGCGGCATTATCTTTGGTTAAAATGGCTGTGAGGTGACTTTATGAGTGGCTCCAGAATAAATATACCTTCAGCAGTCTCTACTTCAGTAGCGGATAATATAGGTCTGATACGCCGGAATATGGGCGACTGCATGGATGTAATAATCAAAGAATTTGTTTTAGGCAATGGGCAGAAGGCCGCTATTTTTTATCTGGATGGCCTGGCGGATAAGGATACTTTGGGCAGGGATTTTGTGGGCCCGCTGCTCTCTGCCGATAAAAAAGAACCCTATACCCTGCAGGAGCTGGGCGATCAGGTCCTTCACATATGCGGCTTAATGATAGTAGACGATATGCAGCAGGTGATAGAAAGCGTTCTCCAGGGTTTGACTGTGCTTTTCGTGGAGGGTGATCCCCATGGGCTGCTTACCGAACTGATAAGCTGGCCCCAGCGTTCCGTGGACGAGCCGGGTACTGATGTGGTGGTCCGCGGCCCCCGGGAAGGCTTTATCGAAGGAGTACGCAGCAATGTGGCGCTGCTGCGGCGTAAAATACATCATCCGGATTTTCGGGTGGAAATGCAGCGTTTGGGACGCTACAGCCAGACGGATGTGGCTGTGGTATATGTGGACAGCATAGCCAATAAAAATGTACTGGCTCTTTTGCGTAAGCGCCTGGCTTCCATAGATATTGACGCTATTTTAGACAGCGGTCAGGTGGAGCAGCTTATTCAGGATACGCCTTACTCGCTTTTTCCTACGGTAGGTGTGACCGAAAAGCCGGATATCGCCGCAGGTAAGGTGCTGGAGGGCCGTGTTGCTGTTCTGGTGGACGGTTCTCCTGTAGCCTTGACAGTACCCATGCTTTTTGCAGAGGGATTGCAAAGCCCGGAGGATTACTATACTCGCTTCTGGTATGCGGACTGGGTAAGGCTGATAAGGGTTCTTTCCATGATAATCAGTATCTTTTTTCCCGGCCTGTTTGTGGCGGCGGCTGTCTGGCATCAGCAGATAATACCTTTCAGGTTGTTTCTTTCCATTGCGGCAGCGGAATCCCAGACTCCCTTTTCGGTAGGTTTTTCTTTGCTGCTTATTGGTTTTGTTTATGAGGTGCTGAGAGAGGCGGGGATAAGGTTACCAAAGCCTGCAGGACAGGCTATCAGTATTGTCGGCGCCATTGTTATGGGTGATGCGGCCGTATCCGCAGGGTTGATCTCTGCGCCTGTTCTGATAGTGCTGGCCATTACCGTAGTAGCCTCCTTTGTTAACGTCACTTTTGTGGACGCATGCACCTTGCTCAGGCTGATTTTTTTGCTGCTGTGCTGGCTGGCAGGCTTTTGGGGATTGCTGGTGGGCGTCATGTTCCTGCTGGTATATCTGGCTTCATTGGAAAGCTTCGGTTTGGCCTATTTTTCTCCCCTGGGCCCTGTCAGCTTTGAAGGGCTGAAGGATACTGTGATAAGGGCCCCTTTATGGGCAATGAAGTTTCGCCCCAGGCATCTTAGCCAAAACAGAAGAAGGGTCGGAGATATGAGGAGGCCGCGGCGATGAAAAAAGCAGCGGTTATTATAATAACGGTATGCGCCGTATTCTTTTGCGGCTGCAATAAGCAGCCTGAAATAGGCGATATGGCGGTAATACTGGGGGTGACAGTCAGTCAAAATACGGAGGGAGGGCTGACAGTCAGCGTTGAACTGGCCCATAGGGATAATATAAACAGTGAAGACAAAAGCGTGGTAGTGACAGCGGAAGCGGATTGCTGGCAAGGTATAGAGGAAGAGCTTTCCCGTAAATGCGATAAAAAGCTTTACTGGGGGCATATGGTCGTATTGCTTTTATCCGCAGATAATACTCCGGAATACTCCCAGCAATTATTGGAGAGCCTGTACTGCGATCTGCGAATGGCTCCTTTGGTCTATGTGGCGTTTTTCTGCGGTAACGGAGAAGAATTGCTGGAGAGCGGTTTTGGTGAAGCCGCCTATGCTTCCCAGGGCATGGCACAGCGGCTAAAGTCCATGCATAAGGAAGACCGGCAGCTTTGCCTGACCCTGCAAAAATGTATGCAGCATATTTATTATGGAAGAAAGCTGGAAATGGCGGTTATTGAATTGGCGGATCAGAAGGGGATTGTTTCGGGAACGGTGACAGTGGATGAAATATAGTCGTGATTTGGCCTGGCAGCAGGGAACTTCCGCTGCCCTATGGTTTTTGGCCGGCAGCGCTGTTTATCTGGGCTGCGGTAATGAATTGGGATTAGCCAAGCTGCCTGCTTTGCTCATTGCCCTTGTAGGTGTCTTTGTGCTGTTAAAGGCGTACCGGAGCTTTCTTAAACCAGGGATATCCTATTGTGTCCCCGGAGTTTTACTGTGTCTAAGCGGCGGATTGATAATTATTGGCTGGCTTTATTGCGGTATACTGGAGTTGTGGCTGGCAGCCACTGGTTACACAGCATATTTCTGGCTGTATGCGGCCCTGCCCCTGATATTGTTCCCTCTGGTTGCTCTGCGGGGAAAGATTTCGGTAATGCGCTGCGGCCCCCTGCTTTGTTTTTTGCTGCTTATAACCGTATTGCTGGATACAGTTTTCTGCATTTCCCGGATGGATATATCTTTGCTTATTGACTGGAAGGCCAAACAGGATATGGGTTTTGGTTTTTCGCTGCTGCAGATATTCCTTTGCTTTGCTGCCCCGGGTATTCTGATGGTATGGGAGAATGGGGGCAAAAAGGATGAGCAGGTGATACCCGCTGCTTACCGCGGGGGTATTTGGGCGGCAGCCGGATATCTGGTATTGCAGCTGCTGCGGGATCTGCTGCTTTTCGGGGACATGATATCCTTGGACAAATATCCTGTTTTACGCACCTTGCGCTCTGTTGATATAGGCGTAGGCATATCGCGTCTGGAGTTTTTCGGACTGATCTTTTTGGGTATGATGGTGCTGGCAGGGATAATGCTGTGCTTTCACACGGTAAACAGGACTGCTTCAGCCCTTTGCGGCAAAAAGCAGTGGCTGCCGGTATTGATACAGACTGCGGCAGTATATTTGTTATCCCTGGCTTTTCATGCCATGCAGGGGGGCCGTTTGCCGGAGATACTGGGGGGAGCAGGCTGTCTGTTGGTGCTTACGGGAACTGTCGTACCTTGTCTGATAAAGGCTGGAAATAGGGGATAAAGACTTGACTTTATTTCTTTAAGGTATATAATCTTTAGTATAATAATGTGTAGAATAACTGTATCATGGGGTAATCTGATGCAGGATATGGAGGTGCAGCATGTCACTGGACAGTAAACTGAAATCTGATAGTATTGACGAACTGTTTAGCGCCATTCTTTCTCTGAAAGATCTGGATGAGTGCTATCGTTTTTTCGAAGATCTGGCTACAGTACCGGAGCTCAAATCTCTTGCCCAGCGTTTGCAGGTAGCAAAAATGCTGTTGGCAAATGAAACTTATACCCTTATTTCCAAAAATACCGGCGCGTCTACCGCCACCATAAGCAGGGTAAAGAATTCCCTTTTTTATGGCGAGGATGGGTACAAACTGGTATTGAGCCGTTTGGCAGAAAAAGAATAATCAAGAAAACAGATAAAGGAGCGGATCAAGTTGGAAATAGTACCTGCCATCGATCTGAGGGAAGGGGCTTGCAGTCGTATTTTTACTGATAAGGTGTCACCCTCGTTATATACCGACGATCCCTTGGAACAGGCAATCATCTTTAGACAGCTGGGCGCAAAGAGAGTACATATTACAGATCTGGATGCTTCTTTTTGCGGACGCCTTTGCAATTTGGATGTTCTGCAGGAGATAGTAAATTATTCCGGGCTGGAAGTTCAGCTGGCAGGCGGCGTACGCAAAATGGAAGATATTGATACCCTTATCGACCTGGGGGTAAATTATGTTATATTGGGCGTGCCGGTGCTGCGTGATAAAGAGTTGACCCATGCAGCCATCGAAAAATACGGTTCCCGCCTGGTTCCCGGTGTTGACGGCCGTGATGGCATGGTAGCTATAGAAGGGTTTGAGACCTCGGTAAGCAAAAGCGTAGCGGTGTTTTTAAATGAGATACAGGAGCTTGGTATAGATAATGTTGTTTATACCGATCTTCGTCGCTATGGAACCATGAAGGGTCCCAATTTTGAAGCCATTGCCGATGTTATTAATGCCTGCCGTATGCATATATCCATTGCAGGCGGCATTTCCGATTACGATGCTTTGCAGCGTCTTAAGGATATGGGTGTTCAGTCTGCGATCATCGGCAAGGCTCTTTATTCGGGAGCCATAGATCTGCAAAAAGCGATTCAACTGGCCGCTTCCTGAGTTTTATGACCTTTATATTAAAAACACCTGTTATTATATAACAGGTGTTTTTACTTGCCTGTTGGCACAATAATAGTACAGATAAATCTTTTTAAGAAAAGGAATGATAGTATTGGCTGGAACGATTCACGAGGCAGAAGACAGGAACCTGCCGCTGGAATTGAAAACGCAGGCTGCGTCAGCTGCGGAACAACTGATTAAAGAGGCGCGCCTTCATAAAGGGCAGATAGTAATAGTCGGCTGCAGCACCAGTGAAACTGTGGGCAAAAAGATGGGCAGTTGGTCTACTCCTGAACTGGGGAAGGCTATTTTTGACGGATTGAACAGTGTTTTTGCTCCTGCAGGCATATATCTGGCCGCCCAATGCTGCGAGCATCTTAACAGAGCCGTCATTATTGAGCGGGAGGCTGTGCCTTACGGGGAAATAGTAAATGTTTTGCCTCAGCCAAAAGCGGGAGGATCTTTTGCAACTGCCGCCTACAACAGTTTTAAGCAACCGGTAGCGCTGGAGGAGATAAAGGCGGACGCAGGGTTGGATATTGGCGGTACCTTGATCGGTATGCATCTGAAAAAGGTAGCAGTACCGGTTCATCTGCAGCAGGATCATGTCGGTAAGGCAATTCTGCTGGCAGCTCGTACCCGTCCTAAATTTATCGGAGGGGAAAGAGCCGCCTACGATGATAATTTAAAGAACGGCTATCCTTCTTTTTGATACTTGGTGTTTTATAAATATGGAAATTAAAAACGCTGTACCTTTTTTAGGTACAGCGTTTTTGTTTCGGTAAGTGTACGCTTTTACAAAAGCGTGATTACTCGGCACGCAGTTTTAAGGTATAGGTGGCCTTTTCTCCCACATCGTTTTTGAATGTCACGGTAATATTATGGAGGTCATTGGTATCAACGTCAATGGTGTATATGGCATAGCCATATCCATCGCGGTAATTACCCTCGGAAACATCGGCAAATTCGTCGTTGTATTTGATAGTGACATCATAAAGATTCTGATCGTAATAGGCATAGAGAGATATTTCCTTATCGGATTTGGCAATATCTATGGTCAATGTTTTTTTATCAGGGTCAAACTCGCTGCGTTTCAAATAATTGCCGTCATTGCCGGAAATGCGCAGGGATATATCGCTGAACGTACCTTCTCCAGCCGAGGATTCCTCTGTATGGCCATAGCCCAGCTTACTGTTGACATAAACGATATTGTTATTGAAGTCGATGCTGAAATTGAAAAGCGCTGCCAGATCTCTCAGGAGGAAATAGTTGTTGCCGTCAATATTGTAGGCAGCGGGAGCTATGGTCTTATTGTTAAGCAGCACGCTCTGTTTGGAAGCAATAGCCTGCTTATAAGTGCCGGGTACTGCCATTTCTCCGCCAACGCTGATATAGCGGTCACCGCTGACCAGGGTGATAAGATTCTTGGCAGAGTCGAAACTTACTGAGAATTGCTTGGTGGTGCCGTTGAGCAGGTAAGCGATATCCCGCAGCTTGACAAAGTTATTGCCGTTGATATTATAGGCGGATATGCGCTGGGGAGCAGCGCCGTCAATGGAGATGTACTGGTCGCTGGGTATGATAACAGTGCTGGCTGCATTGCGGTAAATATTCAGGTGATAGTAAACACTGCTGCCTACCCGGATATCAAAGGTGTTCAATCCTTCACTGAGGAAAGCATTGAAAATACCGCCGGTAATGTAATCAGTTCCATTTTGCGAAATGCTAATGGGGGAACTGCTCTGAGCATTGATAAGTACGCTGTAGACATCATTGGCTACCGCGGCGGTATAATTGAATGTGCCGTCAGCCAAAGCGGGAGAATAGTTTATGGTATTGCCGTTTGCATCGAGTAATTTGAGGCTGCTGAGTTTATTTATTGCTACAGGAGAATCAATGCCTATGGTATATTCAGCATATTCCCTCAGGTCTTCGGCGAATACGGTGACGGTTACCTTTTGATAATCATCCGGATCAAAGACCCAGTAATCCTTGGTAAGCAGCTGATTTTCCACAAAGATCAGCTGATCTTTATCGGAAGCTTTTGCGTAAAGGTACAGTTTGCTGTAATCCTTTTTGCTCAGATCCAGGGTGTATTCGGTTTCTCTGTAATCGAATTTGCTGTCCAGTTTCAGATCATTGCTGCTGGAAGTGCTGATCTTATCGCGAATGGCCAGATCCTTAAGGCGTACCATGTCGCTGGCGTCATCATCTGCAAAATAAACATGGAACTTGTAGATATCTCCGTTGACCTTAATGGTTTTACTCTTGCTGTCGCCCCATTTGGCGGTAACGTCGAACTCATAGGTATTGCCGGGGTTTTCTATTTTTTTGCCTCCGTCTGACAGAGTGCAGTTATACGGCAGGTTCAGCTGGAAATAAACTACGTTGGCCTTCCCGTAGGGGACCAGTACGGCGTATTCCCTGACAGAAGGATCAAAAGCAGGGTAGAGGCGGGCTTTTTTGCTATAACCGTCAAAAGTTACTGTTACGTCAACCAATTGGCCCTTTTTCTTGTTGTCAGTAGTAAGGCTCAGGGTATAGACCCGTTTTTCCTTATTCCTGTCGGTAACTGTAACAGTGATATCATAAAGATCATCAGTATCAACGCTTACTCTGTAGTAGCTGTTTTTAAGGCTGATGCTCTTGTCAGCATATTCTACTTTTACGATATCGCTGCTGTCCTCTTTATCAATATAGAGGTTAAGATAGGTAACGGAGCTGTCCAGTTTGAGGGTATAGTCTGTGGTAGATGGATAAAAATCATCTTCGCTGAGGTAAACTACCCTATCGCTGCCCCTGACTTCCATGCTGTCCAGTCTGGGGGCGGAGGCTGCATTGGCGGTAGCGCTGAAGAAAAGCAACAGGGCAAGGACTCCAAAAGCAACCAGAAAATTTTTGGCTTTTGTCATTTTTGCGACTTCCTTTCTTTTTTATTCTTTTTCTTTGCTGAATAAATTAATAATTACCTTTAAATACAGATATTCCTGCCGTTTTTCTTTTGAAAAATATTTAATAATTCCTTAAGTTATCCGTAGGATAATGAGAATAACCGGGTAATTTGAATATGGATATTATGATGAATATTTGTTGAAATTTCCTTAAAGCCATTCCGGGATGTTTTTTTAACCGTTCATCCATGTTATAATATTTTATCGGAGGATATCACATGAAAAAATTGCTTTTGATCGACGGCAGCAGTCTGCTGCACCGTGCTTTTTATGCCCTGCCTTTGCTGACCAGTAAAGATGGCATGTATACCAATGCGGTACACGGATTTATGATGATGTTCAACAAGGTGCTGTCTCAGCAGCGGCCGGATTTGGTTTTGGTGGCTTTTGATAAAAGCAGGGTAACTTTCCGCAATGAAATAGACCCTGAATATAAGAATAACCGCGCCGCTACCCCCCCTGAATTACGGGGCCAGTTCGAACTTATCAAGGAAGTTTTGGAAGCTGCCGCCGTTACTTTCCGGGAGCAGGAAGGCTATGAGGCCGACGATATCATAGGTACCCTTTCTGCCAGGGGTTCCGCTGAGGGTATGGCTGTGGAGATATTCTCCGGAGACCGGGATGTGTTTCAGCTGGTGGATGACAATGTTACGGTATTTATGACCAAAAAAGGCATCAGCGAGATAGAACATTATGATGAAACGGCAATAAGAGAGCGTTATGGAATTCAACCAAAACAGCTTATTGATGTAAAAAGCCTGATGGGCGACAGTTCCGATAATATTCCGGGTATCCCCGGAGTAGGGGAAAAAACCGCCTTGAAACTGGTTTGCCAGTACGGTGATCTGGATAATCTTTATGAACACGCTTCGGAGCTGAAAGGAAAACTGGCTGAAAAGATAATCGCCAACAAGGATCTGGCATACCGTTGCCGCAGGCTGGCTGCAATATGCCGGGATATGCCTCTGGAACTTTCATGGGATGAATGTGCTTACGACCCCGATGCAGACAAAAGCGCTTTGGCCGCCATTTATCAGCGGCTTGGTTTGAATCAGCTTTTGCGGGGATTGCCTGTGTCTGTCCAAACGGCTCCCTCACCGCAACTTAAAACCACCATTTCAGCTTTTGATGACGACCAGCGTCCCTGGGAGGAAGAAGGCAAAACAACGATGGACATGGATAAGCCGGTTTCTTCGGATATTGCCGCCGCTTTTGCCGAAAAAATAAGGGAACAGGGCAGCTGCGCCCTTTATTGCTTATGGGAAAACCCTGCACATGGAGGAAATATCCTTTCCTGCGGCGTGGCTGTTCCTGACGGACAAGCTATCTGCGTGGATAAAGAAGGGCTGCAGCCCCTTGCCAATGTGCTGGAAGACCCCTCCATCCGTAAATATACTGCCAACAGTAAGGAATTAAGGGAATTGCTTCGCGCCCATGGTATTGATATTTACGGCATAAGCGATGATGTGATATTGGCCGCGTATTTGCTGGATCCGGCGGCAGGAGATTATCAACTGCCGGATATAGCCGCTTCTCAGGGATTGTTTGGTGATTATACCTCTGCGGTTGCTGCGGCATCCGTCCTGATAAGGCTTAGCGGTTCTCTTAAAGAGAAATTGCAGGAAAACGGTATGCTAAAGCTTTATACCGATATGGAGCTGCCTTTGGCCGGGGTGCTGGCTGATATGGAATATACGGGAGTACGGGTGGAAGGCAGTAAACTGGCGGAAATGTCGCAGATGCTTTCCGCTGCGGAAGCTGGTTATCAGAAAGATATTTTTGCCATAGCCGGGCACGAATTCAATATCAATTCTCCTAAGCAGCTTGGTATTGTGCTTTTTGAAGAGCTGGGTATTCCTCCCGTGAAAAAAACCAAGACCGGCTATTCCACCAATGCCGAAGTTCTGGAATCGCTGGCCCCGGCATGGGAGATCGCCAGATTGATACTGGATTACCGGCTGGCAGCCAAACTTCGTTCTACCTATACGGATGGATTGCAGGCTCTGATAGATGACAAAAGCGGTAAGATACACACCAGCTATAAGCAGACGGTGACCGCGACAGGCAGGCTTTCTTCTGTGGAGCCCAATCTGCAGAATATCCCGGTACGCCATGAACTTGGCCGCCGCATCCGTCAGGTGTTTCTTGCAGACGGACCGGAGGATCTGCTGATAGCTGCCGACTACAATCAGATAGAGCTGCGTGTTTTGGCTCATTTGTCCGGTGATGAAAAACTGATCGAAGCATTTGTTCAGGGAGAGGATATCCATACGCGTACTGCTTCGGAGGTGCTTGGCGTCCCTCCGGAAGATATTACTCCCGGCATGAGAAGACAGGCCAAAGCAGTCAATTTCGGCATAGTTTATGGTATTTCCGATTATGGTCTTTCCCGGGACCTGCATATTTCCCGGGCTGAGGCGGCTGATTATATTGCTCGTTATTTTCAGCGTTATCCGGGTGTGGCCCAATTTCAGCGGCAGACTATAGATTCCGCCCGCCGGGATGGTTATGTTACCACTATTTGCGGCAGGAGGCGCTATCTGCCTGATCTTGGCAACCGCAATTTTAACCTGCGTTCTCTGGCGGAGAGAATGGCCATAAACACTCCTGTGCAGGGAAGCGCTGCCGATATAATCAAGCTGGCTATGATATCCATAGCGGATGAATTGCGTGACCGGGGCATGGAGAGCAAGATGATACTGCAGGTGCACGATGAGCTTATATTTAATGTTCCCCTGGGGGAAAAGCAGGAATTGGTGAAGCTGGTAAAAGAAAAAATGGAGAACGCTTTGCCCCTTGGTGTGCCTCTTACCGTTGATGTGAAAGCTGGCAAAAACTGGTATGAAATGGAGAAAATAGACTGATGCCCGAACTTCCGGAAGTTGAAACAGTAAAAAGGACCCTGGAGCCCCTTATATGTGGTACTGTTGTTAAGGATTGCCGTATTGCCCGTCCGGAACTGATACACCATCCCACCGCGGATCAGTATCTGCAGTCCATAAGGGGGCAGAAAATAAGGGGGCTTGGCCGCCGGGGAAAATATTTGTTGATCAATATGGACAGCGGAGATACTATGATAGTGCATCTGCGTATGACAGGCCGCCTGCTTTGCGCAGATGCCGCCCAGCCGTATCTGCCCCATACTCATATAGTCTGGCAGCTGGATAATGGCAGGGAGCTGCGGTATGCGGATGTAAGACGCTTCGGCTGCATCTGGCTGCAGAACAAAGGCGAGGAAGATGATTTCAGCGGTATCAGCAGACTGGGGCTGGAGCCCTTTGACGAAGGATTCGGCGCCCAATACTTACAGGAAAAGCTGGGAAAAAGACATATAACTATTAAACAGGGTATACTGGATCAAAGCGTTATTGCCGGACTTGGCAATATTTATGCAGACGAAGTGCTTTATGCCGCGGCGATTTGTCCTACCCGCTATACGGATGACCTGACCATGCCGGAATGGCAAAAGCTTACAGAGGTGGTTCGTCCTATTCTGGAGGCGTCTATTGCGAGAAGAGGAACAACCTTTTCCGATTATCTGGACGGCGAAGGACACAAGGGCGGAAATATGCCCTATCTGCAGGCTTATCATAGGGCCGGACAGACCTGCAACCGCTGCGGCGGTATCATTGAGCGCATAAAGGTAGCCGGGCGTTCAACTTTTTATTGCCCCGACTGCCAGAAATAAATGCTTAAGGAGGATATTTTATGTTGATTATAGGTTTGACAGGCAATATTGGCAGCGGTAAAAGCACAGTTGCCGGAATACTTCGGGAAAACGGCGTGCCGGTGATCGATGCTGATCAGGTAGGGCATGACGCGCTTCTTCCGGGAGGAGCGGCATATGAACAGGTCATCGCCGCTTTCGGCGAGGATTTTCTGGACAAGGACGGCAAGCTTGACCGGAAGATGCTGGGGCAGTATATTTTTTCCGATGTCACCGGCTATCTGCGGCAGAAGATCAGCGATATTACTCATCCTGCAATTTTGGCTTATATCAAGGACTGGTTCAAAGAACAGGAAGCAGCGGGGGCTAAAGTGGTTGCCGTAGAATCCGCCATTCTTTTCCGCAGCGATCTGTGCGATAGCGTTGACAGCATCTGGCTGGTTCGGGCGCCCAGGGAAGAAATGCTTAAACGGGCTGCCCAAAGAGACGGGGTTTCCGAAACCAGTATTTCCATGCGTTTAAATGCTCAGGTGCCCCAGGAGCAGTTGGCAGATTATGCCAAGTTGATAATAGACAATGATAAAACAGTTGATGAGCTGAAAGAAGCTGTAAATATGGCATGGAGTAGTTTGCTCAAGGAGCTTGCATGATAAGAAGAAGAGGCTGCGGCTGTCTGACAGCAATAATACTTATATTGGTACTGGCTGTCGCCGGATGGTGGATCTATAATAATAAGGATACCGTACGCAGCTATTTCTATCCCAGGCATTATGAGTATATAATTAATAAGTGCTGTGCGGAATACGGGGTAGATAAATGGTTGGTAATGGCCCTTATCCGCGAGGAGAGCGGCTTTGATCCTAATGCGGAGTCGGCAGCCGGTGCCAGGGGACTGATGCAGCTTATGCCGGATACGGCCGCCTGGCTTATTTCCAAGGGCGAGTTTGCTTTTGATATGGAAGCGGCTGTCAGTAATACGGAAGATAATATAACACTGGGCGTATATTATCTGTCTATCCTGAAGCATAATTACAGCGGATATGATTCTTATGCGCCTGTTATAGCGGCATATAATGCGGGTATAGGCTCTGTTGATGGCTGGCTTGCCTCCGGAGAATGGGATGGCAGTGCAGATGATATGGAGCTTATACCATATAAAGAAACCAGGGAACATGTAAGGAAAGTTTTGCGAAGCTATGATGTTTACCGGCAGCTATATGAATAATTATTTCTTTTACCCCAAAAAACACTTGCGCAGCCGTGGGAAATGTGATAAAATAATCCTCGCTGAATAAGCGGTAGTGCTGGAATTGGCAGACAGGCACGTTTGAGGGGCGTGTGTCGAAAGGCGTACGGGTTCAAGTCCCGTCTACCGCACCAAACCAATATAATCCGAACCAAATCTTCTTAATCGGAGATGGGTTCGGATTATTTGTTTTCTTCGAGAAGTTCGAGGATACGCATTTCAGAAACGGCGTGGTAAAGCGTCCCGAATCCAAGCCCAGAGGGCCGAGAAAACC
>CAKQQU010000020.1 GCA_934271085.1 uncultured Bacillota bacterium | reverse complement strand
GGTAAAAGCGCTGGCCTTTCCGGCTCTATAGCCGGCGGCGCGGAAGCTTTCTTCGGTGGCAAGAAAAAGGGGATAGATGAGTTTCTTGGCAAGCTGACCAAAATTTTGGCCGCTGCTTTCATGGTTATAGGTCTACTCCTGGCTTTTCTTCAGTAGAGGCATTTTCTGAGACAATATTATTAACTTAGGAGGTCGTATTGTGGATTGGTTCATGATTCTCGCACCTATTGCGGGCATCTGCGCCCTGATTTTTGCTGCGATTCTTATCGCTAGGATCAACCGCATGGAGCCCGGCAATGACAGAATGAAAGATATTGCCCATCATATCCACGATGGCGCAATGGCCTTTTTGAAAAGGCAGTATCGCACCTTAATTATTTTTGTAATCATCATTATTGCAATTATTTCTATCGTTGGTTTAGTTACACAGGGCGCTGACAGTCTCAAACCTCAGACTGCCATCGCATTTGCAGTCGGCGCTTTTTGCTCCATACTTGCCGGTAATATTGGTATGCGTGTCGCCACCAAAGCTAATGTCCGTACTACCAATGCTGCCTACACAAGCGGTCTTAACAGAGCCCTGAAATGCGCTTTCTCCGGCGGTTCTGTTATGGGTATGAGCGTTGTCGGCCTGGGTCTGCTCGGCCTGGGCATCGTCGTTCTTATCTTTAATGACGATTCTTCCATTATCAACGGTTTCTCCTTCGGCGCATCTTCTGTTGCTCTTTTCGGCCGTGTCGGCGGCGGTATCTACACCAAAGCTGCTGATGTGGGCGCCGACCTGGTTGGTAAAGTCGAGGCCGGTATTCCGGAAGATGATCCCCGCAATCCCGCCACTATTGCTGATAACGTAGGCGATAACGTTGGTGATGTTGCCGGCATGGGTTCCGACCTGTTCGAGTCTTATGTTGGTTCCGTTATTGCTGCCATCGCTCTGGGCGCCTCTCTTTCCATTAAAAATGGTATGCTGGCTCCCTTAATGATAGCTGCTATCGGTATTATCGCTTCCATCATAGGCACTTTCTTCGTAAGCGCCAAAGAAGGCGGCGATCCTCAGAAATCCCTTAACAGAGGCAATGCTATTGCTACCGTACTGGCAGTTTTGGGCATTCTTGCTGTATCTTACTTCACCTTGGGCGAAGGCTACAGCGCCAGCACCCTGAACGGCGATATTAAGCATTATGCCTGGTGGGGCGTATTCGTTGCTGCTGTTGCCGGTCTGCTGGTCGGCTTCTTTATCGGCAAGGTTACCGAATATTACACCTCTGCCAACTACAAACCCGTTAAAAAGATCGCAGCCTCCTGCGAAACCGGTACTGCCACCAATATCATCTCCGGTATCGCAACCGGCATGATGTCCACTGCTATCCCCATTATCCTGGTGTGCGCTGGTATCGTTGTTGCCTATTCTGTTGCCGGACTTTATGGTATTGCAATGGCTGCAGTAGGTATGCTTTCTACTACCGGCATGGTTGTTGCTGTTGACGCTTACGGACCTATTTCCGATAATGCCGGCGGCATCGCCGAAATGTCCGGTCTGCCTCACGAAGTCCGCAACATTACCGATAAACTGGATTCTGTTGGTAACACCACCGCCGCTATCGGCAAGGGTTTTGCTATCGGTTCTGCTGCTCTTACTGCTCTGGCTCTTTTCACCGCTTATACCCAGGCGGTTGGAATCAATATCGTCAATATCCTGGATCCCATGGTAGTTGTCGGCCTCTTTATCGGCGGTATGCTGCCTTTCCTGTTCTGCGCTTTGACCATGAGTTCTGTTGGTCGTGCTGCTCAGGATATGATCGAGGAAGTTCGCCGTCAGTTCAGAGAAATCCCCGGGCTGCTGGAAGGCAAGGAAGGCGCCAAAGCCGACTATGCCCGCTGTGTTGATATCAGCTGCCGTGCCGCTCTTAAAGAAATGATTCTTCCCGCTGTCATGGCAGTTGTGGTTCCTCTGCTTGTTGGTCTTACCCTTGGTGCCGAATGCCTGGGCGGCGTTCTGTGCGGCACCCTGATAACCGGCTTCCTGCTGGCTATATTCCTGGCCAATTCCGGCGGAGCATGGGACAATGCCAAGAAGTATATTGAGGACGGCAATTTTGGCGGCAAAGGTTCCGAAGCCCATGCCGCGGCTGTTAACGGCGATACCGTTGGCGATCCTTTCAAGGATACTTCCGGTCCTTCCCTTAACATCCTGATCAAGCTCATGACCATTATTTCTTTGGTCTTTGCTCCTTTGTTCATCTAATATCAATGCATTACTTGAGCCGGATAGGTTTATCCTGTCCGGCTCATTTATTTCAGGTGATATCCATGAAAGAGATTTATTTTGACAACAGCGCTACCACTAAGGTAAGCGAAAAAGCGGCAAATGCAGCATACAGGGCAATGACAGAGAATTACGGCAATCCGTCCTCTGTTCACAGTAGAGGCGCCGCTGCCTTTCATGAGCTTAATGAAGCGCGGGGAGTATTTGCAAAGTGCCTTAATGTTTCTGCAGATGAGCTTTATTTTACATCCTGCGGTACGGAAAGCGATAATATAGTAGTTCAGGGTGCAGGCAAAAGCAGAGGAAAGCAGGGGCGGATAATTGTATCGTCTGTGGAACACCCTGCTGTTTACGAACCTGCAAAAAGGCTTGTATCCCAGGGCTGCGATGTCAGGTTTATTGATGTTGATAAAAACGGCATAATCGATCTGGATATGCTGGAATCGCTGCTGACAGACGATACCGCTTTAGTCAGCATCATGCATGTAAATAATGAAACAGGCGCGATCCAGCCCCTGAGCGAAGCCGGAAAACTGATACGATCAAAAGCGCCGCTTGCATTGTTCCATGTGGATGCTGTGCAAAGTTTTGGACGTTTGCCCATATCTGTGGCTGATTGGCAGATAGACGCCTTGTCCATAAGCGGCCACAAAATTCATGCGCCAAAAGGCATTGGTATGCTGTGGTTGAGAAAGGAACGCAATTTCCCTCCGCTGATGTTTGGCGGTGGTCAGGAAAGAGGATTCCGTTCCGGAACCGAGAATATGAGCGGCATTATGGCTTTTGCAGTGGCAGCGGGAGATTGTTATGCTGATATGCCCAAATATTACGCTGGTATGCAGCAGGTAAAGGATACACTTTGTCAGACTCTGCAAAAATTGGTACCTGATTGTCTGGTTAATGGGGCTGTAGGTGATAAAGGCGCGGCCCACATACTCAATATGTCTTTTCCGGGTATTCGCAGCGAGGTTATGCTCCATAGTCTGGAGTCCAAAGGCTTGTTTGTTTCCGCCGGCAGCGCCTGTACCTCCAAAAGCAGCAAGGGCAGCCGGATTTTAGCGGCAATGGGCCTGCCTGAAAGCCAGATTGATTCGGCTATTCGTTTTTCTTTTTCCAGATACAATACTGTTGATCAGGCCCGCGCTGCCGCAGACATAATAGCGGAAACCATTGATGAACTGTCCCTTGTTAAACAATTAGGTAAGCGGAAGCGCAGAAACTAAGGAAAAACTACGCAGAAATTTTTTTAGGAGAATATTGATATTTTATGGCAAGCTATTTGATTGATTTTGAAAATGTCCATTACGAAGGATTAAGCGGTATTCTTAATCTTTCTCCTGATGATAAGGTTTATATTTTCTACAGCGATAACGGTAAACGTCTTACTTTTGAACTTCATGAACAGATAAATAAGTCCCAAGCACAATTCTTTTATTTTAAAGCTGTTGTAGGCGGGAAAAATGCTCTGGATCATCAACTTTCTTCTTATCTTGGCTATCTTATCTGCGAGGATAAAAATCAGAAATACCGTATTGTCAGCAAGGATCAGGGATATCGGCATCTTATCGCTTTTTGGAAAACTATGGAAAAGGATATTGATATTTCACTTATTCATAGTATAAAGCTTAATAGCGCTAAAAAAGCGGAAATCGATGATAATATCAGAGATATCGACATGGAAAATGCTGTGGCCGAGGAAACAGAAAACAGCAGCGATACACCATCGGAAACAGTTGTCCAGGCTGTAGCTAAAAAAGACCGTAGCAGAAGGGTCAGATCCGGTAAAAAATTGACTTCTGAACCAAAGGAAAAAGATGCTGCGGAAGCAGTAGATAACAATGCAGCAGTTGCAGTTAAGGCTGAAAAAGCCGAAAAAACAGATAGGGTCGATAATGAGCAGAAGGTACCGAAAAGCTCGCGGCCAAAGATCATCGAGTTTGTCCTGCCTGCGGAAGTGCTGGCTGCCGGTAAAAAGAAACGCCAGCCTGCCCCTGGCCGGGATAATACTGCTGACGCTGAAAATATCCTGATACCGCCTATTGAAATGCCGGATATCATAGAGCCTGCCGGGGCAGTTAAAAAGGATAGCAATAAAGATAATGAAGAGGCTGTCAAAAGCTCCGGAAAGCGCAGAAACCGTTCCGGAATCAAGGCAAAACCCCGTGGCAGGGACAAAGAAAAAACTGGCGATAAAGACGGGGCCGGGTCTGCTGATCTGGCAGTGGGGAGTATTCAGGAAGCTAAGGATAATACCACATCTGAGCAAGTAAAAGATGGATCAGTATCCGCAAAAGCTCCCGAAAAGAAGGCTTCCCGCCGCCGTTCCCGCGCTAAAAAATCTGAGCAGCAGGATGCGGCAATAAACAAGGAAACCATTGTTTCAGATGCCCCTTCGTCCAAAGAACGCAAATCGATTGACGAAGCAACTGTGCTTTCCGTTATTCCGGATGCCGGTGATAAAGACTGGTTGGCAGATATTACCAAATATATCAATACTGCCAAAGGAAAATCCGATCTTTATAATATGATAAGGCGCAGATTGGGACAGGATCAGGGCAGAAATGTTTATAATATGATCAAAAAGCTTATTTAGGAGAGGTATCATGGCTAGGCAGTTAATTTTGATCCGTTATGGCGAGCTGGGTCTTAAAGGAAAAAACAGGCATTTGTTTGTTGGCCGTCTGGCACGGAATATCAGAGTGGCTTTGAAAGGTCTGCCTGACTGGCAGGTAAAAGTTACCTGGGGTAGGCTGTGGTTGGATATTGACCAGGCCCATAGTGCGGAAGCTATTGAGAGGATGCAGCGCGTTTATGGTATATATTCCCTTTCACCGGTAGAGCAGACAGGCTGCCGTATTGAGGATATGGCGGATGCGGCATATGGGATTCTCCTAAGGGAATTGCCCAATGGAGGCACATTTAAGGTGGAAACGCGCCGCACCGATAAGAGCTTTCCCCTTACATCCCCTGAAATAAGCAGGGCTGTGGCCAATATCATCTTTGATAAGCTGTCCGGCGACAGCCGTTATGATGCTGATATGCACAAACCGCAGGCTACCATCAATATTGAGGTAAGGGCAGAAGGAAATTTTGTTTTTGGCGAGACTATTCGCTGCGCAGGCGGCCTGCCTGTAGGCTGCAGCGGTAAGGCAATGGTGATGCTCTCCGGTGGTATCGACAGCCCTGTGGCAGCCTCTTTGGCTATGAAACGCGGCGTTTCAGTTGAGGCTATTCATTTTCACAGCTTTCCCTTTACCGGGGAAAAAGCCAAGGAAAAGGTTTATGAACTGTGCAAAATTTTGGCCAAATGGCACGGCGCTCCCATTAAACTGCATATGATACACTTTACCGAGATACAGAAAGCCATTTACGCCAACTGCCCCGAGGAATACGGAATCACTATCATGCGCCGTTTTATGTACAGGATAGCGGAGCGTGTTGCAGAACAGCGGAAATGTCTGGCTATCTATACCGGTGAAAGCGTAGGACAGGTAGCCTCGCAAACCCTGGAAAGTATTTCTGTCATAAATGACGCTATCAATATGCCGGTTATGCGTCCTCTGGTGGGTATGGATAAAGAGGAAATAATGGAGCGCTCCCGGGAACTGGGCACTTATGAGACCTCTATTTTGCCATTTGAAGATTGCTGCACGGTATTTTTGCCGGATTATCCCAAGATCCGCCCTGTGCTTAAAGAGGCGCTGGAGATGGAACAGGCATTGGATATAGATCTTCTTATTGAAGATGCTTTGGCAAAATCAGAGATGCTGACTATACAATAGCCCCATGTCACTCAAACTGTATGTAAAAGGTTAATGAATAAAGAAAAATCCCGACACTGCTTAAGTGCCGGGATTTTCTTAACTATATTGCATCGGATAAAGATTATGGCTGATTGGCATCAGGAACAGTTGTATCATTTTCTGTAGCCGCTGCCTCGGTGCTGGCAGCTAAAGGAGCAGGGGAGACGGTGGGGCTTTGGGCGGTAAAGCATAATTTATCATCCTGCACAGTTACTTTTATGCAGTCGCCGCTGTTGTATCTTCCCCGCAGTATATCTTCAGCGATAGGATCTTCCAGCAGATTGAGAATAGTACGTCGCAGAGGACGTGCGCCGAACACACTGTCAAACCCCCGTTGGGCAAGATAGCTGTATGCCTCATCGGACAGCTCCAGGGAAAGCCCATGGCGGGAAAGCCTCTGATCGACCTCGGATATCATAAGCTGGGCAATTTTTTTGATCTCCGCTTCATTGAGAGGACGGAAAACTATGGTATCATCTATCCTGTTAAGAAATTCCGGTTTAAATGTTTTCTTCAACTCATCCAGCATCCGGTTTTTAATTTCCTGATATTTGTCATCAGTCCCGTTATCAGAGGAAGCAAAGCCCATAGACCTGGCACGGTTGACTGAACTTGCTCCTATATTGGATGTCATGATGATAATGGTATTGCGAAAGTCCACGGTATGGCCGTTGCTGTCTGTGAGCCGCCCGTCCTCCAGTACCTGAAGCAGCAGGTTAAATATATCAGGATGAGCTTTTTCGATCTCGTCAAGAAGCACCACACAATAGGGACGGCGGCGTACTGCTTCGGTCAACTGCCCGCCTTCCTCATAACCAACATATCCGGGGGGAGCTCCTACCAGGCGGGATACGGAAAATTTTTCCATATACTCGCTCATATCCAGGCGAACCATGGCATCATCGCTGCCGAACATAATATTGGCAAGAGCCTTGGCCAGCTCTGTTTTGCCAACTCCTGTGGGGCCCAGAAAGATAAAGCTGCCAATAGGCCGTTTCGCATCTTTTAAACCTGCCCTGGCCCGGCGGACAGCTTTTGCTATGCTGGTAACAGCTTCGTCCTGGCCGATCACCCTTTGATGCAGCAGTTCTTCCAGATGCAGCAGCCTTTCGCTTTCCTGCTGATTGAGCCTGGCCAATGGTATGCCGGTCCAATCCGCCAAAACTGCCGCTATCTGCTGAGCATCCACCACCTTTAGCTGGCTTGTTTTTTCCTTTTGCCAGCCTTTCCGGTCATTGTCAATTTTTTCCTGAAGGGTCTTTTCTTCGTCCCGCAGATGAGCTGCTTTTTCAAATTCCTGAGCGTTTATGGCCGCTTCCTTTTCCTTGCGCAGGTTTTCCAGCCGGTTTTCCATATCTTTCAGGTCAGGCGGGGTAGTGTACGCCTGCAATCGGATCTTGCTGGCTGCCTCGTCCACCAGATCTATCGCCTTGTCCGGTAAAAAGCGGTCGGGGAGATAACGGGTGGAAAGCTGCACAGCCGCTTCCAGGGCATCGTCGGTAATCTGAACACGGTGGTGTGCTTCGTATTTATCTCTTAATCCGCGCATTATCTGCAGCGCATCTTCCTCTTTGGGTTCTCCTACCATCACAGGCTGGAAACGGCGCTCCAAAGCAGCGTCCTTTTCAATATATTTGCGGTACTCGTTTATCGTTGTTGCGCCAATACATTGAAGCTCCCCTCTGGACAGGGCGGGCTTGAGAATATTTGCCCCGTCAATGCTGCCCTCCGCGGCGCCTGAACCAACAAGGGTATGCAGCTCATCTATAAAAAGGATGATATTTTTGTTTTCTCTGATCTCATCGATCATTTTTTTCATTCTTTCTTCAAACTCGCCCCGGAATTTGCTGCCGGCCACCATAGATCCCATATCCAGAGCCACGACCCTTTTGCCGCTGATAGTCTCCGGTACGCGTCCGTCGGTTATCATTTGGGCCAGACCTTCTACAATGGCTGTCTTGCCCACGCCAGGTTCGCCGATAAGCACAGGATTGTTTTTGGTACGGCGGGAAAGTATCTGGATGACCCTTTCGATTTCCTTTTCCCGGCCAATAACCGGATCAAGCTGATCCTTCTGGGCCATTTGCGTAAGGTCGCGACCAAATTTATCTATAACAGGCGTTTTGCTTTTATGCCGCTGGGGAATATCATCATCGCCATATGGCGACTGATCGTTATCATAATCTTCGCCGCTGTGGGAAGATTGCATTTCCCGGCCTATTATCTGGCGGATGCGCCGTACCCCGGCCTCGCCCATGGAGCGTAGCCAGTTAGAGGCAGCGCCTTCTTCTTCCGCAGCCAGACCCAGCAGAAGATGCTCGGTATCCACAAAACTGACGCCGCAGCGCACAGCTTCTTCCACTGCCAGCTGCAGGGCACGTTTAGCCTGGGGAGAAAAGCCGCGGAAACTGCTTCCGTAATTTGCCTCGTCGTCAATATTTTCCGACAAAAGCTGCTCGCTCAGATTAAGGTCGTCCAGAATTTTAGCGGCCATGCCGTCCTCTACCTGAAAAAGACCCAGCAGCATATGCTCTGTGTTTATATAACCGCTGTGGCGTTCACGAGCTTCCTGCTCGGCCAAAGCCAAAGCTTTTCTTGCGCGCTCAGTCAGGCGCCTGCTTACCCGGTTTACCTGTTCGGGATGATCCGTAACAATGCCGAATCCGCCAAACATATTCAGGGCACCGGTTTCAGCTGCGCATTTATCGCATAAAAATTGCGTTTCCCTTTTGCCGTTTTCTACTTTTGTAACCCTAACAGTAGCTTCCCGTTCTTTACATACCTGACATAACATTGTCAACACCTCCGATTGCCAGATATTATTTTCAGTTTATGCAAAATCATCTCGTAATAGCAGCAGTAAAACAGAGTTGAGCAGGTCTCCTCTGAGAGAATCGGGATCTTCTGTTTTACCTATTGCCTTATCCGTAATCATCGCTTTTATTATCATGCTTTCCCTTTTGCTGATAAATTCCTCGTCAAGCAGCCTTTCTATCAGCTTTTCTCCGGCCTGAAGACTGACCTTTCTTTCGCCTGCAGTTTCCAGCATGGCTGTAAGATTCGGTTCATTGTCCATTGACAGGCGAATTATACGAACAAAACCGCCGCCGCCCCGCCGGCTTTCCACAATATATCCCTGATTGCCCGAAAAACGGGTAGATAATACATAATTTATCTGGGAGGGGACACACATGAAAATTTCCGCCAGATCGCTGCGCTTTATCTCTATTATTCCCGTATCCGATGCTGCCATAAGTTTTTTTAAATATGCTTCTATTTGATTGGATAAAGTACTCATAAACGGCCTTTCCGATTCTCTGTATCATATGCTTTTCCTAACTCTATACTTAAATTATAGCAGAAGGTCAGGGAAAGTCAAGAAATTTCAGTAATTATTCTTACTAATACAAACGCTAAAAAAGTATGCCGTGTAGCACGGCATACTTTTATGGTAATAATTTATAACAGTTGAATAAACTTATTTGGCCCTCTTTAATCTTAACAGTCTTTTATTATGCAAATTTTTTATCAGGGCAGCGATAGCGTAGCAAATAACGGATATAATTATGATAGTTGCGCCTGAAGCAATATCCCATAAATAAGAAACTGTCAGTCCGCTCAGGCAGAATAATATTCCCAGGATTATCGCGTATATCATCCTTCTGCTGAGCTTATCCGTGAGCATCTGGGAAATGGCTGCCGGAGCGCTGAAAAGAGCTATTACCAGGATTATTCCCGCCACGCGGATCATCACAACTACAGTCAAGGCCACCATTACCAGCAGCAGGTATTCAAGAAAGGTCGTTTTCAGACCGATAATGCTGGCAAATTCCTCGTCGAACAGATAAAGCTTCCAGTCATTGTAAAAAATAAAAATCACCGCAATGATAACAGCAGTCATAATGACCATGGTAAGCAGGTCTTTTCTGGTAACTGAGAGAATATTGCCGAACAGATAGGAATCCATATCAGGGGGATATCCCGGCGCTATACCTATAAAAGCTATACCAAGCGCCATTCCCAGTGCCCAGAGCATGGCGATGATAACATCAGTACCGCCGCCGCCCTTGCGCTTGACTGCGCCAATACCGAAGGCGGCTGCCACTGAAAAGCCCATGGCTCCCAGAATCGGCTCAAAGCCCAGCAGATAACCTAAACCCACTCCTCCATAGGCTGTATGCGCAATGCCGCCGCTCATCATCAGCAATCTCTTTTCGACTATTATTACCCCGATAACACCGCAGACAATGCTGGCCAATATAGAGGCAAAAACTGCGTTTTGCAAAAACTGATATTGGAAAAGAGCATCTAGCAATGGTCGCACCCCTTTCCGTGAGCGCCCAGGACCCGATGAGGAACGCCATGGGCTATGAGATCAACAGGACAACTGTACATTTCTTCCACCACTTCCTGGGTAAGCACAGGGTCTCCGTGATAGACAACGCCATGATTGATACAGGCAATGCGCCTGATCTTGGATGAAATAGCCAGCAGATCGTGGGTGACCATCATGATAGTCATATCCTTATTCAGCTTTTCCAGGAGTTCATAAAACTGCTCTTTGAAATTAGGATCCACGCTGGCGGTAGGTTCATCCAAAAGCAGCAGCTTTGGTTCAACTGCCAGGGCTCTGGCTATAAGCATACGCTGAAATTCGCCCCCTGATAACTGGGATATCTGGCGGCCAGCCAGATTTTCCAATCCTACTGTATGCAGATGCTGACTGGCTTTTTCTTTTTGCTGAGCAGTATAGCGATAAAAGGGATGGATACCTCCCTTTACCATTCCCGAAAGCACCACCTCCCTTACTGTAATGGGAAAGCGGCGATCCACAAGTGAAAACTGGGGTACATAGCCCACCGGCGTTTTACCATGCATAAATTTCTGGCCATATATCCTGATTTCACCGGACTGAATAGGTATAAGCCCCAGAATAGCCTTGAGTAATGTTGTCTTACCTCCGCCGTTGGGCCCGATTATTCCTAAGAATTCTTTATCCAGCACATCAAGGCAAACGCAGGATAATGCCTGAGTTTGCCCATAGCTGACATACAATTTTTCGATGTGAAGGGCTGTTTCGCTCATTCCATCACCTCGGCCATTAACTGTGCCATGCTTTTCATGTTTTCAATGTAATCCTCAGAAAGAGGATCCATCATAATAGTTTTACCGCCTATCTCTTCAGCAAAGGATTGGGACTGATGGCTGTCTATTTCTGCCTGGTAGAAGATTATCTTTATATTCTCATCTTTAGCCAGATCGATCATTTCCTGCAGATGGGCTGCGGTGGCTTCCTTGCCCCCTTCTTCCAGCGCGTACATCTGCAGCCCGTAGTCGTCGGCCAGATAGCCGAATGCCGGGTGGAATACAATAAATTTACGGTTTTTTACATCAGCTAAAACTTCCCGGATATCTGCATCCAGTTGCTGCAGCTGCTGAATATAAGCTTCTGTATTTGCCTGATAAACATCGGCATTTTCGGGATCTATCTGGGCAAGCTCGCTGTTAATGATCTCGCACATGGCAATGACCCTTTTGGGAGAAAGCCAGATATGGGGATCACGCTTGCCGTCCAGAAGCAGTTCCGGATATTCGTTCATTATTCCGTCATTAAGGGAAACCACTTTTGTATCCGGGGAAACGTAAGGAAGTATATTGTTTGCTTCTGTAGGAACGCCGATGGAAAAATATATGCAAGCCTGGGAAAACTGCTCTTTAAGCGCCGGAGTAGGTTCATAATTTGAAGGGCTGTTGCCCGCAGGTACCATAGTAACAACTTCGAAAATATCGCCGCTGATTGCTTTAACAAAAGCTGCCTCCGGCGGTATGGATACTGCTATAATGGGTTTACCGTCACTATCATCAACGGCAGCCTGATTATTGCAGCCGCAGCAGACAAGACAAAGACAAAATATCAATGTAAGGAAGACAATGCCTTTTTTCATACTATCACTCCCTTATTTAACATATTAGAATAGATTAAATAATACCATGATATTTTTTTTTTGTAAATAGAGTCACCTGGCTTTGGATTATCAAAGATGTACTTGTCCAAAGTTTATAAACGTTGTATTATTGTACGTATACAAGTGGTAAAATAATCGGTAATAAGTTATGCCGGTTAAAAAATAAAGGAGAGATAAAAATGAGCGAATCCTGTTCACACGATTGTTCCCACTGCCATGCTTCCTGCAGTGATAAAAAAAAGACGCTGGAAAGCATGAAAGTAGCACCCTGCCAGGGCAGTAATATCAAACATGTCATCGGCGTTATCAGCGGCAAGGGCGGTGTAGGCAAATCCCTGGTCACCTCCATGCTGGCCGTTGCCATGCACCGGCGCGGTTATAAGACGGCTGTCCTTGACGCGGATATTACCGGACCTTCCATACCGCAGGCATTCGGTCTGACCGGTAAGGCCACCTCTGACGATACCTGCCTTTACCCTGTGGAGAGCAAAACGGGCATAAAGATAATGTCCCTGAATCTTTTGCTGGAAAATACCACCGATGCAGTTATATGGCGCGGGCCGGTCATAGCCGGTACTGCCAGACAGTTCTGGACGGAAGTAAACTGGGGGGATGTGGATTATATGTTTGTGGATATGCCTCCCGGAACAGGGGATGTGCCGCTTACTGTTTTTCAGTCCCTGCCTTTGGATGGGGTAATTATTGTTTCATCCCCGCAGCAGCTGGTAGCAATGATAGTTGAAAAGGCAGCTAAAATGGCCAACGCCATGTATGTTCCCATTCTGGCTCTTGTGGAAAATATGAGCTATTTTACCTGTCCGGATTGCGGCAAGGAGCACCATATTTTCGGAGACAGCCATCTGGAGCAGATAGCCCTCTCCTATGACGTGTCCCATATAGCCCAAATACCTATTGATCCCCTGGTCGCCCAGGCTGTGGATAAAGGCCAGATAGAAGATATCCAGATGCCTTTTTTGGATAATATCGCCGATTATCTGGAGTCTGCCGCGAAATAGCAAAGCATGGTAACAAGGTTGCTTTCAGGCTGCGGCCGGAAAATTTGCAGCAGGTAATTTGCTGTTTGCCCAAACTACTCAAAATAAAAGGACATGACGTTAATCGCCATGTCCTTTTATTTACGACGCTTAGTTTCTGCCGGCAATACCGCCCACAGCGCCGGGAATAAGCAAGCTTGGTATACTGATGAGAGAGGGCAGGGAATTGCTGCTTCCCGGGATAAGTATTACGGCTGCGATCACCCCGCAAAGCAGACCTGTTATCAGGCCGCGGCTGCCGTTTAGCCTGGCTGCCGTAAAACCTCCGGCCAGAGCGGAAAAAATTTCCACCAGGGCTGCGCACAGCAGCAGGCAACTGTCGTTGAGAGGTGAAAAATATACTATACCTCCTGCCAGAAGAGAAAACAGCACCGTTGCCAGCAGGGTTATTCCTACGCCTGCTGCCAGGCTTTTTATGGTTTTGATATTGAACAGATCCTGAATATTAGCTGACATGATTGCCTCCTTATTGTTTATATATCAAAGATATGCGTACAAGGGTGCTTTATGCTTGACGATAAAACTGTTTTAGCATATTATTTATAATAAAGTTCCTAACAATGTTGTTTTCCGGAACTATATATTTACGGAGGTCGTAATGGACAAGGAAAGAATAGCGGCCGCAGTATCAGAGATACTGGCGGCCATAGGCGAAAACCCCGAGCGGGAAGGACTTCAGCGCACGCCCGTCCGGGTCGCCAATATGTATGAAGAAATTCTTGACGGCATGGATATGGAGCCCAAAGAGCACCTGATAACCCAGTTTACCGAAGACAAGCATGAAGAAATGGTGATAGTTCGCGATATACCGTTTTTCTCGATATGCGAACACCACTTGATGCCGTTTATAGGCAAAGCCCATGTTGCCTATATTCCCGAAGGCGGACGCATCACCGGCTTATCCAAGATAGCCAGAGTGGTGGAAGGTTATTCCCACAGGCTGCAGGTACAGGAGCGGCTGACTACAGAGATTGCGGAAGCGATGATGGAGGTATTGCGCCCCAAGGGCGTACTGGTAATTCTGGAAGCGGAACATATGTGCATGAGCATAAGGGGAGTAAAAAAGCCCGGCTCTCTTACTGTCACATCTGCGGTAAGAGGTATCTTTCATAAAAACGCTACCAGGGCTGAGGCGCTTAGCCTGATTAAGGCAGGCCGACAATAAATTGTAAGGAAGATGATTAAAAATGGAAAATAAAGATCATCCTCAGAAAAATGGTAAGAAAAAAACGACAGCAGGTGCATGGGCAAAAGAGATAATCATAATAATTCTATGCGCGGTAGCTTTGGCTGCTGTGGTAAAAGGATTTCTGGTGGACAGCCGCCAGATACCTTCCACATCCATGGTTCCCACTATTGAGGTAGGCGACAGGGTAATACTTTGGCGGCTGGCTTATGTTTTTGGCAATGAGCCTGAAAGAGGGGATATTATCGTATTCACTCCTCCCGAGGAATTCAACAGCAGGCAGGATCTGATCAAAAGAGTTATCGGTCTGCCCGGGGAGACTCTGGAGGTTAGGGACGGGCTTGTTTATATCAATAACGAGCCGCTTTACGAGGATTATATCCTGGAGGCGCCTGATTATGAGTACGGACCGGTGACTATACCTGAGAACTGCTATTTTGTTATGGGCGATAACCGCAATGACAGCATAGACAGCCATAGATGGGCCGAACCATTTTTGCCTGAAGAAAATATCAAGGGGAAGGCAGTTTTCCGCTATTGGCCCCTTTCGAGAATTGGAGGAATATACGATTAGAATCCTTATTTGCAATGACGATGGAATAAATGCCCCGGGACTGCATACTCTGGGCAGGGAACTGGCCCGCATAGCTGATGTTTATGTAGCGGCTCCTTCCGCAGAACAAAGCGGCGCCAGCCATGGTCTTACCACTACGCAGCCTTTGCGGGCTCACAGACAGTCGCTGCCCGGTATAACCGATAATGCCTGGGCCATAGACGGTACCCCGGCTGATTGCGCCAAACTGGCGCTGGAGGAACTTTTGGGTTTTCTGCCGGACGTGGTAGTCTCCGGTATCAACCACGGGCCAAATCTGGGTACAGATATAATTTATTCCGGCACTGTGGCCGGAGCTACCGAGGGTTATTGCAGCGGCTGCTGCGCTATTGCCATATCCGCTGCAGGTATTCGCCGTGGAGTAGGCCAGGCCAACTATGAATATGCTGCCAGGCTGGCTGCAGACATCTGCCTGCAAATGGCGGCCTCTGATTTCAAGCCAAAAGTGTTTTTTAATATCAATGTTCCCGGATCCGTACCGGAGGATATTAAAGGCATAAAATATACCCACATGGGATGGCGCTGGTACACGGAACCTTTTATCAAAAGGGTCGACCCCAGAGGCAATGATTATTACTGGCTGCAGGGTGAATTTGACGACAGCAAATGCGGAACCGGCAGCGATGTGGAGGCCTGTAATGCAGGATATGTCAGCATTACCCCCCTGCAGCTTGATCATACGGATTACGGTATGCTAAATGAGCTGAAAAACACAGGGTTATTTATGCCTGATCGCAGGCATTCCGCCGCTGAAAAATAAAATAATCAGATAAATACCGGATATTACGGCCGCTTTCAGCAGCAGCTGCAGCAATCCGGTATTTGTATTTATTTGGGGCATAAGTAAAACTGCCGCTCCCCACATCAGAAAGATTATGCCGGCTGCGGCCAGAGGTTTGCCAAGTATATTACCCCAGTCCAGTTTGATCTCTCTTTTGTGATACAAACTGATAAGATTAAGAATATAACTACTGAACCAGCATATATCTGTGGCTATAGCTGCTCCTCTGATTCCCAGAGTGGGCAGGGGAGTCAGCAGCAATATACCGGCTATCAGTATGCCGCCGCTGGCCACATTATTTACTAGCAGCACCTTAGCCTCGCCAAGCCCCTGAAGTATACTGGTCAGGGTTATCTGCAGATAAAAGAAAATACCACCCGGTATTAACAGGCGCAGCAAAGACGCAGCCGGAGGATCATTAAACAGCATCCTGCAAAGGGGATCGGCTAAAATGAATAACAGCACCATTCCCAGTAGCGAAAACACGGATGTGGCCTGCAGAGAAATATTTGTCCTCTGTTCCAGAATTTTTTTGCCGTTATCAGCATAGGACATGCTTTCCGCTACAGCAGGAAGAACGGATACAGATAAAGCTGCAGTGAATACACCTGGTAAATGCAGAAGTGACATAGCTACACCGGAAAAACGTCCGTATATTTCTGTAGCTGCCCGTATATCCCAGCCTGCGGCTCTCAGGCATATTGGTATCAAAAAGGCCTGCAGCATCATTATACCGCTGCTGACCAGCCTGCTGCCGGTAAGAGGCAGCCCCATGCCCAGTAAACTGCCGGCCCCTTTCCTGCTGAATCTGCCTGAATTTCCCAGTGAATTAAAGATGCTTCCCGACGATAGCCTGAAACAGATAAATAAATATATCAGCCCGGCAAATTCCCCGCATACAGTAGCAATGGAGGCTGCTGTCACCTGCTGCTCCAGCGAAAAGCCGCAGGCAACAAAATTTGCAGTAAGAAAAATACCGGTTATTACCCTGACTATCTGCTCTATATTCTGGCTCATTCCCAAAGAGGATACTTTTTTGATACCCTGGAACAAGCCGCGGAATGCCGAGGCTATACAGATGATTATTATTGCCGGCAGCATGGCTTTCAGGCAGAGGTCAACCCGCCTGTCAGGGGCAAAATTTTTTATCATCCATGGAAGCGCCAGATAGGATAGGGCAGTGATCAAGGCGCCGCCTGACAGCAACAAAATTACAGAAGTGGAAAAAATAATGCGCTTATCATCTGTTTTGCGGGAAGCTATAAGCTGCGAAAGGGCTGTTGGCACACCGCAGCCGGCTAAAACCAGAAGAAAGCTGAATAAAGGCGTAGCCATTTCCAGCAGTCCCACGCCTTCTGTGCCAAGTATGCGCACCAGAACCATGCGATAGAAAAAACCTAGCCCTTTAACAATTATGTTTGAGCCAAGCAGTATAAAAGTGCCAAATAGCAGGCTGTTTTTAGCTATAGTGTTTTTCATGGCTAATTATATGCGGTTATCCATTTATTTTTCCCAGAAAAAAGGGTTTTTTGATTATTTGATATAATATTTATTGGTAGTATTTTTTTGATCAGACAGCAGTGAAGGAGGATATTAAATGAAGGTTTATCCTAGTGAAAAAATCCGTAATATTGGTATCGTTGCTCATCAGGGTGCAGGCAAAACTTCTCTGACTGAAGCAATGATATTTTCTACAGGGGCAACCTCCCGCATGGGCAAAGTCGATGACGGCAATACTGTAGCTGACTATCATCCCGAGGAATTGAAACGCAAGAGCACCGTCAACACCTCTTTGGTAGCCTGCGAATGGCATGACCACAAGATCAATGTCTTGGACGTTCCCGGTTTTTCCGATTTCTTCGGCGAAGTTTCCAGCACCATCAGAGTTGCCGACTGCCTGGTTATGATGGTAGACGCCGTAGCCGGCGTGGAAGTTTCCACAGAGATCATCTGGGAATTGGCTGATGAAAGATCCTTGCCCATTATCGGTTTTATCAATAAACTTGATCGCGAAAACTCTGATTTTGTTAAAGCTCTGGATTCCATGAAAGAAAAATTGACCCGTCAGGTAGTTCCCGTTCAGCTGCCTATCGGCAAGGAAGCAGGCTTTGACGGGATCGTTGACCTGATCGCCCAGAAGGCTTACAAATATGCCAACGGCAAAGCTACAGAGATCGATATTCCCGCCGATATGATGGACGATGTGGCACATTACCGGGAAATGATGATCGAAGCCGCCGCTGAAGGCGACGATGATATTACCATGAAATATCTGGATGGGGAAGAGCTGACTGATGATGAGATCATGCTCGGCCTTAAAGAAGGGGTAAAAGCCGGCAAGGTAGTTCCTGTTGCCTGTGGCTGCGCAACCAAAAATATCGGTACTGATCTGCTGTTCAATCTGATCATAGACTATGCTCCTTCCCCCTTGGCCACTATCGATCCTGCAGAGGCCAATAATCCTCCCGCAGCCTTGATATTCAAGACCCTGGCCGATCCTTTTGTTGGCCGTATCAGCATGTTTAAAGTATTTTCCGGTAAGATCAAGGGCGATTCCACAATGTTCAACGCCAATAAAAAGGTGGATGAAAAGGTTGCCCAGGTATCTACCATGCAGGGTAAAACCGCTATTGCTCTTCCCGAAGTAAATCTGGGTGATATCGCAACTGTAAGCAAGCTTACTTCCACCGTTACCGGCGATACCCTGACTATCAAAGACAGCGGCATCGTTCTGGAAGGTATTGACTTCCCCGAACCGACCCTGACCATTGCCATTGTTCCCCGTACCAAAGCCGACGAGGATAAGCTGGGCAATGCTATTAACAGAATGCTGGAAGAAGATCCCACTTTGCGTTATGAAAAGAACGCCGAGACCAAGCAGACCCTGATCACCGGCGTAGGCGAGGCACATCTGAATATTATTATTTCCCGTCTGGCCAGCAAGTTTGGCGTGGAAGTGGATCCTGTTGAGACTAAAGTGCCTTATCGTGAATCTATCCGCGGTTCCGCTCAAAATGTGGAAGGCAAGCATAAAAAGCAGTCCGGCGGCCACGGTCAGTACGGCCATGTCAAGATCAACATAGCTTATGATCCTGACAATGAATTTGTTTTTGAAGAGCAGATCTTCGGCGGTTCTGTTCCCAAGCAGTATATCCCGGCCGTTGAAAAAGGTATGCGCGAATCCATGGCCGAAGGCGTTTTGGCCGGTTTCCCTGCATCCAATATCCATATCACTCTTATCGATGGTTCCTACCACGAAGTAGACTCTTCGGAAATGGCCTTTAAAATCGCTGCTAACCTGGCATTTAAGAAAGCCTGCGAGCAGGCTAAGCCCATACTTCTGGAGCCCGTTATGGATGTTGATATCCTCGTTCCCGATCAGTATATGGGCGATATTATGGGCGATATGAATACCAAACGCGGCCGTATCATGGGCATGGAGAAACAGGGCAATCGTCAGCTGATCCACGCTCAGGCTCCGCTGTCCGAGATGTACCGTTACAGCATCGACCTCAAATCCATCACCCAGGGACGCGGCAAATTTACCATGAAATTTGCCAGATACGAAGAGGTTCCCGCCAACATCGCTGAAAAAGTTATTGCGGCAGCCAAGGCCGAGAAGGAAAACGAATAAGCCTGATTATTTTTGGGGTATTCCCTTAATCAGAATAGCTTTACAGCCAATTACAAAGACAGGCTACTTTTTGTGGCCTGTCTTTTGGATTATTATGATCTGCCGGAAGCAGGCTGCAGGCAAACATAATAAATCAAACATAATAAATTATGACAATTCAGCGGCGCTAAAATAGCGCCGGCCTTCCGTATTTTTGTTATATATGACACTTCCCGGCATATAATTACCCGGAGGTGATAATCATGTACGTCTTATCATTTAGATTTTCCAAAAAAAGGATAATTGTTATTGCTTTGCTGCTTATGGCCTTGCTGGGATTCTTTCTGGTAATTTTTCAGGACAAGGGGAGCGCCATTGCCAGTGCGGAAACTGAATTGACTGATGATTTGGAAAGCGGCTTGCAAGAAGGACAGGATAAACAGCATTATCCGGGCGAACCTGTGCGCGTATATGAAACTCTGGATTCATACTGGCAGGAACAGCTTACTTTGCTGGACAGATAGCAGGAATCAGTGGGCTGGCGAAGAAATAATTCACTAATCTGCGCCGGGAGGCTTTTGATTTGGCCCAGTCTGAAAAAAACTCATTGGATACGGCTTTGGTCAATTATCTGGATCAACTGCGGGAAAGATCTCTTTCTGCTAATACCATCGATAATTATGGCAGGGATCTAAGGTCGTTTTTTGCCTTTTGCTGCGAAAATGGCTGCTGCGAGCCGGAAATGCTTAGGCCGGAGCACATTATAGCCTATCTTGCTAAATTAAAGGACGAGGGGAAGAGCGCGGCTACTTTGGGACGCCATTCTTCGGCAATCCGGGGATTCTGCCGTTTTTTGCAGACAGAGCATCTGCAGCAGCATGATATAAGCCAGAATATGTCTACTCCCAAAAGATTACGGCCCCTTCCTGACGTATTATCAAGCGGCGAAACTGATAAGCTACTGTCCCTGCCCGATACTTCTACAGCTCTGGGCTGCCGGGACAAAGGGATATTGGAGCTTATGTACGGCTGCGGACTGCGTGTTTCTGAGGCAGCAGGCCTGACCCTTTACGATATCAATTTTGACCTGCAGCTTCTGCGCTGCCGCGGTAAAGGTGATAAGGAGCGGATAGTACCGGTTGGCGATTACGCGCTGGATGCGGTAAACGATTATCTGCGCAGGGCCCGTCCTTCGCTTTTGGGTCTAAAAAACACTCAGGAACTTTTTCTGAACCGTTTTGGCAATAAGCTCAGCCGCAGCGGACTTTGGCGCATTATAGAAGGTTATGGCAAAAAATTAGGTTACGATAATATACATCCCCATACCCTGCGCCACAGCGCCGCCACCCATATGCTGGAAAACGGGGCCGATCTGCGTATCGTGCAGGAATTTCTTGGACACAGCGATATAATGACTACCCAGATATACACTCATCTGGATAAAAGCAAGCTGAAAGAAATATATAATAAAAATCACCCCCGGGCAAAATTGCATAAATGAAGCAGTACAATGAATTAGAAGGAGAACTATGAAAAGGTTTATTATTGCCGTTATGGACAGCCTTGGCGTAGGAGAACTGCCAGACGCTGCCGATTACAACAGCATTGGCGCCAATACTCTGGGACATATTGCTGAATATGAAAAACTCTGCATACCCAATTTATGCGCTTTGGGCATGGCAAATATTCTGCCACTCGCCGGGCAGACCCCGGCTGCTTACCCTAAAGCGGCCTGGGGTAAAATGGCTGCTTCTTCTGCGGGCATGGATACTACCAGCGGGCATTGGGAAATATCAGGGATAATTTTAGCCAACAGGCTGCCTACTTATCCCCAAGGGTTTCCTGATGAGATAATCGATCCGTTCCGCAAAGCTATTGGCAGAGATATTCTGGGGAATTGTCCTGCTTCAGGCACACAGATCATTGAAGATCTGGGCGAGGAACATCTGGCCACGGGCAGCCCTATTGTTTACACTTCGGCTGACAGCGTTTTTCAGGTGGCTGCCCACGAAGCTATAATTCCTCCGGACGATCTGTATAAGATATGCCGCATTGCCCGGGGGCTGCTTCAGGGAAAACATGCAGTGGGAAGGGTGATCGCCAGACCCTTTGTGGGTAATGCAAAGGAGGGCTTTCGGCGTACGGAAAACCGCAGGGATTTTTCCCTTATACCGCCGGCAAGCTGCCTGCTGGAGCAATGCCGCAGGTCAGGTATACCGGTAATCAGCATAGGAAAGATTTACGATATCTTTGCCGGATGCCATATTGACAAAGCCTACCCGGGCCATAATAATGCTGAAAGTGCGCAATCCCTGCTCCGTGCTCTTGCGGAAAACCAGGAAGGTTTTATTTTCGCCAATTTTGTGGATTTTGATACTCTTTACGGGCACCGTAACGATACCATTGGCTACGGCAAAGCCATTGAACGTTTCGACGCTTATTTACCCCAATTACTTTCCGCTTTAAGCGATGATGATATCCTGGTCATCTGCGCCGACCATGGCAATGATCCTTCTTACCCAAGCCCGGATCATAACAGAGAGTATGTGCCGCTTTTGGTATACGGCGCAAAAATCAAGCCCGTATGCCTTGGAATAAGATCAACTTTCGCAGATCTGGGCAGAACTGCTGCAGAATATTTGGGAGCAAGGGATTTTACTGTTGGCAAATCATTCTTAAAAGAAATAATCAGGGAGGATTAATTATGAGTGAAAAACTTCAGCAGGAGATACAGTCTATACGGGAGGCCAGCCTGGCGGTAAAGACTGCATTACCCCCGGCTGATCTGGCTGTGGTTCTGGGTTCCGGCCTGGGTTCTCTTACGGATATCATAGAAGAAAAGAAGCCGCTGGATTATTCGGATATTCCCCATTTCCCCGCGCCGACTATCCCCGGGCATAGCGGCAAACTTATCTGGGGCAAGCTTAACGGCCGGGCAGTTTATGCTTTCAGCGGACGTTTTCACTATTATGAAGGACACGATCCCCACACTGTTATCCTGCCGGTACGCGTTCTCCACGAATTAGGCTGCAGCAGGCTTATTCTGACTAATGCCGCAGGAGGGATAAACCCTGATTTTACTCCCGGCGATCTTATGTTAATAAGCGATCATATAAATCTGACCGGCTACAATCCTTTGCGGGGTGAAAACTGCGATGAATGGGGTCCGCGCTTTCCTGATATGAGCAGAATGTACGACCCGCAGTACAGGGAAATTGCCAAAAGCGCTGCCAAAGATCTGGCTATAGCTGTCAAAGAGGGCGTATACTGCGGCCTTTCCGGCCCCACCTTCGAAACACCGGCGGAAATCAGAATGCTGAAAATGCTGGGGGCCGACGCAGTAGGCATGTCCACAGTACCGGAAGCTATCGCCGCCTGCCAGATGGGCATCAGGCTGCTTGCCATATCCTGTATAACAAATATGGCTGCAGGCATAAGTAAAAATCCTCTTAACCATGAGGAAGTGATGGAAACAGGACGTCAGGTAGAAAAAAAATTCTCTGCATTGATAAAAGAAATTGTGCCGAGGTTATAGCCAATGCTAATGTATGAACTGCTGGATAAAAAGAAAAACGGCAAGCCCCTTTCCGCCGAAGAAATTGAATTTTGGGTAAAAGGCTGCTTAAACGGGACGATTCCTGATTATCAAAGCGCGGCCATGCTTATGGCTGGGCGAATAAACGGCTTTGATATTAACGAAACAGCCGCTTTGGTAAAAGCAATGACTGAATCGGGAGACAGGATGGATCTTTCGTCTATTCCCGGGGTAAAAGTTGACAAACATTCAACCGGCGGTGTAGGGGATAAGGTTTCTCCTGTACTGATGCCGCTGGTAGCTGCCTGCGGACTTAAAGCTGCCAAAATGTCCGGCAACGGTATAGGGCATACAGGCGGCACTTTGGATAAATTGGCTGCCATACCGGGCTTCAGATGCCAATTATCCGATAAGGAATTTATCGGGCAGGTCAAAGATATTGGTATCGCCATCATCAGCCAATCCGCCAACCTGGCGCCTGCAGATAAGATACTTTACGGATTGCGGGATGCAACAGCTACGGTGGACAGCATACCTCTGATAGTATCCAGTATTCTCAGTAAAAAACTGGCTACAGGCGCTGATGTACTGGTATTTGACGTCAAATACGGTAGCGGAGCCGTTTTCCCGGATATTACCAAAAGCCGTTTACTGGCCGAAGCGCTGGTGGCCACTGCTGCGGCGGCGGGTAAAAAAGCGGCTGCCGTCCTCAGTTCAATGGAGCAGCCCCTGGGCTTTGCCATAGGCAACGCTTTGGAAATCAAAGAGGCCTGGGATGTGCTGAACGGCGGCAGGGTAGATGATCTGCGGCAAGTGGTATTGGAGCTGGCATCCCAGATGCTGCTGCTGTCGGGAGTAGCGGCCGAACATGCCGAAGCCTGGCAAATGGCTGAGGAAAAACTGGATTCAGGAGCGGCGAAAGAACGGTTTTTAATGATGGTAGAAGCCCAGGGTGGGGGAATATTTTCTCCGCAAGCGCTGCCGGCAGCGAAATACATTGAAACCTATACCGCACCCCAGGGCGGTTATGTATACGCCATTAATGCCCGTGAGATCGGTATGGCTTCGCTAATCAGCGGCGCTGGACGCAGCAAAATTACCGATATTCCGGACCCGGCTGCCGGTATTATCCTCCGCGCCAAGGTGGGCTACAGGATAGAACCCGGGCAGCCGCTGGCAGAGATCCACTGCGCTGACGGTTCAAAAGCCTCGGACGCCAAAAAAATTCTGGCCAAAGCCTTCGATATCAGGGATACTGCTCCGGTCAGAGGACAATTGATCGATGAAATAATAAAAAGCAGGTTTTAACAATGTACAAAGAATAAGAGCGCATCCTGTGTTGATACGCTCTTGTTTTTATCAATATTTATTTGCTGTAAAGTTTGACCAAATTGATAATTACCTGGGTAACTTTTTCCATGGATTGTATTGATATATATTCAAACCGGCTGTGGAAATTATGTCCTCCTGTCCCCAGGTTGGGGCAGGGAAGACCCATATAAGAAAGCCTTGCCCCGTCAGTGCCGCCGCGTATGGGCTGTACTTTGGGCTTAAGGCCTGCTTCCTCCATGGCCTTTTTGGCGTTTTCGATCAAATGCATATGGGGTTCAATCTTTTTCTTCATGTTATAATAGCTGTCAGTTATGGTAAGTTCCACAGTATTATCGCCGTATTTGCCATTCATTTCTGCCGCAGCCTGCTCCATAACCTTTTTCTTTTCAGCAAACAGACCGGCGTCATGATCTCTGATTGCATATTTCAGCGTTGCGTGCTCGACATCCGCATCTAGGGAACCCAGATGGAAAAAGCCCTCATATCCCTCGGTATGTACCGGTGCCTGCTCCTGAGGCAGTTTATAATGATATTCCATAGCCA
This sequence comes from uncultured Bacillota bacterium, assembly GCA_934271085.1. GTDB lineage: Bacteria > Bacillota > Dehalobacteriia > UBA4068 > UBA4068 > HGM13862. The sequence goes on along the minus strand of CAKQQU010000020.1, from coordinate 246 downwards.
GCAGACAGGCGTTTTTCATTCTGTCTTTGGCTGAACCGGGATGAATGGAATAGCCGCTTACCTTGACAAGGGCGGCCGCAGCGTTGAAATTTTCGTATTCTATTTCATTTTCGGCTTCACCGTCAATGGTATAGGCAAAGTCAGCTCCGAAATGTTTAATATCAAATGCGTCGGGGCCGTGACCAACCTCTTCATCAGGAGTGAAACCGATAACTATTTTACCATGCTCGATCTCAGGATGGCTGA
>CAKQQU010000019.1 GCA_934271085.1 uncultured Bacillota bacterium | reverse complement strand
ACTTCCCTGATGATTTCTGTTGCGGTCCATGTTTGCATTGGGGAAGAATTTGGATTCCAGCAATCCGGTTCCAGCCCGTGGCCGAAACCCCCGTCTTCATTTTGATATGCTGCCAGATTATTTAGGACTTGTTTTTTGCTGCCGTTTTCAAAAAAGTATTGCCATCTTGCCAAATCAATCGGCCGGGCGTTTCGGTATATGAATTGCCTGGACTTTTCTATATCCATAACGATCTCCTGAATAACAGAGAATTGCTCTTATTCCTGCTGTTTTAAAACGGCATAATATGGTCGAGCAAATCTTCCGGTCTTATTTTTCCTTTTGCAGATCGGAAAGTATAAGCTTACGCATTTCTTCCTCAACATCATTAGCGGCTGGGGGAAGGCTATCGTCATCGGTCATAGATTCTCCATAGGCTGCCAGCTCCGCCTTCTCCGGAGAATCATTTGCCAATACGGCAGCTTCCTGAATATTGCCGGGAAGATTCTCCTGGGATAGGCCGATCTCTTTTGCCGCCTGCATAGCGTCTTCCGCAGCGCTTTGAGCCAGTCTTTCCGCTGCAGCCAAATCTGCTGCTTTTTGCTGGGCTGCTCTGGCGGCAGCCAGTTCTTCCGCAAGTTGCGCAGCCTCTTCCTCTTCCCTTATGCGGGCAGATTCCGCTTCTGCCAGACGGCGCTTTTCTTCTTTTATCCGCTCCTCCGCATTATCTTCCGTAATGCTGTCAGCGTCATCCTGCTGCCGTTGGTCATAGGTTTCGGCAGCAAGCTGCAGACGATGTTCTTCTACCTCCACGCTGAGCCGGGAGGCATCAAGATCATTGGTAAGATCCTTATCCTCTGTAGCTGTTATAGTAACAGTCTGGGGCTTGGCAGCAGCGGTAATGGGCTGGGGTTGAGATATGGGTTCAGCAGGCTTGGCGGCTGTGGCTGGCAAAACTGCAGGCTGCTCTTCTTGGGCTTTCTTTTTGCGTTTGCCGAAGAAAAGGAAGCCGCGTCTGGGCCTTTGCTCTGCGGTTTTTTCTATTTCCCCGCCGGCAATATTTGTTTGTTCTGCAGGAGAAACAGTATCTGTATCCTCCCTGTTAATTTCCGAATCAGGAGTGGTTTCTTGTTCTGCATCCTCATCCAGGGCGCATATGGTTTCTGCCTCAGCATCGGGTTGGGGATATTCCTCTGCCGCTATACTGGGAGCAGCCCCAGAATCTTTTGTTTTCTCTGTTTTGGCAAGCTGCTGCTTGAAGGCATCTTTGGTGGCATTGGCAATGGTCTCGTCAAATTGAGCCCCGCTCATTTGCTCCAGAGCTTCCGGTATAAAGGGAATCGCAGCGGATTCGTCATCCAGTTCTATTTCATCGGTTATGGCAGCTGCTTTGACTGGCTGCACCGCATCGGAGGATTGTTGCCAGGCTGCTATTTTTTTGGCCGCACAGTCAGCATATTCCTTTGTAAGATCGCTGATCATACTGGTAAGGACAGCGCCTATATGTTCGCCGTCAAAAACGGGCTTGGCCATATGGGCAGGCTCATCCAGCCCCAGTTCGCTGATAAGAGGTATCTGTAAAGAAGGCATATGGGGAGCATATTTGATATCCGTATCAGCCTGCAGCATATCGTTAATTTTTTCTTTCAGGCTGCCCGACAGTTCTTCAGCCTGGGATATCATGGTCTCCGCATCCATACCTTCGGTATTATCCAAAGAGCGTATTCTGTCTGTGGCAGCATCGATAATCGCGAAGTCGTTGGCTTTTTCTTTCAGCAATTCTGCTGTACGCTGCCTTGCTTTATCCAGTTTCTCCTGGGCTTCTGCGGCTGTTTTTTCTGCATTGCTGATAAATATATCCTCTTTGCCGGCTGCAGTACGGGCATTGTTAAGCAGTAATTCCAGCTCCTGATACTTGCTTTCCGCCGCCAGCCGCAGCTTTTCGCTTTTCTCCCAGGCGGAGAGCATAAGCAATTCATGTTTGCTTACTGCGGCGGCAGTATCCTGCTGCGCATGTTCAATGGCATTGCTCAGCCGTCTTTTGGCTGTTTCGCGCTGGTTTTCCGCATTAAGCAGATCCTGCTTGGCTGCTTCCAATTTATCGGCGGCTTTCTGCAGGGAAGCTGCCAGCTGGTCAGCTTTCAGCTTGCTGCTTACTGCGCTCTGGCGGGCCAAACGGGATTTGCTGTCCACCACTGCGCACAGTTCAGACATGGTGTTTTGGCCCAGCTGTTCTGTTTGATTAAGCTCCAGATCCAGCAGCCTGTAATTCTGCTGAGCCTCAGCCAGTTGTTTATCCAGCTCGTCGGCAGAAGCTTTTGCCTGATCCCTTCTTATCTCATCATAGCTGATTTGTTGATTAAGGGCATTTAAAAGATGATTTAACTGCTCTACCTGTCCGCTTTCTCTGGAAAATTGATTGTTCGCCTCATCAAGTGCGTTTTTGATAAGCATCTCCGGCTTATCTGCTGCGCTGGCCGTATCATCAGTTATGTTTATGGTATTGGCATTGGAGAGCAGTCTTTCCAGTTCCTTTTTGGTGCCCAGGGTTTTTTGCAGGGTTGTTTCCAGCGCGGTTTTTTCGGTATTTATAGCTATCCTTTTTAGGGTCTGCTGATATATCTGTGATTCCAGAGATCGCTCCTGTTCCCAAAGCTTACCTGCAGCTTCCGTAAGCTGATTTATAGCTGTTTTGGATTTTTCCCTTTTGGCATTGTTCTGCTCAATAATAATGTTATATTCTTTTTGAGCGGCGTCATGAGTGCTTTTGGCTGCCTCTTCCAGAATATGGCTCTCCCGCTCCTTTTGGATGAATCTTTCCTGAGCCTGGTTGGCTTCTGCCAGCGCCAGCTCATAATCATTTTTTGCTATCTGTTCCCTGTCTGCGGCAGTGAGCAACTCCTTTTCGTATGGGATCAGCTCTCTGTTGACATTTTGCAGTTTTTCCGCCAACTGACTGCGGATATTATCCACAAAATGCTGGGAATCGCTCATCTGGATGGCTTGCGCGGTGAGTTCCTGCTGTTGCCTTATCAATTCAGTAAGTTGTTTTTGGATATCCTTGGCATATTCAAACTCATGCATCATTGCCAGTTGGGAAAAATATATCCTGTTTTGCGCGTCGCATATCTGCGAAAGGTTTTCGCAATGAACATATTCCTCATAAGCCCTGGCTTTGTTGATTAGTAGCTGGGAATTTTTAACTGCAGCGATGGCGGCAGCCAGATTCAGGCGGGCTTCCTCTTTTTCCGCATTGACCCGGGCTTCTTTCCTGTATGCAAGCTGATCTCTGGCTGCTGCAGCCAGATTGTCCAGAGCCTGTTTGGTCTTGTCAAGCACTTGTTGGCCGTCATCCCGGCTTATGCTCCCGGCTATCTCTGTGTTAGCTTTATTAAGGGATTCTTCCGCCGCAAGCTGGGCTTCTGCCTCTTTAACCAGCAGGGCTTGGGTGATCTCTTCTGCCATTTTATATATGGAATAGGCTTTTTCAGCTTCTGCTGAAGTTTTGGCGGCTTCCTTTTCTATCTGTCTATAGGCCGCTTCCTTTTCCTCGCTGGTTTTTTGAGCTTCCCTGGCGGCTTTCATCTGGGAGATGAATTCATCGTTGAAACCGTCTGTTAACCGGCTGAGTATGCTGTTTGGCTCCTGGTTTGGATTATGGTTCATTTCTTTATAATCCTTTCATCATCTGTTGTCAGCTATCTGCCTGCAATGATAGGTTTGGCTGGCGGCCCATTAGAAAAACTTTTTTTTCACCTGTTTTTTGCCGGGAGGCGCGATACTGCCCAGCCTTTTTGCAGAAGGGGCGGCCTGCGCTGCCTGCTCTCTGGCTGCTTCGATCATTTTTTGAGCCTTTTCTTCGATAATGGCCCTGTCCGCGCTTTCCTTTCGTATAGCAGTGGCCTTATATCTGTTTTCATAGGCAAGACTTTCACTGTACAGCCATTTGCTGACAGCCGCTCCCAGCATATCCATAGTGTCGCTTAGGGTTTTTCCCATTGCGTTTCTGGCGCATATTTTTTGCCGCATACAGGTAAGACGAGCGTCCGAATCCTGCTTTAACTCCTTTAATTGCTGGCAGTTTTCTTCTACAGCGCCTTTTACAGCTGCCATTGCCTGCTGCAGTTGATCGCTTTCCGCCATTTCTTTTGCGGCGGCATTCAGCGTAGCATTTTTGCTTTCCAGAGCAGCTATCTGTGCCTGAACAGCAGCGTATTCCCGAGATGCTTTTTTGCAGGCGGCATTGGTCTCGGTCAGTTGCCTGCTGTAATCGTTATAATTGGCCCGGGCGCTGTTAAAAAGGATCTTTTGTTCCTTTGCCAGTTCGCTGAATTTTTCCGCGTCTGCGGCAACCGCGGCAGCTTCCTCTTTGCTGATCCAGCGCAGATCTTCTTCGGCGGCTTTTTGTTCCACTATATCTTTCAGTGTTGTTAAGATGTCTTCAATATCTTTGGTTTCCAGCAGGGCCAGGTTTTCCCGGCAGGAGAGTTTTTCACCTGCCGCCAATCTGACCAAAGACTGTTCCCGTCCCTTGGCTGCGGCGCTGACGGCTGCCTCAAGGCGATCCCGCTCCCGGATGCTAAGAAGATGGGCCTGCTCCATATCCTGACGTACTTTTTCCCGCAGCTCCTCTGCCTTAAGCAGCTCCTGCTGTGCTGCCAGTTCCTGCTGCCTTAGCCTGCGTTCCTGCTCCTGTTGGGCATTTTCTTCAGCCTGACGGCGATAATCCTTTAGCTTTTCGTTAATTTCCTGTTCCTGGCGGGCTATCCTGCTTTGCTGGCTTTCAAGAAAGCTTTTGTGCTCTGAAAGCCAGGCTATGGCGTGCTTATTATGCTCTGCCAGGTCATGAGCCTGTTTGGCGTCGGATTCCAGAGCGGGTATTTCTGAGGCAAGCCGGCTGCACTTATCTGAAAGCTTCTCGATACTGGATTTTGCCTTGGCGATTATTTGCTGGTTATCTGTATCTGTCGTCTGCTTTTCTTTAAGCATCTCTTCATGCAAAGGTTCCAGTTCGCTTTGGGTCTGCTCCATCAATTTACGTATAGGCGGTATCTTGTCTGCAAGATGAAGAGAGTTTTGCAGGGCCTTATCATATTCGACCGCAGTTTCTTCTTCCTGGTCGTTGGCCTTTTTGATAATATCCTTACTGGTAAAGATCAGAGAGTTTATCCGCTTGCTCATTACCTCCAGTGTGCTGTCGGCTTCCGCTTTTATTTTGCGGTAATTATCCTGAGCTGCAGCAGCCGCGTCTTTTTTAAGCTGCAGAATACCCAGTGCCTGACTAAGCTCCTGTTGCTTTTGCGCTTCGATCCTTTTAAGCTGGTTTTTCTTTTGTCCTGCAATAGACAGCATGGTCGCCAGTTCGGTACAGGCTAAAGCATTGCTTTCTTCCTGCTGGCAGAGAAACTGGTCTTTCTGCCAGCTAAGATCATCCAGCTCCTTTGCAGTGGCATTAAGCTTGATGCGGGCATCTTCCTCAGCCAGTTCTGCCTGACGGTATACCCGGGCTGTCTGCTCCATGTGGTCTTTCATTTCCCTCAGAAGAGAAGTGGTGTTTTCATATTCTTCCCTGGTGCTGCGGATACGGTTTAGCAGATCCTGTCTCTGGCTTTCCCGTTGGGCCGAATCGGCGGAAAGAGCGAGCACCGCTTTATCTGTTTCCTGGCAGGCTATGCGTGCCTGGTCGTTTGCTGCGCTTACCGCCGCCAGCGTTTCTCTGTAAGCGGCATTATACTCTTTACGGATATGGCAACTATTGCGAAGCTGCTGCACCAGCGCGGCTTTTTCTTCATAAGCCTGCTGGGCTTTGCCGGCAGAGTTTTGCAAAGACGATTCCATCTGGGCCAGCAGCTCCTGCATCTGAGGATTGGCGGCGGTTCGGGAATTGGCGGCGTCCTCTGCCAGATTACGGGCTACCGTAGCCGCATTCTGCAGTTCTCTTTCAGCCGCAGCTTCCTCATCCAGTTCTTGGAGAAAAACACTTTCCTCCAGGAATATCTCATTAGTTTTTTGAGTTAGCTGATTTAAAAACCTGCTGCTTTGCTGATAAGTCTCCCGGCGCTGGCCGGCGCGGCGCAATGCTTCGGCCATGGCGGCGGAAACCCGATTGCTGATATTTTGAGAATCGTTAAACAGATTGCGCAAACGGTTGTTGAGTGCGGCTGCCTGAACTTTGGTTTGCTCGTAGCTGGCGGCAGCGGCCTGGCTGATGCTGCGGGAACTTTCCAGATGGCTGTGTAAATTGTCATGATCCCTCCGGGCGCGTTCCAGTATACGCCGGACTTTATTTATTTCTTCTTCCTTTTGCTTCAGTTCTGTATTTAGCTGTAAATCCTGTTCTTCTTTTAGAGCAAGCATCCGCTGATTTAAGGCCAGCAATTCATCGTCGCATTCTTTAAGGGGTTTGGCTGTATTCTCCAGCACTTCCCTTATAAGATCGGCGGATTTTTGCGTTGCCACAAGTTCCATTTCTGTGCGGGAACAATCTGCCAAAGCCTCGCTAAGCGCCTCAGTCAGTTTATCTTTTGCGTCAGACAGTTCTTCTTTGAGAGAATGGCATATTTCTTCCTGCTCGGCATTGATGCGGCAGGCGTTTTCCTGAGCCATGGCATGAACCTGGGCAGCTATATCCTTTTCGTTTGCTGCCTCCGCGGCTGCTTTAAGGGCCAGGGAATAATTGTAACGCATGGTTTCCAGTCTGTTATGCAAAGCGCTGTTTTTGGCGCGGTAATTGGTATCCAGTTGCAGCAGAGCCTGTTGGTACTTGGCCTCCGCTCTGCTGTATTCAGCCTGGGCCATAGTGAGTTTTTCCTGATACTCCTGGAGCAGGGAGCGTCTGTCACCCAGATCCCGGGTCTTTTTTTGATCTTCTGCCAAAACAGCTTCGCTGTCCTGCTGCTGTTTTGCCAAAGCAGCCAGGGTATTTTCTGTATGCGCCTGCATTATTCTTTTTTCTGCAGCAAGATCAGCCAGTTGCTTCTGGCAACAGGCGATGGATTTATTTGGATCAATGGGAAAATATGCCATATTCTTCCTCCGCTTGGTAAAAGAAGGTGTAATAATCCAACTTAAAATTACTCATTATAAATAATAACAGATTTTACCTTTTATGTCACCCTTTTTACCTTTTTTATCTGTTTATCCTGTGATTTCGCTGATAAAATAGTGGGATATTTGACTTAAAGCGTCAGTTGCATATATAATAAAGATTCAGATAAAATAAACGAGGTAGCGATATGCTTTGTGATTATGTGAAAATATATATAAAGGCCGGCGACGGCGGCGATGGCGGACTGGCTTTTCGTCGTGAAAAATTCGTGCCTCTCGGCGGTCCTTCCGGCGGCGACGGCGGCAGGGGAGCTTCCGTTTATCTGGTGGGAGACAGCTCCCTTTCCACCCTGGCTGATTTTAAATACAAGCATCATTATAAAGCTCAGCGGGGGCAGAATGGCCTGAATAAAAATATGAACGGAGCTTATGGTCAGGATCTTTATCTTAAAGTACCTGCAGGTACTGTGGTCAAAGATGAAAACGGTAAGTTCCTTGCTGATATTTCCCATGACGGACAGGAATTGCTGGTAGCCAAAGGCGGCAGGGGAGGCCGGGGCAATGTGCATTTTGCCACCCGCAAGGATAAGGCCCCTGCCTATGCGGAAAAGGGAGAACCCGGGCAGGAAGTAACTTTGATACTGGAGCTTAAGCTTATCGCCGATGTGGGGCTGGTGGGATTGCCCAATGCAGGTAAATCCACCATACTTTCCCGCATTTCTGCAGCCCAGCCTAAAATAGCCAATTATCCTTTTACCACCCTGGAGCCTAATCTGGGTATGGTGCGCCTGGATGACGACAGCAGTTTTGTAGTTGCAGACCTGCCCGGACTTATAGAGGGGGCTGCTTCCGGTATCGGCTTGGGGCATCGATTCTTGCGCCATGCGGAGCGTAATCGTATTCTTGTTCATGTGCTGGATATGAGCGAGTTTGCCGACAGGCCTCCTTTGGAAAGTTTCCGGCTGATAAATGAAGAGCTTTCCCTGTATAAAGAAGATTTTTTGCAGCGGCCCATGATAATTGCCGCCAATAAAATGGATATGCCGGGGGCCGCGGAAAATATTGAGGTTTTGCAAAAGGAATTGCAGGGAGAATATGAGATATTCCCTGTTTCCGCACTAACAGGCGCAGGATTGAAACCTATGCTGTGGCGGATCAAGGAACTTCTTGATGAAACGCCTATCCAGCCTTTTATTCCGGATACGGAAGTGGTCAAAAACACGGTTATCCGGGCGGCACAGCCCTTTGCCATCACCAGGGATGAAAACGGCGTTTGGCAGGTTGGCGGCCCCAGGGTGGAAAAACTGGTCAAAATGACTGATCTGAACAATGACGACGCAGTATTGCGTATGCAAAGAATATTTGTGAAGATGGGTCTTGAAGAAGCTCTGGTAGAGGCCGGGGTAGTTGCCGGCGATACAGTAAGTATTGCAGGCAGTGAATTCGAATATATGGAATAAGGAGCAAAAATAGAATGAGCAATCTGCGCTTGGGACTGATGGGCGGCGCTTTTGATCCTATCCACTTCGGCCATCTTTTCATTGCGGAAGCGGCGGCAGAAAAATTTGGCCTGGATAAGGTGCTTTTTGTTCCCTCCGGCAGGCCCCCTCATAAGAGAAGGCTGGGAAGCGCCGGGGCGGAGGACAGATATGCCATGACCAAGCTGGCTATAGCTTCCAATCCCAAATTTGCCATATCCCATATAGAGCTGGACCGGGCCGGTTATTCTTATTCTGTAGATACTGTATCTGCCTTTTTGCAGGAATTTGGTATGGATACGCAGATATATTTTATAACAGGAGCCGACGCCATACTGGATGTGGCTACCTGGTATGAAGCTGAAAAACTGTTGTATATGTGCCGTTTTATCGCGGCTACCCGGCCGGGATTTGATCTTAACGGTCTGCTTAAGCTGCCGGAACATTGGCGGGAAAAAATATCCCAGATGGAGACCCCGCTATTGGAGATCAGCTCTACGGATATCCGCAGCAGGGTAGCGGAAGGCCGTACTATCAAATATCTGCTGCCGGAAGAAGTGGAAGAATATATTTACAGCCATGGCCTTTATCTGGAATCTGGTGTAAAATAAAAAGAAGGTGTTATCGTGCAGGATTTTTCTTTGATAGATTTGGATAATATGCGTCAGTTGCTGCAGGACAGGCTGTGGCCCAGCCGCTACATACATTCTCTGGGCGTGGCGGATACAGCCAGGGATCTGGCCCGTCACTGGCATTTGGACGAAACCAAGGCTTACCTTGCCGGATTACTTCATGACAGTGCCAAGAGCTGGCCTGAAGAGCAGCTCCTTTCTCTCAGTATCCTTTACGGGATACCGGTGGATAGCTGGACTCTGGATCATCCTGATCTGCTTCACGGTCCGGTAGCGGCAGCCATGCTTATTGATGAATGGGATATAGAAGATGAGGAGATCGAAAAAGCTATCCGCTGCCATACTCTTCCTGACAAGGATATGTCTTCTTTCGACATGATAGTTTTTCTTGCCGACAAGATCGAGCCTAACCGCAAACCCTGGGATGGCTTGGAGCAGTTGCGTAAACTGGCTTATGAAGATCTTGAGCGGGCCATGGAGTTTTCTTTGGAACACTGTATGAAATATGTACGGGATAAAGACGGCGAGGTTCATCCCCGTACGCAGGAAATATGGGAATTTTACAGAAATAGAAAACAGCAACGTTCTTAAAGAGAGATATGGAGGTATTTATGACTGGATTTAGTGCCGAAACCATGCTGCAAAAATGCGTTGAGCTTTCCGCTGATAAAAAAGCCCGTGATCTGGTGAGCCTGCGGCTCAGCGATCTTACCACTATATGTGATTATTTTTTGCTTATGACTGCATCCAATACCCGTCAGGCCCAGTCTATCTGCGATAATATCGAAGAGGGAATGAAGGCGGAAGGACAACCGCCTTTGCGTATAGAGGGCTATAATGAAGCAAACTGGATACTGATGGACCTTGGTCAGGTGATCGTGCACATCTTTTTGCCGGAAACCAGGGAGCATTATGATCTGGAACGCCTGTGGGGAGATGCCGAAAGGAGCGAATACTAAAGCGTAAAACCGTGAAAACATCATTTCGCAGGGATTATACAGGGGGATACATACCCCTGTATTTTTATTCTTAATAATGAATATGGGCTGTGGATAAACTGGGGAAAAAATTGCTGATAATTAATACTGTTTATCAAAAGTGCAGCTAAAACATGGTGGGCTCAACTCCTTCTTTTTGTGGACAAAAAAGGTATAAAAATTTTAATTTTTTCTAGTATCCGCTAAGTTATCTGCTAAAAGCTGGTCTTGTTTTAACGCTAACGCTGACATTGCAAAAGCATGTTCATTTTTTTATCCAGCTAAAATGGCAGATGCTAATATTCGACTTTTTTTGCTAATAATTATTTAATAAATGAAAACTGTTTGTGGTATGTTGGGCAAGGATGTGCTATAATATATAAGTTCGAGATTACAGCGGATCAAGGAGGAGTATATGGAACAATATGACATTATCATAGTTGGCGCAGGCGCAGCCGGGGTATTTGCCGCATACGAGCTGACTTATCGCGATAACAATGCCAGCGTGCTGATGATAGAGCGGGGACGCTGTCTGGAACAGCGGCTTTGTCCCATAACCATGGGCAGGACCGACCGCTGCATCAAATGCCAGCCATGCCATATTATGAACGGATATGGCGGCGCCGGTACTCTTTCTGACGGTAAATATAATATTACTACTAAATTCGGCGGCGATCTGCATACCTATATCGGGGAAGATACCGCCATGGATCTGATGGAATATGTGGACAGTGTTCTTTGCTCTTTAGGCGGCGCTGAGGCTAAATTGTATTCCACCGCCAACAGCCAGCTTAAAACCAAGGCCCTGCAGCATAATCTTTATTTGCTGGACGCCAAGGTCAGACATCTGGGCACAGACCGCAATGTGGAGCTGCTGTCCAAGATGTATAAATTCACCAAGGACAGAGTACCCACTATCTTTGGGGTAGCCGTTACCGATGTGGAACATCTGGATAACGGGGATTTCCGCCTGACCACCAGCGACGGTAAAGAATATTGCTGTCATGATCTGGTGCTTACCGGCGGCCGCAGCGGTTCCCGCTGGATCTCGGAGATCTGCGATAAATTCGGCATAGAGACCAAGAGCAACCGGGTGGATATCGGCGTGCGGGTGGAGCTGCCTGCCGAGGTGTTTAAGGAGATCACCGACGAGGTATATGAAAGCAAGATCGTTTATAAAACCGATAAATATAATGATATGGTGCGTACCTTCTGCATGAATCCTTACGGCGAGGTGGTCGCGGAAAATACCAACGGTATCATCACCGTTAACGGCCACAGCTATGCAGATCCTTCCCTGCGTACCGAAAACACCAACTTTGCCATTTTGGTGAGCAACTGCTTCACAGAGCCCTTTACTGACAGCAACGGTTACGGCGAGCATATCGCCAGGCTTTCCAATATGTTGGGCGGCGGTGTGCTGCTGCAGCGCTTTGGCGATCTGGTCAAGGGCCGCCGCAGCTCTCCACGGCGGATGGAAAAATGCTTTACCCGTCCGACCCTTAAGGCCACTGCTGGCGATCTTTCTCTGGTAATACCAAAACGCCAGCTGGACAGCATTATCGAAATGATCTATGCTTTGGACAAGATAGCTCCCGGTACTGCCAATGAAGATACCCTGCTTTACGGAGTGGAGGTCAAATTCTACAATTCCCGGGTAGCTGTGGATGACAGGCTGATGACCTGCATACCCAATCTTTATGTGGTGGGCGACGGTTCCGGAGTTACCCATTCGCTTTCCCAGGCTTCTGCCTCCGGCGTTTATGTAGCCCGCCGCCTGGTTGATAAATACCAGGGATAAGCTTTAAGGAGGTCTGATCATGGCCAAGGAAAAAGACGTTGCCAAAACCAATGCCATGCGTCTGCTGGACGCAGCCGGGGTAGAGTACACTGCTCACAGCTATCAGGTGGGTGACGGCAAGCTGGATGGGGTTACCGCAGCTCAGCGCCTGGGTTATCCTGTGGAGCAAGTATTCAAAACTCTGGTAACAGTAGGCGCATCCGGTGGATTTTATGTTTTTGTCATACCGGTGGCGGAGGAGCTGGATCTGAAAAAGGCTGCCAAAGCAGCCGGGGAAAAAAACATAGAAATGCTGCCCTCCAAAGAGTTGTTGAAAAACACCGGTTATATCCATGGCGGGTGTTCACCTATAGGCATGAAAAAGCCTTACCCCACTTTTGTGGACGAAACAGCCATTTTGCAGGATACGATAGTTTTTTCTGCCGGCAAGATAGGCTTTCAGATAGAGACCGCGCCGGATAATCTGGTGAAATTGATCGGCGCGGAATATGCGGATCTGATCAAATAATTGACTGGCGGCAAAAGTATAAAAAGGACGCATAAGTCTATGCTTATGCGTCCTTCTTTATGATTGTATTAAATGATGTAGATTAAGCAGGGCAAAACGAGTATATATTTAATCCAGATAATCTTTAAGTTTTTTGCTGCGGCTGGGATGGCGCAGTTTGCGCAGGGCTTTGGCTTCTATTTGGCGGATACGTTCACGGGTAACGCCGAAGATCTGTCCAACTTCTTCCAGGGTACGGCTTCGACCGTCTTCCAGCCCGAAACGCAGCTGCAGCACCTTTTTTTCCCTGGGAGTCAGGGTGCTGAGCACATCTTCCAGCTGTTCACGCAGCAGGAAAAAGCTGGCCGCTTCAGCCGGAGCCAGGGCCTCTTCATCCTCGATAAAATCTCCCAGATGGCTGTCTTCTTCTTCGCCGATAGGCGTTTCCAGAGAAACAGGCTCCTGAGATATCTTTAGTATTTCCCGGACGCGATCTACCGGGATATCCATTTCCTTGGCTATCTCTTCGGGGCTGGGATCACGGCCCAGTTCCTGGATAAGCTGGCGCTGAACGCGGATCAGCTTATTGATGGTCTCTACCATATGCACAGGTATGCGGATAGTGCGGGCCTGGTCGGCAATGGCACGGGTAATGGCCTGGCGTATCCACCAGGTGGCATAGGTGCTGAATTTATATCCTTTGTGATAATCAAATTTTTCTACGGCTTTGATCAGACCCAGGTTTCCCTCCTGGATAAGATCAAGAAAGAGCATACCGCGGCCCACATATCTTTTGGCTATGCTGACAACAAGGCGCAGGTTTGCTTCTGCCAGACGGCGTTTGGCTTCTTCATCGCCTTCTTCCATGCGCTGGGCATACTCCACCTCTTCTTCTGCGGTGAGCAGGGGCACACGACCGATCTCTTTAAGATACATCCTTACCGGGTCGTCGATGGCAATACCGTCGGGAACGGAAAGATCTATCTCCAAAGGCTCTACTACCTGGGCAATATCAGCATCGTCAGGATCAGTTATAGCCTCCATGACCACATCGCTGACATTGAGTTCGATACCTTCTTTGGCGAATTGCTCAAAAAGTTCTTCCATTTGGTTGGTATTTATATCGAACTCTGCCAGAGCTTCTGATATTTCCGTAGTTGTCAGGAACCCCTTGGCTTTACCTGTATCAAGGAGTTTCTTTATGGTTTCCTGTTTTTTGGATGGTTCTTCGTGGTTATGCTGTTCCACCTGAATTTCCTTTCTTTGTTAAAGCTTTCCCGGTTTCAGGAATTGTGGAGTAAGGTCGATAGACGCTGTTTTTCCGCGAGAAGCTGGTGATAGTCCTCGCCGGTTGACTCCGTCGTTGTCAGTTTGCGGTTGATCTCATTTATTTTTTCTCTGATCTTTTCCTGGCGGATAATGGCGATACAACTTTGCGCAAAAGCAGTCGAATCTTCTGCGGCAATATCTGATTCTAATAATTTCAACATAAATTGCCGTAACCCTTCATTTTCTTCGCTCAGATGATTGAATAATGAATTTGGCTGAAAATCATAGTCACTGCCCAGACCGTTTATCAGTTCTATCAGCCGGCGTTCTTGGGTGGTGGAGCCAAAATCTTCGCCCAGTTCCCTTTTGGCCATATCAAAAATTTCTTTATTGCCTATGGCCAGTGATAGAAGCTGCAGGCAAGCCGGGCTTCCGGCGGTCTGCTGTTGCTGCCGGTCCGGGGCAGGGCGGCTGATTGCAGCAGGCCGTGGGCTCTTTTTATCCAGCAAGCCGCTTTTTGCCAGGTCTGCGTAAATAGCGGTATCGCTTACCTGCAGTTCCCTGGCCAGGCGGCGGATAAAACTTTCCCGCTCGGTTTGGCTTGGGGCTGCGGCAATGGCTGGCAGCAGATCTGACACGATAGCCCCTTTGCCGCTGGCAGTTTCTTTATCATGCCGCTCCATAGAGCGCAGCAGCAGATAATCCAGCAGGGGATAGCAGTATTTTTCCATCAGCCGGGCCCAGCCCCGCAGGCCGTATTTGCGCAGGAATTCATCAGGATCCAGTTTCTGCGGATAAACAACAACTTTTGCTTCTGCAAAAGAGCAGCGCGAAAGCTTTTCCAGGGAGGCCATAGCCGCCTTGGCACCGGCACCGTCTCCATCGAAAGACAGTAAAACCTGCAATTTTTCAGGGGAGGGCGGAGCCAGCCTTTGCAGCAGGCGGGCCTGCTGCTCTGTAAAAGCGGTTCCCAGTGAAGCCACTGCGTTGGTTATGCCGTACTGATGGGCTGTGAGTACGTCCATATACCCCTCCATGATATAGACGGTCTTTTCTTTGGAGATGGTGGCTGCCGCCAGATCCAGGGCAAACAGATGGGCAGATTTGTTATAAATGGGGGTGCTC
Organism: uncultured Bacillota bacterium; assembly: GCA_934271085.1. GTDB lineage: Bacteria > Bacillota > Dehalobacteriia > UBA4068 > UBA4068 > HGM13862. The sequence goes on along the minus strand of CAKQQU010000019.1, from coordinate 10,165 downwards.
ATGGAATTAAGATATTTGGGCTGCTCATCCCCTATGGCCCTGCCTCCGAAAGCTATCACTGTTCCTCTGTTGTCCCGGATAGGGAAGATCAGCCGGCCGTGGAATTTATCAAAGCAACGGCCGTTCCTGGCGCTGCGGCTGATCAGCCCGGCTTTGATAAGCAGGTTTTCGCTGTAGCCCTTGGCGGTGAGATGCTTGGTCAGAGCCTGCCAATCAGCCTCCGGCGCGAAACCAAGGCCAAAGCGTTCCACCATAGCCTGGTCTATACCCCTCTTGCGCAAATAGGCTAAAGCAGCCGGAGATGAGGGAAGAATGGCTGAATAGAACTGGGCAGCCTCGCTGTGGGCTGTCAGCAGGCTTTGCTTTTCCTGCCGGGCGGCAAGCTGTTCCTGGGAAAGCTCTTTTTCGGGAATGACTATGCCGCAGCGGTCGGCCAGTTTGCGGGCAGCTTCCGGAAAGGACAGATTCTCTATCTTCATGATGAAGCTGATCACATTGCCCCCTTCGCCGCATCCGAAACACTTATAGAACTGTTTGTCCGGATTTACGGAAAAACTGGCTGTATCCTCCCCGTGAAAAGGACAGAGACCAAAGTAGTTTCTGCCCTTTTTCTGCAAAGGCACATATTCCTCTACGATCTCCACTATATCGCAGCGGCTCATGATCTCATCCAGTGTTTCCTGGGGTATCCTACCGGCCATTTTTCCTCCAATATACTAAAAATATACCTGTAAACAAAAAATCACCTATTGATTGCTGTATTTTCGCAATCAACAGGTGATTTTCCTGCTTTGGCAAGTTTTTCTATAATTCCTGGGAAATATGGCTGCCCTTGATATCCTTTTTTATTATCAGCTTTTTATCTATACTGCGGCGTAATTCTTCAACATGAGAAATTATACCTATCAGCTTATGCTGGCCGGAAAGCCGGTTGAGTATAGCAATGGCCTTATCCCGTGATTCGCTGTCCAGAGAACCGAAGCCCTCATCGATGAACATGGAATCCAGCTGTACGCCGCCGGCATACTGTTGGATAACATCGGAAAGACCCAGAGCCATAGAGAGCGCTGCTTTAAAGGATTCGCCGCCGGAGAGAGTGCGCACATCTCTGATCTTGCCTGTCCAGTAGTCCAGAATATCCAGATCCAGTCCCATCTGGCCGGTGCCGCTGCTATCCTCTTTGCGCAGCAGACGGTACTGGCCGTCGGTCATTTGCGCCAGCCTTTTATTGGCCTCGTTGATTATACGGTCGAAATAGGCAGCCTGGATATACCGTTCAAAAGCCAGATGCCTTTTACTGAGCTTGCCTGCAGTGGTATCGTACAGATCCCGCAGCATGGCGTATTCAGCAGCGGCCTCTTTCCCCCGGGAAAGGTCTTGCTCCAGCCTAAGCCGGATATTGCGGTTATTTTTCAACTGCCCGTAAAGCTCCATATTTTCCTGATTGGCCAGATCCTTTTCAGCAGCCAGTTGTCTTTTTTCTTCTTCCAGCTTTTGCGCCAGCCCGGCCTCATCATCCGGCGGCGGTACCTGCTGGCTGAGGGCAGCCGCCTGATGCAGGGCCTTGTCATATTCCTGTAGCTCATTGCGGAGATCGTCCAGTTGCTTTTTCTCCATAAGCGCGCTTTGCCAGTGGCCCCCAGCCCCAAACGTGCTGGCAGCCAGCGCCTGCGTATATTCCTGCTGCGCTGTATCCAGGCTGCTTTGAAGATGCTGCCGGCGCTCCTCTTTTTCGCTGAGGCGGGTCTTTTGGGCAGTATTGTCCCTTTGGGCCTTCTCCAGATTTTGCTGGGCTGCAGCCAGCTTTTCCCGGCTGTCCTGCAGTTCCTGCTGCAGCCGTGTCAGCTCTGATTCTGCCTTTTCTTTGGTGTCATAGCTTAGCTGCTGCGAAATAGCCGCGGCCAGGGACGCCTGTTCCTGGGCCTGAGTGCTGACACTTTCCAGCTCGGCTTCGCCATTTTTGATGCGACTGTCCAGATTTGTGATTTCCGCCTGCTTGTCAGAGAGCTGCTGTTTGCTTTGGTCAAGCTTATCTTTGGTATCTGCCAGTTGCTTTACCTGGCCTTCCAGCTTCTGCAGCCGGGCCTGGTCATCCTTTTGCAGCCGGGGCAGCCTTTCTGCCAGCTGCGCTATATCTTCAAAGCAGCTTTCTTTCAGCAGTTGTTTTTGGGTCTGCGCAAACTGGGAGCGGAAAACAGCGGTTTTTTGGCTTTGCTTCTCTGCAGCTTTGCGGGCGGCATCAAGCTGCTCCTGTGCGGCAGCCAACTGCTGCTTATCGCAGACGCGGGCTGCTTTTACCGCAGGTGACGGGTGCTGGCAGGAGCCGCAAACAGGGCAGGGCTGTCCCGGCTGCAGATTTTCTGCCAGCAGGCCAGCCTGGTTTTTGAGAAAAAGGCTTAAGGTTTCGCCGTATTCCGCGTTTTTCTGCGCCAGCTCATCGGCCAGCCGGGAGGTAAGCTCTTCCATTTGTGCCAGAGTGGTATTATCTTTTTGAAGTTTTTCCCATATGTCAAGCTGCTTTTTGCTTGCGTCAGCCTGCTGTTTTGCCTGCTGCAGCTGCAGCAGTAAATCCGCTAGCAGGACCTGATCCTCCTGCAAATGGCTGATATAGTCGGTAAGCTGCTCTGTTTCCTGCTGCAGTCGCTCCCTTTCTTTTTTGATATTATCCAGGCCTTTTTGATACCGGTCATGCTTTTCCCTGGCCTCAGTTTCCGCCTGGCGAGCGTCAGCCAACTGCTGATAAAGATCCATCTTTTCCTGTAGTGCGCCAATCTTGCGTTCCAACTTTTGGCGGTCTGGCTCGGCTGCCTGCTCCTGAGTCAGGGCATTCTCTAATTGTTCCAGAAGAGACTTCTCCTTTGCCAGCTCTGCCTGGAGCTGGCTTATCTCCTCGCTGTTTTTTTGAATATCCTGATAAAACTGATCGTATTTATCGTACAGCGGTTTGATACCCGCCCCTTCTTCTGCTGCGGCAAGCTGACGGCGCTGTTTATCCCGGAAGGGCTTTTCCTGCTGCAGCTTTGCATATTGCTGTCGGGCCTGCTCCAGAGATTGCCGCAGATTCTCCCTTTCCGCCAGTTGAGTATAGCTGCACTGATTATCCGCCAGCCGCAGCTCCAGCTGCTCCAGTCGCCGGTCTATCTGCTTTTTAGCGGCTTCCTGGTCGGCTGTCAGCTCTGTCAAAAGCTGCTGCAGCTCCTGTATATCAAAAAGTTTGTCGTCGGAGAGTATTTCCTGCAAGCGGGTAGCGTTGAGCCATTCTTTATCGTAGCTTATGCCTCTGGCAGTTTGCAGTTGTTCCTGTTCCAGCCTTTCGTATTGAGATTTGGCAGCGTCATAGCGGGCTTTCAGCTCATCCTGAAAACTGCTGTAAAGGCTGGTATCAAAGATGCGGCGAAAGATATCGCTGCGCTGATTGGTATCAGCCTGGATAAGACGCATAAAATCACCCTGGGCTATCATGGCTATCTGGGTAAATTGTTCCAGGCTGACACCGATGATCTGTTCTATTTTTTCTTTTACGGTACTGATGCCTTCTATGGCCTTGCCGTCCGGCAAAATCAGACAGGCTGTGGCCTGCTGAGTGGTCATGCCTTCTCCACGCAGTTTAGGCCGGTCATATTCCGGGTTGCGGCGGACTGTGTATTCCTGCCCCCTATAGCTGAAGATCAGTTCCACAAAGGTGGGTGTATCCGGGGCGGCAAAATCGCTGCGCAGCATTTTACCTGTACGTATTCCTCCGCTGGATTCGCCGTAAAGGGCAAAGGTTATAGCGTCAAAAATGGTGGTCTTGCCGGCGCCCGTATCCCCGGTGATCAGAAATATCCCGCTTTCCCCAAAGGCAGCCAGATCAACCGTGGTTTTATCTGCAAAGGGGCCGAAAGCGCTTATGGTCAGCTTTAAGGGACGCATTATTTTTCCCCCTCCAGTTTGGCAAAAATATCCCGGACTATGGCCATTTTTTCCGGCGCAGGTTCAATGTTTTGCTGCAATTTATAGAAATCCCTGAACATTTCCTCCGGGCTTTTACTGATACGGGCCGGAGCCAGGCTGTCATCCTCATTGAGCTGGCTTCGGGAATTGGCAAAGTCCAGTTTTAATACATTGGGATAAATGTGGCGCAAACAATCCAAAGGCGCTACCAGGTCTTCTTCATCTGTCAGCACTACCTGCAGATAATCATTGCGGTCTGCCGCACCTGCCACCTCCGTACTGAGCAGCTTTTCCAATGGCCCTTTTATCCTGCGCATATCATGGAGGGGATTAAGGGGAATAAGCTCCACAGATGCCTGTCCTGCTGCATCTATTTCCACCAGCGGTACGCTTTTATGATGGTTTACTTCGGAAAAAGAATATTTCAGGGGCGAACCTGCATAACGGATAAATTCGTTCCCGGCAGTTTGGGCTTTGTGGATATGGCCCAATGCTACATAAGAATAGCCTGCAAAAGCAGAGGAGTCTATATTATCCACGCCGCCTACGCTGATCTGCTCGGAATCGCTGCGCTCCGGGCTTTGGCCATTATTGGTGACAAACTGATGCGCCAGCAGCACATAGCGGCAGCCCGGCCTTCTGGGGGATGCATCCAGCACCCGGCGGCAGGCTGCGTCATAGCTGGGCAGCTCGTCCTGGGGAAAGAAGCGGCGGACATGAGCCGGCCGGATAAATGGCAGCAGATGGAAAAAAACCGGCCCATGCTCGTCCATGAGTTCTATTTCTTTTATATTGCCGTTAAACGAACCGGCTACATGTATACCCTGATGGGAAATGATCCTGCTGGCAAAATCCAAACGCTCCGGGGAATCGTGATTGCCGGAAATAGCCAGCACAGGTATTTTCAGCTCCACAAGCCGGGTCAAAAATTCATCAAACATCTCCACCGCATCTGTAGCAGGGGTGGAACGGTCATAAATATCACCGGCCAGCAGTAAGGCATCCGGAGTATATTCTTTTATCAGCCGCAGTATTTCCTGAAGTATATACTCCTGGTCGGGGCACAGACTGATATTGCCCAGCCTTTTCCCCAAATGAAGGTCTGCTAGATGTAAAATACGCATAGACGCCTCCGTTTATTGTATATATTGATATACCATTGATATTGTATCTGGCGGGATATTTTAATTATATATATGGTATTTTGATATAATTTTATTATAATGTTACGCAGTATATCCTGTCAATCGGCAGCAAATTGCCCTTATTTGTCCACGGCCCGCAAGGATAATCATTAAAAACTTAGAATATAAAAAGGATTCGGACAAAAAGAAAGTCGCCATTTGGCGATCACCTGAATATTGACGGATCTGCTGATAATAGCCAGATACATTTTGGCGGGAATACTATCGGCGGAATAATGGGCCGATTATTTATAAAAAAGGATATGGCTGATATATAATGATGGATAGCAAGATAAGCATAAGAGAAAAACTGGATTCCGGCACACTTCCCCTTTTGGGCAAAAGTATCATAGTTGGCTTGCTCACCGGCGTGGTAGCTACTGCCTTTCGCTGGGTCATCGCCCTGGCGGAAAGTACTGCTTTCGCCGTTTATCCTTTTGCCGCAGCTAATCCCCGCTGGATATGGGCTGTTTTTGCCGGGCTGATAGCATTGGGTCTGCTGATCTGCCTGATAGTCAGATTGGCGCCTATGAGCAACAGCAGCGGTATCCCCCAAACCAAGGGCGTTGTTACCGGGCAGATCGATTATTGCTGGTGGAAGGTGCTGATAGCCAAATTTTGCGGCAGCTCTGTTTCTACCGTATGCGGGCTGGCTCTTGGGAGAGAAGGCCCTGCTATCCAGTTAGGCGGCTGTGTAGGAATGGGGGTTGGTAAAAAATTTGCCAGGAGCCGGCAGGAGTATAAAGTGCTGGTTGCCAGCGGCGCAGGCGCCGGGCTGGGCACGGTTCTGGGCGCTCCTTTGGCAGGCGTTATGTTTGCCATTGAGGATATGATGCATTATTTTTCTCCGCTGATCCTGCTTTGCACCTTGACCTCGGCTGTGACCTCCCAGTTTGTGGCTGCATCGGTGTTTGGCTTGCAGCCCATTTTCCATTTTGCCCTCAGCGCCAGTATTCCTCTGGCCTCAGTTTGGGTGCTGATACTGCTGGGGCTGGTGGTGGGCCTTTGCGGTGTTGCCTATACCAAAATACTGCTGGTCAGCCAGCAGTTGTATAAAAAGATACCAGGTAAGCCCTGGATGCGGCTGTTGCTGCCCTTCCTGCTGGCAGGCGTATTGGGTCTGGTGCTGCCGGAAGTGCTTTGCGGCGGCGAGTATATTATCAATACTTTGGATGTATCTATGACCCTGCGTTATCTGCTGCTGATCCTGGCGGTGAAATTCGTTTTTTTCCTGATCTGCTTTGACAGCGGCGCTCCCGGCGGCAACCTTTTCCCCATCCTGGTGCTGGGCTCCCTGCTGGGCGCTGTTTTCGGTTATTTTGCCATCCACTATATGGGCTTTGCCCCCGAACTGTTCGCCAATTTCATTATTCTGGCTATGGCCGGCTATTTCGCTGCCATTGCCCGTACCCCCATTACAGCGATTATCCTGCTGATGGAAGTGACCGGTTCTTTTGACCAGTTATTGGCGCTGGCAGTGGTCTGCCTTATAGCTTATGCTGTTGCCGATCTGCTGAAAAGCCCGCCAGTATACGACGCTTTGCTGGAAGCAAGAGTTGCGGCAGAGAGCGTAAACAGGATGGATGAAGAGCAGTTACCGGATAACGCTCAGTGCGATATGGAATTTATGGTGCAGTTCGGTTCGCCTGCGGACGGCTGCCGCCTGCAGTATCTGGAACTGCCTGCCGGCTGCAGAGTGGTTTCTGTTAAGCGTGGCCAGAACGACATATTACCAGATGAGAATATACTGCTCAGGGGGGAAGATTGCCTGCAGTTGCTGGCGGATAAGAAAAATGAGGCGGATATATTTAAGAAAATGTCCCGGCTTACTTCCGTAAATTAAGTAAAATAGGGATTAAAAAACCGGTACAACTGATATGCTCAGTTATACCGGTTTTTATTTTCTGCAGATGCCTGTTGCTATTTTTTGTGATCCAGCAGGGCCAATATTGATTCGGCTGCATAGTCCATATCTTCCTTGCTGGTAAAAATGCCGGGAGAGAAGCGCACTGTTCCCTGGGGATAGCTGCCCACGCTTTTATGGGCCCGGGGAGCGCAGTGCAGACCGCAGCGGGTCATTATACCATAGCGTTCTGCCAGGTAAAAGGCTATTTCCGCATTATCGTGATGGGGAAAATCCAAAGATATCACAGCAACCCTTTGGGGATAATCTTCGCCTATTATACGGATATCCTTTTTCCCTTTCAGAGCTGATATAAAGCGGCCGGTAAGTTCCTGCTCATGTTGGTACAGCCGGTCCATACCCTGTTCCTCTATATAATCCAGTGCCGCAGCCAGACCGGCCATTCCGGGAAGGTTCATCGTTCCCGCCTCAAAGCGGTCGGGCAGCAGTTCCGGCATGGTTTCCAGATGGGAAAAGCTGCCGGTGCCGCCGGCGATCAGAGGGGTGGTTTGCTCCGCCATCTCGTCACTGATGATAAAACCACCCAGACCCTGGGGGCCAAGCAGGCCCTTATGCCCGGTAAAGGTCAGACAGTCTATGCCCATTTCCTGCATATCAATAGGCAGTATGCCGGCGCTTTGGGCGCTGTCCACAATGAATTTCAGGCCGTGGGCATGGGCTATCCGGGACATTCGGGAAATATCAACGATTACACCGCTGACATTTGAAGCGTGCAGGGTAGCGATGGCACGGGTATTTTTTTTGATCATGCCTTCAATGGCGTCATAATCAGGCTGGCCGTTTTCTGCGCAGGGAATGCAGTCAAAGGCAACCCCCTGTTCCTGTAATTGGATAAGCGGCCGCATCATGGCATTATGCTCCAGGGCGCTTACCAGGATATGATCCCCCGGTTTAAGCCAGCCCTTAAGCACATAGTTCAGGGAGGCGGTGATATTGGCAGTAAAGATCAGATTGCGCGGATCCGGTCCGTTGAAAAAATTGCACAGCCTCTCCCGCAGATCCAACACACCTTCGGCCGCCTCGTAGGCCTCCTCATAACCGCCCCGCTTAATATTCATGCCGATATTGGCTATATAATTGGCTACTGCCTGCGCTACCTGGGGAGGTTTGGGAAAGGTTGTTGCTGCATTATCCAGATATAAATGTTTTTTATCCATAATATCGTTTATTTTATTATCCTTGTCTTTTTTTTGTAAACTATTTGACAAATTTATTATACTACCAAGAGCAGGGAAAAGAAATAGCCTGTACCGCTATATTTAAACATATTTATCCATTATTCTTACAATATAGTTTTTTTCTATAGTCCATTATATGGTATAGGGAAAAGCTATTTTACTTTTTATATCTTCCTAAAATATACTGATTTAAGGCTGATAACTGCCTAAATATTTTTAGGGAAAAGGAGTATTTTTATGCAAGGTAAAAAGATCGTTATGCTTGTTTCTGGTCTGATTATCGGTGTGATTGCCGTCATGCTGGTGTTCTTTGGCAATCCGGCCAATATGGGATTCTGCATCGCCTGCTTTATCCGTGATACTGCCGGCGCTTTGGGCATCCATCAGGCCGCTGCTGTCCAGTATATACGTCCGGAAATTATTGGCCTGGTACTGGGCGCTCTGGCTGCCGCTATTGTTACCAAAGAGTTCAGCCCCCGGGGCGGCAGCTCTCCTGTAACCCGTTTTGTTCTTGGTTTCTGTGTTATGGTTGCAGCTTTGGTCTTTTTAGGCTGCCCTCTCCGGATGGTCCTGCGTATAGGCGGCGGCGATCTTAACGCGGTAGTCGGTCTTGTTGGTTTTGCCGCCGGTATCGCTGTTGGCGTGCTTTTCCTCAAGAAAGGCTACAGCCTTAAGCGTACTTACAGAATGACAACTCTGGACGGCGCCTGGCTCTCCGTCATCCAGGTGGGCCTGTTTATACTGCTGCTGGCAGCGCCGGCCTTTATTTTCTTCTCTGCCGAAGGTCCCGGCTCCAAACATGCAGCTATCATTATCTCTCTTATTGCCGGTCTGATCGTAGGCGTTATTGCTCAGCGCACCCGCCTGTGCATGGTCGGCGGTATACGTGATCTGATCCTTTTTAAAGATTGGAACCTGCTGCTGGGCTTTGTGGGCATTATCATCGCCGCTGCTATTGCCAATGCCTGCTTTGGCTTTTTCAAGCTGGGATTTGCCGGACAGCCCATCGCCCACATCGACGGCTTATGGAATTTCCTGTCCATGCTGGCTGTTGGCCTTGGCTCTGTTATGCTGGGCGGCTGCCCCCTGCGTCAGGTCATCCTCTCTGGCGAGGGCAATGCTGATTCTGCAGTAACTGTTATCGGCTTCTTTGTGGGCGCAGCCTTTGCTCACAATTTCAAACTGGCTTCTTCCGCCACTACTGTTACTGACGGTGTTGTCAGCGGCGGCCCCACCATAGGCGGTAAGATCGCTACGGTGGCTATACTTGTGCTGCTGTTGATCGTGGCTGCTGTCAATACCAGAAAAAAAGAAGCTGCCAAATAGGAGGTAGATGCTGATGACTATTATTGATGCCAGAGGGCTTAGCTGCCCTCAGCCTGTACTTATGACAATGGAAGCTCTGAAAGCGGCTCCTGAAGTATGCCAGGTACTGGTGGACAATGCCACAGCCAAGGGCAATGTGACCCGCTATGCGCAAAAGGCAGGATATACTGTCACAGTCAGCGAAGATAACGGTGATTATACGCTGGAACTGAAAAAATAGGAGAAAAATATGGCTGATTATATAGCTACCTTTTTTACCCATTATGACGCAATGCAGTTCAAAAGGCGGCTGGAAAAGGCGGGTGCTGAAGGTACTATGTGCCCTGTGCCCCGCTGGCTCAGTTCTTCCTGCGGCACCTGTGTGCGCTTCAGTTTTTCTTGCGAGAGGATCGGAGAGCTGCAGGGGAGCGAAATGGAAAGACTGGTGCAGGTAACTGAAGATCAGCAATATCAGGATATTATAGATAACAGATGATCCTGCAGGCAGTATAATGACCTTATCCGGGCAAGCGATTTTCCATGCCTGAGCTGCTGATAACAGGTATTATTTAAAGCCCGGTTTTGGCAGCGCGCAGGCAGAACGGATTTGCCGACGGATGATAAAGTGTTAAGCAAAAAAG
>CAKQQU010000018.1 GCA_934271085.1 uncultured Bacillota bacterium | reverse complement strand
GGAGGTAGAAATCTTCTACCGCTTTATCGGCAAAATTGATTGAATGATACCAATATCTTTAACTATGTGATACCGGATTATCTGTTCCTGATGCTGATATGTTGATTGCTATATCAGAAGCGCTTGAAACACCCGTAAGCACTTTGCTTGGAGAAACTGTTGATGAGCCGAAGATTGATGACTTAAAAGCGATTTCCGAAAAACTGGAGATTATAAATTTGCAGCTGGCACAAAGGAAGACTATGAGAAGAAAAACGATTCATTGGCTGTTTATCTCATTGTGTGCGGTCATAGTAATAATTTATGCGGCCTTAATTATATTTAATAGTCCTTACTTGGGTTGGGATTATAGTAACCCTGAAACCGCCGTTGTGGGAGTAGCTTTTCACTCATTTGAATGGCTGTTTGTCAGATTAGCGCCGATCATCCTGATAGGGGCAATCATTGGATTATTCCTGACACGGAAGAAAGTATAAAACTGCTCTCCTTTTGGGCTCAGTTAAGACTTCAAAAATCCGGCTTATCGGAATGGCGAAGATGTTTTTGGTAACGAAAAGACGCACTTTTATACTCTCTGTCAAGAGCAGTGCGTCCCGGGTCGCTGCATTCTCTGTCAGCAGAAGAAAACTGCATGACGGAGAATGTTCCGCCACGACCTTCCGCAAGGCAGCTATACCCCTTGCGCCGCTAAAGCGGCTATCTGATGTGGATTTGCCATCCGCAAGCGGTTTTGACAAACCCTTCGCCGCCGGCAAGTTTGAATAGCATGGAGAAAATAATCCTCCGTATGCTCGCAGTATACGGAGGATTATTTTATTACACACACCCGTCACATGGCGGTGATTTTTTGCAGTTGAAAATAGGTGCTGAAAACTTTTATTCCCTGGGCTCCAGCCCCAGATTTGCCATCTCGTTTTTCATGCCTTCAATGGTAAGGGCTATTATCTGGTTAAGCTCCATGCCCAGCATTTCGGCGCCTTTTTTGATAACCTCCCGGTCGCATTTGGCGGCGAAACGTTTATCCTTGAATTTTTTATTGACGCTTTTGGGCTCCAGATCGCTGATGCCGGTAGGGCGCATAAGGGCTGTTGCCATAACTATGCCTGTAAGCTCATCCACAGTATAGAGGCTTTTTTCCAGATCGCTGACAGGTTCCACATCACTGCACAGACCCCATCCATGGGATTCTATAGCCCGTATATCTTCATCGCTGATGCCTTCCGGCGCCAGCAGTTCCCTGACATGATGGCAATGCTCTTGGGGATATTTTTCAAAATCCACGTCATGGAGATAACCGATAGCCTGCCAGTATTCTTTATCTGCTCCGAAATGCCCAGCCATAGCTCCCATAGCTGCGCTGACTGCCAGGGCGTGTTTCAGCAGATGGTCTTCTGTTTCATGTTTTGCCACTATTTCTCTGGCTTTTTCCATAGAAAGCCCGCTCATATTTTACCTCCTGTTTGTTTCGATAATATTAGCGATATTATTCGCCTGATGTTTACGCTAATCCTTCACATAGATCCTTTTTAGGGCATAATAATAATGGTGGAGAGAAAGGAGAAAGCCATGGCTCGTTGGGGAAAGAAAAAAAGAGGCAGCCGGGTGCTGCGCTTATTGCTGTCAATGCTGATATTGGCGGCCCTGGCGGGCGGCACATTGCTGGCGGTGGAAGCTGTATTGGCTCCCAATATTCAGGCCCAGGCCAGCGCGGCTGTACATAATCAGGCAAGCAAACTTTTTGCCCAGGTGATCAATGCACAGGTGGAAAAAAATCAGGATATCAGCAGTTATCAGCAGCTTATGGATCTGCAGAGGGATGATCAGGGTAGAATTATAATGCTCAGCGTAGACACCCGGCTGATAAATAATTTCAGCACGGAACTGCTGTCTTCTTTGGAAGACGCTCTCAGCCATTTGGCGGATCAAAAGATAACTGTGCCCTTATTTGTCGCCAGCGGCAGCCGCTTTCTTGCATCCTTTGGCCCCGAATTGCCTGTACGGGTCAGGGGATTGGCTATGCCGCAAATATCCCTCAGCGACAGCTTTATTGCAGCCGGGATCAATCAGACCAAGCACAGTATTTATCTGAATGTGGATGCGGAACTTATGGTAGCCGTGCCTTTTGATTCCGAAAGATGTCATATTTCCGCCAGTGTGTTGCTGGCAGAGGGGATAATCATCGGCCAGATCCCCGAAACTTATCTGAATTTTGAGCAAATCCGGTAGTATGGAAAATGGTTTCATTTGCTATTCAGCGGGCAATATGGTATAATGCACTTTATAATTAGCCCGTATTATTACTTTCTCTTCGGAGGCAAGAAGAATATGACGAACAAGGACAAGAACAGTATCCCACAGACCGGGAGCAATACCAGTGCCGGCAAGCATAAAAAGCGGAAAAGAAAACGCAGTATCTTTCTTTCCATACTCATTGTAATCGGCGCTTTGATACTTCTGGCCTGTCTGGCGGTGGCGGGTTATGTCATTGCCCTCAGCTTTGAATTGCCGGAGATCACCGCGGAAGATTTGGTGCAGGCCCAGACCAGTTTTGTTTATGACGATATGGGCCAGGAAATAGCTGCTTTGCATGGTTCGGAAAACCGGACTACCGTGACTTTGGATCAGATGCCGGATTATCTGCTGGATATGGTCATCGCATCTGAAGACGTACGCTTTTATGATCATCACGGCGTTGATTTCCGCGGCGTTATTCGCGCGGTCGTGATAGATGTTATAGACAGTATCAAAAACAGGGAAGTCACCTTTACCCAGGGCGCTTCCACTATTACCATGCAGTTGGTGCGTAATGTTATAGACGACAGGGAAATGGCTTTAAAGCGTAAGATCAAAGAGGCGCTGCTGGCCATGGAGTTTGAAAAGCAGTACGATAAGGACCAGATACTTTACTATTATGTCAACGAGATATATCTGGGCCCGGAGATCTACGGTATGCAGGCGGCATCCGAGTATTATTTTGATAAGGATGTCAGCGATATAAGCGTTTCCGAGGCTGCCCTGCTGGTAGGGCTGATCCGTAATCCCGGCTGGTATTCGCCCTATAATAATCCCGACCGGGCTATCTCCATCCGCAATACTGTACTGGATCTGCTGGTAGAATACGATTCTTCTTATACGGATGTGGCTACCGCTGCCAAAGCGGACGACCTGGTGGTGTACGAGGGTTCCGGTGACGATGCCGGATACGATTATCCCTGGTTTGTTGATTATGTTATTTCCGAGGCCAGCGATGCTCTGGAAAGCGTCGGTCTTGATCCCGGCGCCGTCTATACCGGCGGTCTCCATATCTATACCACCATGGATGTTAACGTGCAGTCAGCTATGGAATCAGCCTATGCAGACGACAGCAATTTCCCCAGCTCTTCCACGGGAGATATTGTGGAATCTGCCATGCTTATTATGGAGCCCACCACCGGCGAGATCAAAGGCCTGGTGGGAGGCAGGGGCTATGAGACCAGGCGCGGCTTTAACAGGGCTACTGACCTGCAGCGTTCCCCGGGTTCTACCATCAAACCTGTTGTGGCCTATGGCCCGGCAGTGGATCTGGGCTATGGTTCCGGAACTGTAATAGACGATTCTCCTGTAGGGTTTAATTCTTCATACAGCCCCAAAAATGATGACTGGAGCTATAAAGGCCGCATTACCATGCGTCAGGCTATTGTGGAGTCCCGCAATGTGTGCGCGGTAAAAGTACTGCAGACCATAGGCGAATCTGTGGGTTGGGAATACGGTATCAATATGGGTCTGCCGCTGGTGGCTGCCGACGCTAACTCCGCGCTGACTCTGGGCGGCCTTACCTATGGCGTGGCGCCCGTTCATATGGCGGGAGCATTCTCCACCTTTGCCAACAGCGGCGTCTATATAGAGCCCCATGCTATTTCCAAAATTACCGATGCCAAAGGTAATGTTATCTATACTTCCAACCCCAAAATGACTGAGGTCATGAGCGAGGGGGCAGCTTATATAGTTACCGATATGCTGACTTCTGCCGTAAATTATGGTACAGGTACCAGGGCAAAGGTCAGCGGCTGGCAGACTGCGGGCAAAACCGGTACCAACGGCCTGCCTACGGAAGATCCTGATTTCCGCGGCCGTTCCGGGACCAAAGACGCCTGGTTCGTTGGTTATACTACGGCTCTTACCGGTGCAGTCTGGATAGGTTATGACAATAAAAAGGATGCCGACGGCAATCTGCAGTATCTGTCCAATGTTTACGGCGGCACCTATCCTGCCCGCCTGTTCAATACTGTTATGACCAGGGCTTTGGAAAGCTATGAGAATAAGAGCTTCAGCCGTCCTGGCGATGTGGTCAGCGCCAGCGTGGATACTAAGACCGGCGGCGCTCCCACAGAGCTTACGCCCAGCCAGTATATTTCCAGCGAGTTGTATGTCAAGGGCTACGGCCCAAGTTCTGACGGTTCGGCGGAATGGGTCGCCACTGAGATCTGCGCTGATTCCGGAGAGCAGGCCGGGGATTTCTGCCCCAACCGCACTCAGGGCGTATTTCTACAACTGTCCGAGGGAAGGGAAGCCAGCCCCAAGGCTGCTGATTACTCTCTGTATATCAGCTCTAAGACCTGCTCCATTCATACCACGCCTACCGGCGATATGAGTTCTGCTTATGTTTGCCTGGATCCCCGTCACAACGGCGAGCTTTTCCTGGCCAATGTTTCCTCCAGCGGCAGCGGCGGCTGTCCTTCCGAATATGTTCAGCTGCGCTATTTTACCAGTGGGACTATGCCCTCCCGTTACTGCAATCTTGATAATCATCAGATCACAGGGTCAAACGGCAGGGAAGATATGCTGGAAACCCCCTATGATCTCGGCGTTTCCAGCGGAGCAGATTATATCAGCATAAGCTGGCAGGACAGCAATAATGCCAACACCACATCCTATGTAATAGAAAAACTCAAGGATGGCGGTTCACGTACCAAGATCTGGGTTTACGGTAAATCCTATACTGATGCCGATGTGGAATCCGGCCATACCTATTCCTATCGCGTCTATGCCTATAATGAATCTACCGAAAAGACCAGCGGCTGGTCCAGCCAGGCCAGTATTGGCTTTTAAGGGGTTTGGCTTTTAGCATACTCGGGGATAGCGGCAACTGTTTTAGCCGGCCGGGTAAAGGTATTGCCGGCATAATTTGCCGGGGCATTGCCAGCTTCCTGATTGCCGATGATCTGGCCCCATATGTTTTACTACAAATTTAAGAGCAAGCCGTTTACAGCAGCTTGCTCTTTTTATTTGAGATTTTTACTTTTAGGGGTGGAGTATTTGGGCCGGATGTTATATAATATTTATGTATCAATATTATTATAGGGCGCAGACCCTGTTGCCAATTTTTGTTTTCGGAGGGAGAAAAGTATGTCAGGACATTCCAAGTGGGCAAATATTAAACGTAAAAAAGGCGCAAACGATGCGGAAAAGGGCAAGATCTTTACTAAGATCGCCAAAGAGATCCAGGTCGCAGTTCGTTTGGGAGGGCCCGACCCTGACGGCAATTTCCGTCTGAAATTATGCATTCAGAAGGCTAAGGCAGCCAATATGCCTTCCGATAATATCAAGCGCTGCATTGAAAAAGCCGCCGGTATGGGCGAAAGCAATGCCATTGAAGAATTCTTTTATGAAGGTTACGGTGCAGGGGGCGTAGCTATACTTTGTGAGATGATGACTGATAACCGTAACCGTTGCGCCAGCGAGATTCGTTATCTTTTCAGCCGCAATGGCGGCAATCTGGGCGAGACTGGCTGCGTCAGCTATATGTTCCAGCGGGTAGGCGAGATAGTTCTGAATATGGAAGGCAAGGATGAGGATACGGTTATTGAGGACTCCCTGGAAGCAGGCGCAGAGGACGTAGAGGTCAACGAGGATACTGCTACCGTATATACTGAACCGGGAGATCTGGAGGCTGTCCGTGCCTATCTGGAGGAGCATGGCTATGATATGCCCAGCGCCGATATTATTATGAAGCCTTCCAACAATATCGAGATCACCGATGTGGAAACTGCCCAGAAGCTGATGAAGCTGATAGACGCGCTGGATGATAATGATGATGTGCGCAATGTTTATGCAAATTATGATATCAGCGATGAGATCATGGAGCAGTTGGATTAGTAAGGGTATTGATCAAAAACTGAAATTTGGGGCGGCAGTGCTGACATGGCTCTGCCGCCCGTGTTATAATATGTAAAAAGCATGGCAGGAGGTCATTTATGCAATATCGCGTACTGGGAAAAAGCGGTCTGCGCGTATCTGTGCTGGGTCTGGGAGGCATACCTATTCAGCGTATAGATAAGCCGGGTACAGCCGCGCTTATTGATCTTTTGGCAGAGGGTGGCGTTAATTTTATAGATACAGCCAGAGGCTATTCGGTATCCGAGGAATATTTGGGATATGCCTTAAAGGGAAAACGGGATAGATTTATCCTGGCCAGCAAATCAATGTCCCGTACCTATGAGGATATGCGGCGGGATATTGAAACTACCCTGCGCAATCTGCAGACAGATCATATAGAGCTTTATCAGCTGCATAATTTGCCTTTAAAAGATTTTGCCAAAGTTTTTGATGATAAAGGAGCTGCCCGCGCCATTGAAGACGCCATCAGCCAGGGGTTGGTAGGGCATTTGGGCGCTACCTTTCATTCCCCAAAAGCCCTGCATCAGGCTGTTGAGCAGCAGCTGGTGGAAACAGTGATGTTCCCTTATAATATAGTCGAAAATCAGGGTCGTGATAGCTTTGCTCTGGCGCGGCAGAATAATATCGGTGTGATCGCCATGAAGCCCATGGCAGGCGGTAATATCACAGATGGCCGGCTGGCCCTGCGCTATATACTTAATGATGAAAACTGTACTATTGCGATCCCGGGTATGGCGGAGCTGCCGGAGGCGGCAGAAAATTTGCACACAGCAGAAACGATCTCGCCTTTGGACAGCCGGGAATTGGCGGAAATAGAGCAGTGGAAAATTCGTCTTGGGGGAGATTTCTGCCGCCGCTGCGGCTATTGTGCTCCCTGCAGTGCCGGTATTGACATACCCGGCTGCTTTACCATGGCCAACTATGTGGCCAATTATGATTTGTCAGACTGGGCCCGCAGCCGTTATATGGCTTTTGCAGCTCATGCCGGGGATTGTACCGGCTGCGGAAAATGCGAACAGCGCTGCCCTTATAATTTGCCCATACGGCAGAAGATGAGTTTGGTAAAGGAACTTTTCGGTAAATAAAATGGTGCTCCTTATGAAAAAAAGGTCAATAAAAAAATACATATTTTCAGGACTGTGCTGCCTTTTAATGCTCTCGCTTGCTGCCTGCCAAAGCGGCAAAGACCCAGAAGAAAACGACGAAGTACTGAGCATAACCGTGGAAAGCTGGCAGGAAGTGACTGAGCTGGACGCCCTGGGAGCCCCCGGCAGCAAGGCTGTTTTGAACAGGATACAACTGAGCGGCAGCTTTTATGAAGAAAATGATTTGCTGAATGATATCAATGAAGATATGGAAAGGCATGTACAGGATTATCTGCAGCAAAAAGCTGATAATGACGCTATGCTTTACGAGGCGGATAACAGCCTGACCTTTGAGCACGAGCTTAACTATGAGCTTGCTTATTATGACGGGTATGCTTCCAGCTACAGCACTTTGGCCAGTATAGTTGTGAGGGGGTATGACCGTTGCCGCGACGCCGCCCATTCCGCGGAATATTCTATGGCCTATGTTTATGATGTGAGCACCGGAAAGCAGGTGCTGCTGGCGGATATTTTGGGAGAAGATTACCGGCAGCTGCTTGGGGAAGCTATTGTTGAGCAGATAAGGGCAGCCGGCGAGGAGGATAATTATTATCCGGGATATGATGAGCTTATCCGGAACCATCTTAATGGGAATAACTGGTATGTGGATGGCAAATATATCAAGGTGCTTTTTGATCCCTATGAGATAGCTCCCGGTACTTTGGGCGTGCTGGAATTCAGCTATCAGTATTGGCAATAGGTTTGCAGGGTTATTAAAAAATACTTGCATTTATTTACGGCCCATGTTAAAATAAACATTGCGTTTATATCGATATCACATTTATGATATATATCCTGAATCGGGAGGTGAAATCATGCCTAATATCAAATCTGCGAAAAAGCGCGTCATTATTGCTGAGACCAGAAGACAGCATAACATGGCTATCAGAAATGCAATGAAAACTCAGTTGAAAAAGTTTGCCGCCGCCGTGGAGGAGGGCGATAAGCAGGCTGCTGAAAGAGAATTAAAGGCTTCCTGCAGCGTCCTGGATAAAACCGCAGGCAAAGGCATTATCCATAAAAATGCCGCCGCAAGACGGAAATCCAATCTGTACAGAGACTTTAATAATATGTAATAAGGCCGGCGCTTTTGGAGCGCGGTTTAATAAAGCAATATTATTATAAATCGTAATGAAATGGCATAGCAGAAGCTATGCCGTTTTTTATTGGCGCGGTTTGCTATTAAAAAAAATAATGTATGGGCATATTTATATATTTTATTTATCTATAAACCACTTCTATTTATAGGGAAATTATATAATACGGCAAATTTATTGCAAATAAAATGCAGGGAATGTAAAATAAATTTGCTTGATACAAGCATAAATTATTGAACTATTACAAATTGCAAAAGGAGAATAATCATGAAAAAGTTTTTAGTAATACTGCTTTCCGTGATGCTGGTATTTGCCTTTGCTGCCTGCGGCAACGGCGATAATACCGATCAGCCTGCCGGCGATGGCGCCGCCACCACTGAAAACGGCGATTTCCAGGCCAGCATTATGTTCTGCGGCTCCACCTCTCTGTATCCTATTATTTCTTCCCTGGCTTCTTCCTTCACCGAGGAGTATGTTACCTGGGATGCTGTAAATGCCGAATTCCCCAATAAAAACATATCCATCTATGTCGCTCCCGGCGGTTCCGGCGTGGGCGCTTCTGCAGTTATTGACGGTACCTGCGATTTTGGTATGATCGCCCGGGAAGTTAAGGACAGCGAAAAAGAAGCTCTGGGCGAAGGTTATACCGAATATGTAGTGGCCAAGGACGCTTTGACTGTTGCCGTTAATGCCGAAAACCCCATCTGCGGTGTGCTGGATGATCTGAGCACCGATACTATCCGCCAGATCTTTGCCGGCGAGATCACTACCTGGGATCAGGTAGACGCTTCTTTGCCTGCCGAGGCTATCCAGGTCTTTATCCGCGATCTGTCCGGCGGCGCTTATGAAGTTTTCCAGAAATCCGTTATGGGCGATTCCGAAGTTACCGCTGCTGCCACCCAGTCCGCTTCCATGACCGAGCTGGCTACCAATATTGCCGGTAACAAATGGGCTATCGGTTATGCCGGTTACGGCGCTTATACCAAAGCCAATAAGGACGGCCAGGTGCTCTTTGCCATGAAAGTTGATGGCGTTGAATGCAGTGAAGAAAATATCGTCAGCGGCGCTTACACCATTCAGCGTCCTGTACTCTTCATCGCCGGCAGCGCCGCCACTCCTTCCGAACAGGCTTTTATCGATTACATCTTTTCTGATACCGGCCGGGAAGTTGTCCGCGCCAACGGTTATATCCCCGCTTTCTAAATTAAAAGTTCATTAGATACTTCTATTTTGCCTTTGCTGCCACCGCCAGGTTGCGGTGGCAGCATTTGGTATTATTTCGGGTTTATCCCTGTTGCGAGGTAAGAAGTTTTGCACAAGGCAGTAAATAAGATATTAGGCATAGTGATACAGCTGCTTACCATAGCGACTCTGCTGGCGCTGGCTTTCGTGATCTATTTTATCGTTCACGAGGCCTTGCCCCTTTTTCAGGAAACTTCCGTAGGCGAGTTTCTGTTCGGCCAGCGGTGGATGCCGGTTGATTATACCGGAGAGACTTCTTTCGGCATATTCAATTTTATTGTTGCCACCCTTTATGTTTCCTTTGTGGCTATGGTTCTGGCTATCCTTATCGGCATCGGCGCTGCCATCTATCTTTCCTGCGTGGCCTCTGAGCGGGCCCGCAGCCTGCTTTATCCTTTTATTGACCTTTTGGCGGGCATACCCTCGGTGATATATGGCTTTATCGGTCTGGTGATCCTGGTCAAGGCCTTTATCCGGGCAGGACATCCCTCAGGCACCTCGGTGCTGACTGCAGGTATCCTGTTGGCAGTGATGATACTGCCCTTTCTGGTATCCTCTATCAGCGATACCATGCTAAAGCTTTCCCGCCGCTATTTGCCTGTATCCCAGGCCTTGGGTATAGACAAATGGTATACTGTGGCTCATGTGATACTGCCCCTTTCCGTCCGCAGCATTTTGTTGAGCATGATTCTGGCTATTGGTCGGGCCATGGGCGAGACTATGGCGGTGATGATGGTCATGGGTAACGCCAATCTTTTCCCCAGCCTGCTGGGCAAGGCGGAATCCATAGCCTCCCTTATTGCTTTGGAGATGGGAACGGCAGTAGCCGGCAGCCCTCATTATCACGCGCTGTATGCAGCCGGCCTGGTGCTGATGCTGCTGCTGTTTATTATCAATTTCGGTATAGGCCGCCTGCGCAAGCGGCTGTTGAGATAGGAGGCCATAATGAAGTTTTTAGCCAAACTGACCAAAATATGGGCCTATCTGAGCATCTTTCTGGTAGGCGCGGTGATTGCATTCCTGTTTGCCTATATTTTCTATCGGGGATCTTCCGTAATAAGCTGGGATTTCGTTTCGCAATCACCCAGCGGTGCGGTCCTGGGCAGCGAAGGCGGCATCTGGCCTGCTATTGCCGGAAGCATCTGGTTTACGGCAGTAGCAGTTATACTGGGCGGCGTGCCTGCCATAGCTACTGCATTATATACGGTGTTCTATTGCCGCAATAAAAAGCTGGTCAATTTTATCCATAGTGTAGTACAGAGCATAGCCGGTATCCCCTCTATTGTATTAGGTCTGTTTTCTTACAGCCTGCTGGTGCGTACTCTGGGCTGGAACCGCTGCATTTTAGCGGGCGGCGTGGCTCTGGCTATTATGATACTGCCCTTTATCCAGGTGCGGGCCGAAAAAGCAATGCGGGAATTGCCGCCTGATCTGGTACGGGCTTCCTATGCCCTGGGCTGCTCCCGGGCCTATACTATCTCTCATATTGTCATGCCTGCCGTAAGAGGCGAGCTGGTCAGCGGCATTATTTTGGGGGCCTGCTTTGCCATGGGCGCTACCGCTCCGCTGATATTCACCGGGGGAGTAGCCTTTGCCTCAGCGCCCACATCTGTGACCTCTCCGGCCATGGCTTTGCCCCTGCATCTTTATTTGCTGCTGGCCCAGGGAACATCCATGCCGCAAGCCTACGGAACAGCCTTTGTGCTGATGGTCATTGTCCTGCTTAGCAATACTATCGCTACCCTTTATGCCAGAAGGAGAAAAGGTAAATGGAAAAGATCCTGACTTTGCGCAATCTCAGCGCTGCTTATGATGGAAACCAGGTTTTGCATAATATCAATATGGATATTGCTCCCAGGCAGATAACCGCTGTTATTGGCCCTTCCGGCTGCGGCAAATCAACTTTGCTTGCCTGTATCAACCGTACTTTGGAAGAGATGCCCGGGGCAACGGTAAGCGGCGATATCTGTCTTAACGGACAGGATATCCGCCGTATGGATAAGGAAGAGCTGCGGCGCAGGATCGGGCTGGTGTTCCAGACCCCCGCTCCTTTTCCTTTTTCCATTTATAAAAATATGACATATGCCTTGCGTTATTATGGTATACATAAGAAAGAGGAACTGGCACGTCTGGTAAAAGAAAAGCTGGAAATGGCCGGTCTTTATGACGAAGTCAAGGATGAACTGAATAAGAATGCGGAAAAGCTTTCCGGCGGCCAGCAGCAGCGTCTGTGCATAGCCAGGGCTCTTACCGTTGATCCCGATATTTTGCTGCTGGATGAGCCTTGCTCTGCCCTGGATGTAAAAAGCACAGCCGCCATCGAAAAAATGTTGCTTGACCTGAAAAAAGAGTTTACTATAGTAACAGTG
The DNA here is from genome assembly GCA_934271085.1 of uncultured Bacillota bacterium. GTDB lineage: Bacteria > Bacillota > Dehalobacteriia > UBA4068 > UBA4068 > HGM13862. The sequence goes on along the minus strand of CAKQQU010000018.1, from coordinate 15,874 downwards.
ACCCACAATCTGGCTCAGGCCCGGCGGCTGGCGGATCAGATAGCCTTTATCTATAACGGCAGGCTTATAGAATACGCCCCCCGGGATGACTTTTTCGATCATCCCCAGCAAGCTGAAACCAAAGCCTTTTTGGAAGGAATTTACGGTTAGAATAAGGAGAACTTATGATTCGCATTGATATACCCGGCAGAGATATTCTGGAGCTGCACCATCTGGTGCTTGACTATAACGGCACTATTGCCGTGGACGGCAAGCTGCTGCCGGGACTTGGCAGCCGTCTGGAAAAACTCAGCACCCATCTGGATATATGTGTGCTGACTGCGGATACCTATGGTACGGTAGCTCAGCATTGTGAAGAGCTGCCGGTGGAGGTGCGTACTTTTCCCCGGCCGGATGCTGCCGGCTGCAAGCTGGAAATAGTGCAGTCTTTGGGGCCCGGCGTAGTCTGCCTGGGCAATGGTTATAATGATTGCCAGATGTTCGATGCGGCTGATCTGGCTATAGCTGTGCTGGAAGGCGAAGGCATGTATGCCGGTCTGCTGGCCCATGCTGATTTACTGGTCTGTTCTGCGGCCGAAGGCCTGGACCTGCTGCTGAACATAGACAGGATACGTGCTGATCTGCGCAGCTAAACCGTCATTTTTCCATCCGCAGTATAAATAAACCCGGGATTCCCGGGATGGCCAAAAAGTTAAGCATCCGCAGGGAGAGACTATGCGGATGCTTTTTGATTTGCCGAAATTTATTAAATTCCCAATGTTCGCACAAACTGCTGGATCAATATGTTCACCTGCTCAGGCTGATCGGTATTGGCATTATGCCCGGCATCTTTTATCCATTCCAGAGGAATGCCGGAAATTTTATGCCATGCTTTATTGTAGCGTTTCGTGGAACCGGCACGGTCTTTTTCGCCGCAGATGAGCAGAGCAGGGCAATCTATTTCATATGGCAGGTCGGCCTCCATTGCTTCCGCCAAAATTTTGAAGCCATGGCCGGCTAATTTTGCATAACGATCCTGATCTCCGTTATAGGTCTCCATGATCCCGCGCATCAACTCTCTGCCGTATGCCGAAACCGCGCATCCTTTTGAGCCGGAGCTCAGCAGGGCTTTCCACGGATACCGGCGATAGATTGGTTCCATGTGTTTCAGCAGCCAAATTTCTGCTCCGGTAATATAATTTCTTTGCAAAGGCGCCGAATCTATGGAAATAAAACCCTTCAGCTTTCCCGGAAACTGCTGCATGAATGCCTGGCCTACATACCCGCCCATAGACTGCCCTATTATAACCGGGGATTTGATGGATTCTTTTTCAAGAATGTCATTAAGCCACCTGGCCTTATCCATAAGGGTAAAATCAAATTGAAACGGCCAGGAGCTTGCATGGCCGGGTGCATCCCATACCAAAGTGGTATATTTATCACCGAAATACTCTATTTGTTTATCAAAAAGCCGATGATCGGCAGTTAGCCCCGGCAGAAACACTAATGTAAAACCGCTGTTATCTTTAAGCCTGAGCCAATAATGGATATTCCCCGATGGCGCAGAATAAATTTTTTCTGTTATTGGCATCTTTTTCTCCGCAAATTCTTATTCAACCCATTTTTACTAAAGTATATCAGAAAAATGGTAAATAAGTTATATGCCCACAGCCGGCGGCGTCATGGTTTGCTGGCTTTCGGCCTTTCCTTTTTTGGATGCGGCTAATATCTTTTAGTTTTGGCCTCTGCTTTATGGGGAGCTGCGTTAATACGGTTTTGCTATTCTCCGCAGAAATTTGTGTCCGGGGAGTTTTTAGCCAGCTCATAAGCTTCGCCTTCCCGGCATAGATTTAGATGGAGGTAACTATGGGCCGTATCCGTCTTGATCTGGGCAGGCGCAGGGTTTGGACTGTGCTTTTCCTGTATACCATGTTTTTGCTGGGATTCCTTTGGGGGGCGGACAGCGTGGATGCTGCCCGGCCTTTGAGTGTGGTTTCCGCGTCTGCTTGGGATTTTTCTCAGGATGTGACGGCGTCGCAGCAGAATAGTGAAAGCCTGCTGATTTTGCCGTCTGCTAAGGAGGAGGCCGAGCCTGCGCCTGCCCAGAATCAGCCCCAGGCGGTTATTTATTGCACCCATACCTCTGAAGAGTACAGCGGTCAGAAACGGCTAAACGGTACGGCAGGGGGAGTATTGGCTGCGGCTAAATCTCTGGCAAATTCCCTGGAAGAGGAGGGCATTGGCTGCATACTGCTGGAGCAGGTTTTTGATGCGCCGGATTGGAACAATGCCTACGGCAATTCTTTGAACGCCCTGGAGCAGGTCAAGAAAGAGCATCCGGATATAGAGCTGTTTGTAGATGTGCATCGGGATTCGCCGGTAGAGGGGCTGAATACTCATTTCAGCGACAGCAGCGGAGATTATGCCCGGATGATGCTGATAATAGGCAGCAATGACAATCTTCCTCATCCTGACTGGCAGGCCAATAGGGATTTTGCCTATGCTTTGGAAAATAGGATAAATGCTGACAAGCCCGATCTGATGCGTCAGGCGCGGATATACAGCGGCCGTTATAATCAGCATATGGGCAGGCAGGCTATTCTGGTTGAGATAGGTTCAAGCGAGAACACTCAGGCCGAGGCGGAAAACAGCGCTGCCTATTTGGGTAAGAATATCGCCGCTGTTTTGCGTGAGCAAAAGGCCGAATAGGGGGAAATGCATTAAATCCCCAGAATGGGCATATGATCCACATATTGTTTATATAAAATAAAGGCAAAAGGATTACAGCCTGGCAGGGGCGGTTTTTTGCCGCGGCCGGGACAAGTTATCTGGCGGCGGCAATGTTTTGGCGGCGGCAAAACGGGATATGCTTTTATTAAATGTGTATCTGTTTATACCTTAAGGTAAAACTATATAGCAACAGCAATAACAATGTGATATAATATACTTTGAATTTGCAGGGCTGAGCAAGGGAGTGGATCTTTTGACGCAAATGGAAAAAGGTTTCGTGGTGCGGGCTGCGGGCCTTTTAATGATAATACAGATACTTTCCCGCATTCTGGGATATGCCCGGGATGTGGTGCTGCTGAATATTTTTGGTCAGAATTTTACTACAGATGCTTTTTATGCAGCTTTTTCTATTCCCGATTTTATTTACAATATACTGATAGGCGGCGCTATCACCGCTGCTTTTATACCTGTTTTTTCCGCTTATCTGGCTAAAGATCAAAAAGAGCAGGCCTGGAAAACCTGTTCCGTTTTTACCAGTTGGGTTTTGTTGTTGATGGCCGTCCTGCTGGTGCTGGGATATATTTTTACCCAGCCTTTAATGGGCGTGCTTACCCAGTATACGGCAGAGCAGATGTGGCTGCCTGTGGCGCTGGCTCGCATTACCCTTATACAGGCTCTTTTTATGGCTCTTTCGGCCATAGCTACCGGCGTATTGCAGTCTTTCCAGCATTTTACCTGGCCGGCTATTGGCGTGCTCCTTTATAATATTTTTATTATTGTTGGCGGCGTGCTTCTGCTCAAACCTATCGAAGCAGCTTTCCCGGGCTATGGAGTCGCAGGATTTTCCGTAGGCGTGGTAGTAGGCGCTTTTATGACTTTGGCAGTGCAGATACCCACACTGAAGAAGGTGGGCTGCCAATATCATCCCTCTTTGGATATCCATGACGAAGGCTTCCGTAAAATGGTAAAGCTGATCATCCCGGTATTGATCGGCCTTTCCGTATCCCAGATCAATGCCCTGGTGACCCAGTACCTGGCTACCGGATTGGATGGGGGCCTGCTTACTGCCCTTAAAACGGCAAACCGCTTTATGCAGCTGCCTATAGGCGTTTTTGCAGCTTCCATAGCCATAGCTATTTTCCCCACCATGACTGCCCAGGCTGCGTCCGGCGATTATCCGGAGCTGAAAAAGAGCATGTCTACCGGTTTGCGTACCAGCCTTTATGTAACAATACCATCTGCCGTAGGCATGATAATGCTGCGCGAACCCATTATCCGCCTTTTGTATGAGTTTTCCGGTGAATTTACCGCTTATGATACTACTGTTACCGGTCAGGCTTTATTATTCTACTGCATCGGGTTAGCGGCTTACGGCGCTATCCTTATTGTGCTGCGGGGTTTTTATGCCATCCAGAACACTTTGACCCCCCTGCTGATAAGTATTGCCGCTATTCTTATAAATGTAGTCTTTTCCCTGGCTTTGGTTGGTCCCATGGGCCACTGCGGTCTGGCGCTGGCTTATTCTTTGGCCGGCATCAGCCAATGCTTGCTGCTGCTGTTCTTCCTCCGCCGCAAAATCGGCCCCATGGGCATGAGATGCTTGACCCGTTCCATGGTCCAGATCCTTATAGCCTGCGCTGCCATGGCTTTGGCAGTATGGGGTACGGTTGCCCTTTCCGACGCGCTTTTGGGTGTGGAAAGTAAAATTGCCCAGTTGATGCAGGTGGGCGTCAGCGTTGTGGTAGGAGTAGCCGTTTATATAGTTATCACCGGCTGCATGAAAATGGAAGAATTTACCACCGTTCGTAATGCTGTTATGCGTAAGCTGCATCGCGGGAAAAAGGCGGCAGAGTAATTGTTATTTATACGAGGTATTATATGAAACAGCAAGATCTTATCCGCAATTTTTGCATTATAGCCCATATCGATCACGGCAAAAGCACTTTGGCAGACCGGCTGCTGGAATATACCGGTGCGGTAGCCAGCAGGGATATGAGCAAGCAGTTGCTGGATTCAATGGAACTGGAACAGGAGCGGGGCATTACTATCAAGCTTAAAGCCGTCCGTATCCATTATAAGGCTGATGATGGCCAGACCTATCAGCTTAATCTGATCGATACCCCGGGCCATGTTGATTTCAATTACGAGGTTTCCCGGTCTTTGGCCGCCTGCGAAGGCGCTTTGCTGGTTGTGGACGCTGCCCAGGGTATTGAGGCCCAGACCTTGGCCAATGTTTATCTGGCTTTGGAGCATGATCTGGAAATCATTCCTGTCATCAATAAAATAGATCTGCCCGGAGCTGACCCTGAAGGAGTTTGCAAGGAGATAGAAGAGGTCATAGGGTTGGATTGCTCCGGCGCTATCATGGCTTCCGCAAAAACAGGGGTAGGCACCAAAGAAATATTGGAATCCATCGTAACTTTAGTACCGCCGCCAAAAGGAAAAAGAGAAGATCCTTTGACAGCCCTGATCTTTGATTCCCATTTTGACAACTATCGGGGGGTCATTCCCTGCATCCGGGTGGTTGACGGCGAAATATCCAAGGGTATGAGGGTGCGGACTTTTGGCTCCGGCAAAGAGATGGAAGTTACGGAGACCGGCGTTTATACCCCGGCGGTAAAGCAGGTGGATAAGCTGCAGGCCGGAGAGGTAGGCTGGTTTGCCGCTGCCATCAAAAATGTGCGCGATACCCAGGTGGGCGATACGGTTACCGATGCCGCCCACCCCGCGGATATGCCTTTGCCCGGCTACCGTCCAGCTACCTCCATGGTATATTGCGGCCTTTACCCGGTGGAGAACAATGCTTATAATGATCTGAAGGACGCTTTGGAGAAGCTGCAGCTTAATGACGCGGCACTGGCATTCGATCCGGAAACTTCCGCAGCTTTGGGTTTTGGTTTCCGCTGCGGCTTTTTGGGACTGCTGCATATGGAGATAGTAAAAGAGCGTCTGGAGAGAGAGTACGGCCTGGAATTGCTTATCACTGCTCCATCCGTTAACTATCGGGCTACCCGTACCAACGGCCAGGTTATTTATGTGGATAATCCTGTTAACCTGCCGCCTGCCAATGAGTTGCTTTATATAGAAGAGCCTTATGTAAAAGCCACTATCATGTGTCCATCGGAGTTTATCGGGGCGATCATGGAGCTGACCAGAGAACGAAGGGGCAATTTTATCAATATGGAATACATCACCCCCACCAGAGTGATGATGACCTATGATCTGCCTCTGGCCGAGATCATCTATGATTTCTTCGATCAGCTTAAATCCCGCACCCGGGGCTATGCTTCCCTGGATTATGAGTTGGCCGGTTATAAAAAGTCGGATCTGGTCAAGCTGGATATATTGGTAAACGATGGAGTTGTGGACGCGCTTTCCTGCATAGTTCACAAAGATAAGGCATATTATCGGGGCAGGGCTTTGGTACATAAACTGCGGGGCCTGATACCCCGCCAGTTGTTTGAAGTGCCGGTACAGGCGGCTGTGGGCAATAAGGTCATTGCCCGTGAAAATATTGCCGCTTTACGCAAGGATGTTATCGCTAAATGCTATGGCGGCGATATCAGCCGTAAGCGCAAGCTGCTGGAAAAACAGAAGGAAGGTAAAAAGCGCATGAAGCAGGTGGGCAGCGTTGAGATCCCCCAGGAAGCTTTCATGGCTGTATTGGAGCTGGACGAGTAGCTGCCTGTATATCCGAGAGGAGGGCTGAATTATCAATCTGGCTTTTTTGCTTACCCCCAAGGCAGATCTGGCATATCTTTATGACGACCAGAATCTGCGGCAGGCTCTGGAAAAAATGGAATACCACAGTTATACGGCTATTCCTGTAATAGACCGTGCGGGGCATTATGTAGGGACTCTGACCGAGGGCGATCTCCTTTGGACTATCAAAAACGATTTTGCTTTGGATATAAAAGCTGCCGCCCATACAAAAGTAGCTGATATACCGCGGCATATTGATAATCGGGCCCTTCCTATATCCACACAGATAGAAGATGTGGTATATCTTTCTTTGGATCAGAATTTTGTGCCGGTGGAAGACGACCGAGGCATATTTATCGGTATTATCACCCGTAAGACTATTATTAAATACTACTATGAATTGTGTATATCCCGGATAGGCCAGCCAAGGTCTCCGGAGCAGATATACAAAACGGAGGAAAAATGAACAAGAACCATTATTCGCTGTTATGTGACTTTTATGAACTGACTATGGCCAACGGCTATTTTCAGATCGGGGCCCAGGATAAGATAACCTATTTTGATATCTTTTTCCGCAAGGTGCCGGATGACGGCGGTTATGCTATTTTTGCCGGTTTGGAGCAGTTCATAGAGTATATCAGGGATCTGCATTTTGACGATGATGATATCGAATTTTTGCGTTCCAAAGGGATTTTCAGCGAAGAATTCCTGAAATATATGCGTAACTTCCGTTTTACCGGTGATATTTGGGCGATCCCTGAGGGTACCCCGGTATTTCCTAATGAACCTTTGGTAACAGTGCGTGCTTCAGCTCTGCAGGCCCAGCTTATCGAGACTTTTGCCCTGCTGACTTTTAATCATCAGTCTTTGATAGCTACCAAGGCTAACCGTATAGTCCGGGCTGCCGATGGGCGGGCTGTACTGGAATTTGGTTCTCGCCGTGCCCAAGGGGCGGATGCTGCTGTTATAGGAGCCAGAGCTGCTTATATCGGCGGTTGCGCAGGTACTGCCTGCACTCTTACTGATGCGCTTTACGGAGTTCCTGCCGGCGGCACTATGGCCCATAGCTGGGTCATGATGTTTGACAGCGAATACGAGGCTTTTAAAACTTATTGCCAGCTGTATCCCACCAATGCCACTTTACTGGTGGATACATACAATACGCTGAAAAGCGGCGTTCCCAATGCTATTCGTGCCTTTAAAGAGGTTTTGCTGCCACAGGGCATAACAGATTGCGCGATCCGCCTGGATTCCGGCGATCTGGCCTTCCTTTCCCGGCAGGCTAGGAAGATGTTGGATGAAGCCGGATTGCCTAACTGCAAGATCACCGCTTCCAATGCCCTAGATGAGCATCTTATCCGCGACCTGCTGCTGCAGGGTGCCAAGCTGGATACTTTTGGTGTGGGTGAAAAATTGATAACCAGCAGTTCCGAGCCTGTATTCGGCTGTGTTTATAAACTGGTGGCAATAGAAGATGATAATGGAAACATCGTTCCCAAGATAAAAATATCCGAGAACTCTGCCAAGATAACCAATCCTCATTTCAAAAAGGTCTATCGTATATATGAAAAAGCTACAGGTAAGGCGGTGGCCGATCAGATCTGCATCTGGGATGAGCAGATAGATGAGAATAAACCTCTTGAGCTTTTTGATCCGGAGACTACCTGGAAGCGTAAGACAGTGGATGAGTTTTATATCCGTCCTCTGCAGCAGCAGATATTCCGCAATGGCCAGTTGGTTTATGAGCTGCCCAGCCTAAAACAGATCAAGGATTACTGCGCCGCTCAGTTGGATACCCTGTGGGATGAGGCCAAGCGTTTCGAAAACCCTCATGCTTATTATGTGGATCTTTCCCAGAAGCTGTGGCAGACAAAGGAAGATTTGCTTAAACAGGGCAGATAAAAGATTTTCGGCAAGGAGTTTTGCTATGGCCTCTTTGATTTTTGCCCGGCCGGACGGGCAGTGGTTTGATTTTCCCCCGCTGACTATGGCGGCCATGTCCGGCGAAAAAGTGCTGGTGCCTAATAAAGCTGATCTGATACCTCTGCCTGAGGGAGCTACTCTTACGCTGATGCCCTGCACTGCGCCGGTAGGCTTTGATAAAGAGACCGGTGAGTTCCTGGAACTGGATGAAAACCCCTATAAAAAAAGATCGGAACCAGTTTATGCGGTGGCGGCGCTTTTGCCCCAGGGTTTTACCAGGCTGCTGCTGCCTGCCTGTGAACCGGAAGGGGATCCTTTGCCCATTCTGGGTTATACTGCGGTAGGGCTGGAAAAAGGCAAGCTGGTGGTAGCCGCCATGCCTACAGATGAACATAAGCGTTGGCATCCCCGGCATTTCAATACGTCGGAGCTGGAGAAACTGGTGCGTAAACGCCAGGCGGAATTTCCCGGCAACAGGGTTATTCAACAGTTGTCCCGCTGCTCTTTGGAATACGGCTGCTTTACTGCCCAGAATATTATGTACCGCCGCTGGGAAGGGGGGCTGCCGGTATCCCCGGCTTGCAATGCGGCTTGTCTGGCCTGCCTTTCACAGCAGGAATGCGGCGGGCCTGGTTCCCCTCAGCAGCGTATTTGCTTTTGCCCCCAGGCTGAGGAAATAGCTCAGGTAGGCATAGCACATTTGCAGCAGGCCTCCTGTCCTATGGTCAGCTTTGGCCAGGGCTGCGAGGGCGAGCCTTCTTTGGCATATCCCCAGATATGCCAGGCCATCCGCCTGATGCGCGCCGCCACGGACAGGGGCGTGATCAATATCAATACCAATGCCGGTAATACCAAAGCTATCGCCGCTCTGCTGGAGGCAGGAATGGATAGCTTCCGGGTTTCCCTGTTTTCGCCTGTTGCTGCGGATTATGAGGCTTATCATAGGCCAAAGGATTATACTTTTGCCGATGTTTGCGCTTCCCTGGAGCTGATCCGTCAATACCACCGGCAGGTGGCCATCAATCTGCTGGCCTATCCCGGTTTTACTGATGATGAAGATCAGGTAGCTGCTCTTATAGATTTGTTAAAGCGTTATCAGATCACTCAGGTGCAGCTGCGCAATCTAAACTGCGATCCCCGTTTGATGAGCGGTTTTATCGTTGGTAAAAAACCTTTGGGTATACGGCATATGCTGGGATTGATCATGGAAGAATTGCCGGATCTGGTAATAGGCAATTACAGCCGTGATCTGCGGGATAAAGCCAAATAGTATGAGCATATACTTGTTGGCCGGTAGTTCATGTATAAAAATCCCTCTCTGTTTTCTGGTCGGAAAACAGGGAGGGATTTTTTAGTAGTTGCAGTCATAATAGTCTGGTTTCCCGTGGCTTTATTTTTACGGACATATTTAAGCACGTTATTTTTTTGATATCTGGAAAGGTCTGCGGGATCCTCCGCCAACCGGCTTTCGGGATGATTGTGATATATTTATGGTGGGGCTGGTTCATAGACAAACATATAGCTGGGATAGCTAACGGAATTTATAAATATATCCCCAAAAAGACAGGCGGAGGTTTGGGCATGATTCTTATGAAACAGTGTGCCGGGCCGCTGCAGCTAAAAAGAAAATAAAAAAAATATTGACAAAATGAGTTAGAGGTATTAAACTAGCATTTGGTTAGAGATATTTAACTCATTGGTTTTGTTTTCTGTTTATGTGTTTATGGAGGTATATATTATGATACCGCTTAATCTTGCCGCTGTGGGGGAAGAAAATATTATCCTTAAGGTTGGGGGGAACCCGGAGACAAAAAAGCATTTGGCTGATATGGGGTTTGTGCCCGGCGGAAGTGTCACTGTTGTTTCTGACATCGGGGGAAATATTATCGCCAGGATCAAGGAATCCCGGGTGGCAGTCAGTAAGGAAATGGCTGGAAAGATCATGGTTTGAAGATAATAAGGAGGAGATTAAAAATGAGAACATTACGGGATGTCAGGATCGGCGAAACTGTAAAAGTTATCCGTATCAACGGAGAAGGGCCGGTAAAAAGAAGGATAATGGATATGGGCATAACCAGGGGCGTAGAAGTATATATACGGAAAGTGGCTCCTTTGGGAGATCCGATGGAGATCACTGTTCGCGGCTACGAGCTTAGCCTGCGCAAGGCTGATGCGGAAATGATCCAGGTGGAATAATTTTTTTGGTTTTTGGTTAGATATATTTAACTAAAGGAGCGCGATTATGGAAAAGCAAATTAGAATTGCCCTGGCCGGGAATCCAAACAGCGGAAAAACCACTCTGTTCAATGCTTTGACCGGTTCCAATCAGTTTGTAGGCAACTGGCCGGGAGTTACCGTAGAAAAAAAAGAGGGAAAACTGAAAAAGCACGATGATGTAGTCATTATGGATCTGCCCGGCATTTATTCACTTTCTCCTTATACTCCGGAGGAAGTGGTTTCCCGCAACTATCTGATAGGTGAGCGTCCTGATGTTATCCTTGATATCGTGGACGGAACCAATCTGGAGCGTAACCTTTACCTGACAACACAGCTTATCGAGCTGGGCATACCGGTTGTCGTTGCCATCAATATGATGGATATTGTCCGCAAAAACGGCGATAAGATAGATATTAAAGAGCTTTCCCGCCAGCTGGGCTGCAGGATAGTTGAAATATCAGCCCTCAGGGGGGAGGGGTTAATGGAGGCTGCCGAGGCCGCCATAGAGGCTGCCCATACCCCTCATACTGTGCCTATGCATAATTTTTCCGGTCCGGTAGAGCATGCCCTGGCTCATATAGAGGAAGCAGTGGTCCATGATATGCCTGAGCGTCAGCAGCGCTGGTACGCGATTAAGATATTCGAGCGGGACAATAAAATCTTGGAGCAGATGAATATCCCTGCGGAGGTGATGTGCCATGTGGAAGAGGATATCAGGGCTGCCGAAAATGAGCTGGATGACGATGCTGAATCCATAATAACCAATGAGCGGTATATTTATATAGCCCAGGTCATCAAGAGCTGCTATAAAAAGAAAAGCACCGGCAAAAAGACCACTTCGGATAAGATAGACCGTATAGTCACCAACCGTTGGCTGGGGCTGCCGATCTTTGCTGCCGTCATGTTTCTGGTCTATTATATATCCATGGTAACTGTGGGAACTGCTGCTACAGACTGGGCAAACGATGGATTGTTCGGGGAAGGCTGGCATCTTTTTGGCATTGGTTCTGCGGCCTATGAAGAAGTGAACGAAGAATATACCGCCGCTGTTCAGGCTGTTGACGCTTTTGTGGGCCTGGATACCGGGGCGGAAGATTTTGATGCTGCTGCCAAGCTGTCTGCTATGAAAGCTTTCCATCCTGCAGGGGAAACTGCTGTGGTTGAGGCGGAGGATGAAGAGACCCTTGCCGTCACCCAGCTGACTGCCTATTATGACGCCATTCCGGAGTCGGCGGATAAAGAAACCACTGTTCCCGTAACCTATAAGGAGGCTGTAAGCTATTTTACGGCCAATGGCTTTGATGAGCCCGATCCGGCAGATTACGGCGTTTGGGTACCCGGTATACCGGTGCTGATAGGCAACGGTTTGGAAAAGGCCGGCGCTGCCCAGTGGCTCAGCGGCCTTATTTTGGATGGTATAGTTGCCGGCGTCGGTGCAGTGCTGGGCTTTGTCCCACAGATGCTGGTGCTGTTCCTGCTGCTGGCCTTTCTGGAATCCTGCGGCTATATGGCCCGCATCGCCTTTGTGCTTGACCGTCTTTTCCGCAAGTTCGGGCTTTCCGGCAAAAGCTTTATCCCCATGCTTATAGGTACCGGCTGCGGCATACCCGGCATTATGGCTTCCCGTACCATAGAGAACGAGCGCGACCGCCGCATGACGATTATGACTACTACCTTTATACCCTGCGGCGCCAAGATCCCTTTCATAGCCATGATAGCAGGCGCTATATTTGGCGGTTCCGCACTGGTAGCTACCTCGGCTTATTTTATTGGTATGGCTGCTATAGTCATCTCCGGCATAATGCTGAAAAAGACCAGAAGATTTGCAGGGGAGCCGGCCCCCTTTGTTATGGAACTGCCAGCTTATCATCTGCCCACCATTGGCAATGTGCTGCGCAGCATGTGGGAGCGTGGCTGGAGCTTTATTAAAAAGGCCGGTACCATAATCCTGCTTTCTACCATATTTGTATGGTTCACTACTTATTATGGCTGGGCTGAGGACGGCTTCCGGATGCTGGCTGAGAACGAGCTGCAGTATTCTATCCTGGCTAAGATAGGTAATGCTGTGGCCTGGATCTTCGCTCCCCTGGGATGGGGCAACTGGCAGGCGGTGGTTGCCTCCATTACCGGCCTGGTGGCTAAAGAAAACATCGTGGGTACCATGGGTATACTCTATGGCGGTATGGGCAATACCTATCAGAATATTGCCGCGGCCTTCAGCGGCATCACGGGTTATTCCTTCCTGGTATTCAATCTGCTGTGCGCTCCCTGCTTCGCGGCTATCGGCGCTATACGGCGGGAAATGAACAATGCCGGATGGACCTGGTTCGCTATCGGTTATCAGTGCCTGTTCGCCTATGCGGTAGCTTTGATGATAAATCAGTTCGGCGGCGTATTCACCGGCAATATCAATGTGATCGGCTTGATCTGCGCCATAGCGGTACTGGCGTTTATCATCTACCAACTGGCCCGTCCCTATAAAGAGGCTGCCCGTCTTACAGCAGTAAAATAGTTTTTGCTGCTTGTCTGTACCAAATAAAAAGGGAGTGATATACATGTTGCATTGGCTTGCTGATAATTTAGCCACTATCCTCATATCCGGGGTCTTGCTGCTTGTTGTTATTGCCATTATCATCAATTTGCGGCACCGGAAAAAGCAGGGAATATCCTCCTGCGGCTGCAACTGCGCTAATTGCGCCATGCATGGCGCCTGTCATCAGAAGAAGCTGTAAGTTTTTGGTCAGCATAAACTGACAATTTTGGCGGATAATATGACAAAAGGCTTTTGGAGGAGGCCGCCATGTCCGAAGAACTGGTGATACGCCAGGCTGCGCCTACACTTGCCGGGATAAAGACCGGCAGCCTGTTTTCCTGTACCTATGATGTCAGAGAAAAACTGTTGGCAGATATACGGGGTATAAACCGGAAACTTGTTCCCAAAGGATTATGTATGGTGCCGCTGCGTTTGGCGGAGGGCAAAGCGCTGCTTTATCTTTACCGTCCCCGGAAACTGGCTCAGGACCTGCAGGAAAAATTGGCAGAAGAGATGCTTTCTGCAGCGGGGTATCAATGCGGCAATATCAGGCGCTGCGTGGTGCAGTTATGCCGCCGCCTGCAGCATAATGGAGAGTTCCCCCATGAGATAGGTTTTTTCCTCAGTTATCCTCCCGAAGATGTTAAGGGTTTTATAGATAACCGGGCCGCAGGCTGCAAGTTAATGGGATTATGGAAAGTATATGGCGATGAGGAACAGGCAAAAGCCCTCTTTGCCAGCTATAAAGCATGTACCCGCTTGTATTGCCGCCTGTGGCAGGCAGGCGCTGATATCGGACAACTGGCTGTGGTGGTATAGAAAAGTTTTTCCGCATAGACAAAGGTTGAATTAAATAAAATCTCCCTGAAATTATTTCAGGGAGATTTTTTATTTAAGGGCAAGACTGCCCTGCAGCTTAGCAGGAACCGGTATTGGTATGATAATGCCATATGACTGTCGGCTGTATGCCTGCTTTGGGAACAGATAACCGGGGCAACGCAGAGGCGGCCTGATGAGTGGGATGTATTGCCCTCCCGCTAGTTGGCCTTTATCCAGGAGGCTATATCATCTATGACCTCCTGAGCTACATGTCCGGGGTTGTAATAATCGGCAATGCTGCGTACTCCGCTGCTGGTCATAAAAAGATGGTTAAGGCCGGGATAGAGCTTGCAGGTCACATTATCCCTTCCCGCCAGTTTTTCCTGCCACAGGGTATAGTCCCGGTCAGGGTATATCTGAAAATCAGCATCCCCCTGGAGAATAAGCATGGGGCAGGTAAGCTTATCCAGATAGTGATTGCCTCCTGCCTGAGAAAGGCTGTACCAATAGGAAGCCGGGATACCCTGATAAGTGTTCCCATCATCTCCTGCCAAAGCCATAATGGCTTCCGCATCCTTTTGCAGCTGCTCCAGCTGCTGTATGGCTGCATCAAGCTCTTCCGGGCTAAGACCGTCTGCCTGCTGATCTATGGCCTCGGCTGTCTGATCCACCATTACTTCTACCAGCTCCCGAAGAGTGCCTGCCATAATGATGATGCCTTTTACCTGGCTGTTTTCCGAAGCGATGCATGGAGCCAGCATGCCTCCTAAACTGTGACCCAGCGCATAGATACGCTGGTTATCGATGCGGTCATCTGCGGACAGCATCTCCAATGCTGCCTTTACATCATCCAGTACTTCCGACTGAATGGAAAGCTTATCGGCGGAAGCGGCTTCGGGGTGGGCGCAGTAGCGCTTATCATAGCGCAGGGTAGCTATGCCATGCTGGGCCAGCCCATGAGCCAGATCGGCAAAGGGTTTATTTATGCCCGCGATGGTCTCGTCCATATCATTGGGGCCTGAGCCGGCTACCAGCAGTATTACCGGCGGAGCTTCGGCGCCTTCCGGCAGGGTCAGCAGCCCGGGCAGTTCATATTCGCCTATGCTTAAGGATATTTCCTGATAATTGCCGGAAATATCTTCTGAAATATCCGTATATGAGCTCCAGATACCGGAGAGTTTACCGGCTGCGTCAAAAGTATAGGTAACGGATACGGCGGCAAGTTCAAAGCTGCTGATCACTTCCACAGAAAGGCTGCCGTCAGTCAGTTTTTCTGTATTAGTACTGTAATGTCCCTGATAATCGCCAACAGCGGCAGTCAGTTGCTGCCATCCTTCCGCCAGCTTGTCTTCGTTTAGTTCTGCTGCCAGGTTTTCGTCAAAATCGGCGGTTACACAGCCATAATCACCTTTTACCAGAGCTTCGCTGTAGGATTCTGCCTTTGCGGCCAGTGCTTCTTCGTCCAGGCTGCTTTCCTTGCCGCAGCCTGTAAGCAGTATAGATGTGAAGAGACATAAACAAAGCGCCAGCAATAAATATTTTTTCATATGAGCCTCCTTATTTTTTGGGGCAATACATCATGCCCAATATTCTGGTCACCAGGGAACAGGGCAATATTTTACCTAAAAAAAGGAAGAATTTATATTTAAAACCGCAGCTGTAAAAAGGCTTTACTTTTTCTTTATTGGCCAGATCATAAATTCTAAGAGCCAGCTTTTGCGGAGGCATTCCTGCCTTTTCGTCATGCTCCATGATAGCTACCGAGCGGTTGATAGCGCCTTTGTAAAGCTGGCCGCCCTCTTTATTTTTGATCCTCGCATCGGTAAACCCGGTATGTACGTCTCCGGGCATTAGGGCGGTTATGCTTATGCCAAAGGGCGCCAGTTCCAAAGCCATGGCCTGGGTAATACCGTTGATGGCGGCCTTAGCGGCAGTGTAGAAGCTCTGAAAGGGAATAGAGAACACTGCGGC
>CAKQQU010000017.1 GCA_934271085.1 uncultured Bacillota bacterium | reverse complement strand
CCGCAACAAGCCTTCGTCAACAGCTGTTGCGGTCTAATAATACTTCACTTGTGGAAGGCATAAAAACCGTTTGTATTGTTTGCTTAAAACGGCAGACCGCGGTGTTCGTGCCTCTCTTGCTACATATTTAGTTTACCATACAGCATTGAAAAAAAGCAAGCATTTTCAAACCGTTTTGTGTAACATTTCTATGAACGGGAGGACTTGAGCTGTAGGCTAAGAACCACATTACATATGGCAGATTACTACTTTATGGGTGATAGCTTTCCACCAGTCTTTTTCAAACCATCAATACGCGACCGCAGAAAGTTTTCTGCGGTTTTTTGTGCCCGTTCAGTAGGCCGCTTTAGCCGTAGCAGCGAGATAAGAAAAAAACTTTTTGAGAAATTCCCCGAAAACCTGCCAAAGCGCCCCCTTGCGTTACCAGTAATGGGTGAAGGGAGAAACGCACCAAGCTGCGGCAGACTATTTAAATAGTATTGAACTGCTGGAAAAACATCAAAGGATTATTTGCAGCAGGCTTATAGCAGAGTCCCGCCAGAAATCCGAGCAGCTGCTGGCACAAACGGAAAGCATATGTCTGAAACGCCGGCAGGATGCGGACAAGTATTTTACAGACGTCATCTCCCTGATAAAAAAGCTGCTTGTTAAATATCCGGAACTGGCAAAGACAATCAAAAATATTCCCAAATAAACAAAATATTTTCCGTAGCCGGGCACGGTTTACCAGCCCGGCCATAGAATACATCATAAGGTTATAGTATTATGGCGCGTTATGGCGTGCGGCTTTTTCCACAAATATCCGGCGGTCTGTTTTGCATACCTGCCAACAACGGATATACTTGACCTTTTTTTTGCAATATGATAAATTAGAAAAGTTAGTTAAATTATGCAGAGGTGCATTGATAATGATATATTCCAATGTTTTAGAAGCCATGGGCAATACCCCTGTTATCCAGCTTTCCAACAAAATGGTAGGTTCTGATAGCGCCAGAATACTGGTTAAATATGAGGGCTTGAATGTAGGCGGCTCGGTCAAGACCAGAACTGCCTATTATATGATAAAGGCTGCCGAAAGGGACGGCCTTATCGGCAAGGACAGTATCATAGTCGAACCCACCAGCGGCAATCAGGGCATAGGCCTGGCTCTGGTAGGTGCGGTGCTGGGATATAAGACCCGTATCATCATGCCTGATTCGGTAAGTGAAGAACGCCGTAAGCTGGTACAGCATTACGGAGCTGAGGTTATTCTGATACATGATGACGGCAATATAGGAGAATGCATCCAAAAATGCATGGAAACAGCCTTTGATATGGCATCTAGGGATCCCCGGGTATATGTTCCCCAACAGTTTTCCAACAAAGCCAACCCCGAAGTACATAAGTATCATACTGCCCTTGAAATATTGGAGCAGGTAGCAGGCCCAATACATGGTTTCTGCTCAGGGGTGGGCACCGGCGGTACCATCTCAGGCATAGGCGAAGTGCTTAAGGTACTTAACCCTGATATTGAAATTTGGGCTGTTGAACCTCAAAATGCCGCTATTTTGGCTGGCGGCACCATCGGCACCCACCTGCAGATGGGTATAGGCGATGGCTTGATACCTGATAATCTTAATACCAAAATATATGATCACGTCTATATAGTAACAGACGAAGAGGCTTTGGATACCGCCAAGGCCCTGGCCAGAAAAGAAGGCCTGATGTGCGGCATATCCAGCGGCACCAATGTTGCGGCAGCCATACAGCTTGCCAAGAAACTGGGACCTGGCAAAACTGTTGTAACGATACTTCCTGATACGGCTGAGCGCTATTTCAGCACCCCTCTTTTTGATAAATAGGACAATGGAGCCTCCAAAAGCGGCTCCATTTTATTATTACACTGGTACTTAGCTTTGATAAGGAGGATAATATGGAAAGTAATTGGTATGATAAGTTTTCTCTGAAAGGAAAAATAGCCTGGGTAACCGGAGCTTCTTCAGGAATGGGATTCGCCATAGCCGTCCAGTTGGCCAAGGCAGGAGCCAAGGTGGCATTTAATTGCCGGGATGCGCGGCATCTGGCGCAGGCTCTTGCTGACTATGAGGCAGCCGGTGTAAAAGTACGGGGATTTCTGGGCGATACCTCCAAAGAGGAAGATGTGCAAAGGCTGGTATCGGATATCGAAAACGGCTTGGGACGGGTGGACATCCTGGTAAATAATGCCGGCATCATCAAGCGTGTGCCCATGGCTGAAATGAGCGCCGCAGATTTTCGCCAGGTGATTGATGTTGACCTGATAGCCTGCTTTATGACAGCCAAGGCGGTATTGCGGGGGATGATAGCCCAGCGCAGCGGCAAGATCATCAATATGTGCTCCATTCTGAGCGAGCTGGGACGGGATACTGTGGCAGCTTATACTGCTGCAAAAGGCGGACTGAAAATGCTTACCCGCAATATAGCTACCGAATACGGCAAATATAATATTCAGTGCAATGGCATAGGACCGGGTTTTATCGCCACTCCTTTTACCGAAGAACTGCGCCGCCCACTGGAAAACGGTAAGCGCAATCCTTTCGACAGCCTGATGATAAGCAAAACACCTGCGGGACGCTGGGGCGTTCCGGAAGATATTACAGGGCCGGCTCTCTTCCTGGCTTCCGCAGCCTCGGATTTCGTCAACGGGCAGATACTTTATGTTGACGGCGGGCTGCTGGCTTCTTTTGGGCACTACCCAGAAGATTAGCAAAAGATCAAAAACAAAAGACCTGTTCTCTATTAAGAAGAACAGGTCTTTTTTCTGACCTAAACAGGATATAGTTTTTAGAATTTACCGCCGCTGCCGGAAAAGCCGCCGGAATTAACCGTAGTTCCCCCGCCGCTGCTGCTATCATCAGTTTTTATCAGCACTCTGGTTTGCGTAATATGCGAAAAGTTATCCTCTTTAACGGTAAGATCCACACCGTTTTGGGCAATAAATTCCTGGGCATTGGTCTTTATCGCCACGGATTTCATTTTTTTCCTAAGAGATCTGCACACAGCAAACGCTATGATCGTGGCAATAACAACGATGAGCAAAACGGTTCCAAGGGGATTATCATCATCTTCTGAACTGGAGCTGCCGCCGCCATAATTATCCACCGGATGCCCTGAAGCAGCGTCTTTCAAAAAAGCAGCGCAGCCGTTAAGATAGTCATCAAAGCCGCTGTACCAGCTATCATCCCTAAAATCGTCCAGGAAATAATCCTGAGCCAGCACCTCTTTACCGTAATCTGTAAAGGCGGCATTAGCCAGCGCGCCGTGAGCTATAAGGTAATAGTCACGATCTTCCATGCTGAGGATAAGCATTATGCCATCCTTATCGCTGCCCCAACCCAGAGAATAATCAGTATATATCTGCTGTCCTGCTTCAAAAATCCCACTGGGGTCGATAGCAGCATAATCGTCCAGGGTAATAATGTAAATGCTGCATTTATATTCCTCAGAGATGGCCTGGGCTTTGGCTTCCAGCTGACTGGCTTCATCGCCGGTTAACAAAGCTGCGGCATCGGTAATATGATACAGCCCTGCTTCACCCTCCCCATCAGCCCCATTTTCCGGAGAGGATTCAACAGGAGCTGCAGGCTCCCAGCTAACCGCAGTCAGAAGCTGCTCCGCACCGCAGATAAAATAATCAATGGCCAGATCGCAGGCTTCCTGATCGGCCTGCAGGTCGCCGGACCAGGCTTCTGCCGTAAGCGAGGCACGCATACCGGCGAACAGATCCTCCCCGGTATAAAGCGACAAGGGGTCAACACCGCTGCCGCCGTAATAAAAGGCATAATCATTAATTGCCAGCCCGTTTTCATCAGGAGACACATAAATCAAAAGGTGCATACCGTCATAATTTTCGCCATAGCCATAGCCGTATTTATCATAGAAGACCCGGGCGTATTCCTGAATATCATAGGCTTCCAGATCATCAACGATATCCACCCTCAGATCAAAGCCAAAACGGCCGACAAAACTGGGTATAAGATCATCAGCAGCATAATTAACATAATCCGTGCCCAACATATCCGTGGCATCATAAATATTTCCGTAATCGGAAAAGGCAGCAGCAGGCACGGCCGGCATTATTATCAGCACCAGCAGGATGCTGAGTAAAATCTGTTTTATTCTCATCATCCTACCTCCTACATATTCAGGAACAGCATAATCAAAGCGATTACGGCTGCAGACAAAACCCAGACCCCGCCAAACCAGCCCCAGAACTTGCCTTTGGAAACAGGCAGATCACCCACCATTTTGCCGGTCTGGCCGTTCATAGCGAACATATAATCCTTGCCGTTCCACTTGGTATTGAGCATCCAAACAGGGCACAGTGCGTATTTGACCTGCCCTCTCCTAAGCTGTATTTCAGAGCTGGTGGGAGTGCAGCTCTCATAGCCGCTTACAGTATCGGAAAGAGCATCGATAGTGGTCTGAGTTGCCCGCTGATCGGCACGGACAGCGCAATCTTCTGCGAGAACATCATATTTATCAGCCAAAAAACCAGGCAGGTATGCGGTGGAAAAAGGCTGCAGCTCGCTGTAATCAAAAGGTTCTATGGAATCCATATAGTCATCCGGCATTTTGCTGGAGGCATCCACCGGGATACGCTCAAAAGATACATTGCCGACACGCCTTACATTATAATGCTCTGTGGTAGTTACCAGATAATCTCCCTCCTGTGCGGAAAAAGAACGGGTGGCATGATAACTTATATCACCGTCACCCTGGCCGTCGAACAGCCAAAAAGGCACATAAATAGCCTTTATCTCCTCAAGATGATTACTTTCGGTAAAAGATTTCGGCAGCAGTTTTTTCCCTTGGTAATGCTTTTTCAAGGCAGCGATAGCAGCCTGTTTATCCAGCTTGAAAGGTATTATGTAATCGGGCTTTAAAGCATTGCCCCCTAACTTACCAGGTACAATAGCGGGATTGCCGCAATAAGGGCAGCAGGTCGCCGCGGTGGTTTCTTCACATATAAGCTCCGCGCCGCAGGATGGGCAGTTATATGCGATCATGCTCTGGGAATCCGCGCCCCAATCGGAACCTACTGAGGAATAATCCCAGCCGGCCTCTGCTGCAGCATCAGCAGAAGCAGCCCCATCCTTTTCTGCCTGTGCGGCCATTGCCTCTTCGGCCTTAGCGTCATCCTTGGCATACATAGCTTCTATTTGGGCAATATCATAGGTGCTGCCGCAATAATCGCATTCCAGCCGACCGCTTTCGCCGACAAAATGAAGAGGGCCGGTACAGGCAGGGCATTTATAGTTAGTGATCTGGGTAGCCATCTTTCTCTCCCTTCTTATCCCAGAATAGGTTAAAAAAGAAAAATACCTATGAAAGGGGCGGCTGCATTGGCCAGCCTCCCCTTTTCACTATTGGTAAATGCATATTTATTTAACAATATCTCCACCATCAAAAGGATCGCCGCATTCCGGGCAAAACTTGGGAGGATGGGTGGGATCTTCAGGCTCCCAACCGCATTTATCGCATTTAAACTGAGGGACCCCAGCAGGTTTGGCAGCGCCGCATTCCGGGCAGAATTTACCCTTATTCACAGCACCGCAGGCACATTTCCATCCCTCGGTCTCTACAGGGCGGGCAGCGCCGCAATCAGCGCAAAACTTGCCGGTATTATCAGCCTTACCGCAGCCGGGGCAGACCCAACCGGCGGCAGGAGTGGCTGCAGGAGCAGCGCCGGGTGCGCCGGGAGCAGCACCGAAACCGCCGTTGGGAGCGCTCTGATACTGATTGCCGGCAGGAGCGGAACCATTATTCATATTGAAAAGCTGCTGGGCATTCATGCCACCGGCATTATTGGCCATACCCATACCGAAAAAAGCGCCCATAGCACCGGTACCGCCCTCATTGGCAGCGGCTGCCTGCATAGCGGCGGCCTGAGCCCCTACCAGATGGGCTGCTGCCATATTGGGATTACGGAAAGCGGCATTACGCTGCAGTTCCTTTATCATCTGCTCGTCTTCTTCGGACGCTTTGACGCTGGATACACCGAAGCTGACTATTTCCAGACCGCGCAGTTCACGCCACTTGGCACTTAAAACTTCGTTAAGCGCGTCCGCCAGCTCCATGGTATGTCCTGGCAGGGCGCTGTAACGTATACCCATCGCTGATATTTTGGCAAATGCAGGCTGCAGAGCGGTCATCAGTTCGGTTTTCAGCTGCCCGTCAATATTATCCCGGCTGTAAGCCTCTTCCACATTGCCGCAGATATTGGTATAAAACAGCAGCGGATCGCAAATATGATAGCTGTATTCACCAAAGCAACGGATAGCTATATCCATATCCAGACCCACATTATTATCAACGACCCGGAAAGGAACAGGGCTGGGGGTACCGTATTTGTTGCCCACCAATTCTTTGGTATTAAAGTAGTAAACGCGCTGATCCTTAGGAGGTTCGCCACCAAAAGTAAAACGTTTGCCAACAGTCTTAAAACTTTCCTTGATGCTGTCGCCCAGTTTTCCGGCAAAAATAGAAGGCTCTGTGGAAGAATCAAAAACGAATTCGCCGGGCTCTGCGGCAACTTCCACTACCTTGCCCTGCTCAACTATTATCATGCACTGTCCGTCGGCAACGGCGATAACAGAACCGTTACTGATAATATTGTCACTGCCTTTGGTATTTGACGAACGTCCGCCGGTACGCTTTTGCCCCTTTACCGCCAGAATATCCGCATCAAGAGAATCGCAATAAAAATATTCTTTCCACTGATCGGCCAAAACGCCGCCTGCTGCGCCTAGCGCAGCTTTGATAAGACCCATAAATTCTAACTCCTTTCATTTACAGCTGATCTAATAAGCAAACTGCCTAATCAAATATATTATATATCTGCCGGCATCTGGCAGAACATAACGCTGTGCTTTTATTGCCCGCCGTCATTATTATCATTGCCGGTTTCGTAAGGCCTGGATTTTACAGAATAAGGGTTGCGGTTTTTCTGCTCGGGCGTGGGTTCAGAACCGCAGGAACTGCCCCAACTTACCAGTATGGTCATGACCAGAGTGAAGAGCAGCCACAAACCAAGCACTATCCAGATGATAAAGGCCGGCAGATGCAACCAAAAATGCAGCACCACTACAACAGCCAGAAGAAGCGCCCATTCCCAATGCAAAATAAAATTAAGCAAAAAGCAAAGGAAAAAACCATGATCCCCCCCGGCCTTACGCATGATACGCTTCCTCCTTACACAAATAATCGTCAATTTTGACAAAATTAGCTTATATCTCGCATGATATTATTATAACACAATAACAATCAAAAGCAATAATCAAACCCGCCCATACATAAAAAGAGCAGGATATGTCCTGCTCTTGATAATGCTGAAAACACAGCTTATTGCGTTGTTTACCGGTTAGCCATTTTAATAAGACAGCGCCGGTCTGCCCAACAAAAAACGTCTAATGGGATTCCGCCTTGGGATTAATAACAGACTTTATGGCATCCGGCTGCCGTTTAACATTGAGTACGGGAATATTGGCAACCAAAGCAACACCGTCATCCTCCCGGGAAAGGGATACTTCCAGGGTATCCCGGTCGATCTCCATATATTTGCCGATAGTGGCGATCAGATCTTCCCGCAGACTGTTCATAATAGTCTCGGATACATCCAGCCGGTCATGCACCAGAACCAAGCGCAATCTCTGCTTGGCTACAGATTTGGAAGCATCGGATTCGGTATCGCGGCCGAAAAATTTACCTAATAAAGAAACGATTCCCATGATCATCCCTCCTTACTAGGATTTGAACATATGCTTGAGACGACCGAAAAAGCCCTGCTTTTCTTCAAGGCTCATCAGCGGCACGTCCTCGCCTTCAATACGACGGGCAATATTGCGGAAAGCCTGTCCGGGACGGGAATTATCATCCAGTACAGTGGGTTCGCCGCGGTTGGTGGAAATAACTATCTGATCGTCGTCAGGAATGATCCCCAAAAGGTTTACAGCCAGTATTTCCAGGATATCATTAACATCCATCATATCCCCGCTTTTCACCATATTGGTGCGGATACGGTTTATCAGCAGGCTGGGCTCGGTTATTCCCGCTGCCTCCAGCAGGCCTATGATACGGTCGGCATCACGTACGGCGGATACTTCGGGGGTAGTGACTACTATGGCCTGCTCTGCGCCGGCAATAGCGTTTTTAAAGCCATGTTCGATACCGGCAGGGCAATCGATCACCACATAATCGAACTCCTCTTTAAGCTTTTCGCACAGTTCCACCATCTGATCCGTGGTGACGGCAGTTTTATCCTTGGTCTGAGCGGCCGGCAGCAGATAAAGATTCTCCAGACGTTTATCTTTAATAAGCGCCTGTTTCAGGCGGCAGTTGCCCCTGACGGCGTCAACTATATCATAAACTATACGGTTTTCCAGACCCATGACCACGTCCAGATTACGCAGACCGATATCTGTATCTACCAATACGACTTTTCTGCCCATCATAGCCAGACCGGTACCCACATTGGCGGTAGTAGTAGTTTTACCAACGCCTCCCTTACCGGATGTAACCACGATAACTCTTCCCATAATTTCCTCCTTTACAATCAGTCAGCCAGTATTTATCTGGGAGCCTGATACTTTTCTATCACAACTTCATCATCCTTGATCCTGGCAGTTTCCGCAGGCTTATCATCCACCGGCGCCCCGTCTTCCGGAGGACGGGTAATATGAGAAGCTATACGCAACTGAGTAGGGGCAAAATGGAGAGCTGTTACGGTAGCTCCCTCCTCCCCTGCCGCACCGGCATGTACCAGCCCCCGCAGGGAACCCATAACCAAGATATGCCCGGTAGCCACTACTTCTGCGCCGGGATTAACATCGCCAAGAATGACCACATTGCCGTCAAAATCAATATTCTGCCCGGAACGCAGGCTTTTTTCATAAAGCATGGTAGGCTTATCACTGATGGATGCCGGCCAGGAATTGCGCATTAAAAATCACCTCATAATACAAAAACATAAATTATCATATTTCTTTTCGCTCTTAAAAAGCTATTTCCTGCCGGCCGAAAGCGGAAAATAAAAGCTACCCCATCATGGCCAGGACTCCTGCCAGCTGCCTCAGGAGAGTAAGGGAAAGCCCCATCACAGTATAATAATCGCCGTCGATCTTATCCACCAGCAGCGCTCCTTTGCCCTGAATGGCGTAGGCGCCCGCCTTATCCATGGGTTCCCCGTCAGCCACATATTCATCAATGATTTGATTGCTCAAGCGGCTGAAAGTTACTTGGCAGATATCTGCGCCGCTGATACTTCTGCCGCTGCTGGTATCTATAAGGCAAATGCCGGTATAAACCTGATGTACTCTGCCGGAAAGCAGTGAAAGCATACCTTTGGCTTCCGCTTCATCGGCAGGTTTACCAAAGATCTGTCCTTCCAGAACCACTATGGTATCGGCTGCGATAACCAGGGCATCATCATATTTTTCTGCGGCAGCCTGTGCCTTCATGGTCGCGTTTCTGACGGTAATAGCCTCCTCATCTATATTGCCGGACAGCTCTTTTATCTCTTCGATATCCACAGCGCATACTTCAGGCTCTACCCCTACCTGCCGCAGAATAGCCAGACGGCGGGGACTGGCAGAAGCCAGCACGACTTTTCTTCCATTAAATATCATCTGTATTTTCCTCCCCCAATAAAAGTGTTCTGGCCTCGGCTACCATATAAAGAGAACCGCATACCAGCAGCAAACCGTTTTCCGGCAGCTGGGATAAGGCCAGATTCAGAGCATCGCCGACCTGCTCTGCCCGGCAAACCGCCGCACCCTTGCTTTCCGCGTAATCAGCCAGCGATTGCCAGTCACCGGAGCGGGAAAGATAAGGTGAGCGGGTAATTATCAGCTTATCCGTATAAGGCAGCAGCAGATCCAGGCACTGCTCCTTTTCCTTATCACCCAGCATGGCCAGAACACAAATTATCTTTTTATCTGCCCAGAACCGCTCCAGAGCAGCGCAAAGCGTTTGCATCCCCTGGTAGTTATGAGCGCCGTCCAGTAATATCAAAGGATCTTTGCTGATTATCTCCAGCCGAGCCGGCCAGACTGCCTTCTGCAATCCTCTGCGGATAGCATTTTCCCCTGCTCCTGCCAGCTCCGCCCCCTGTACGGCCAAAGCCGCATTGGCCAACTGATGCTGGCCGGTAAGATGAATGACCAGCTTACGGTAATCGCCGCTTGCCGTATGCAGATCAAAACAGCTTTTCCCCGCCTCAAGGCTAAGGGGATTACAGATGATCTGCTGTCCCAAAGCAAGCAATTCAGCCCCTCTTTTGCCGGCAGTATCACGGATAATATCCAGGGCAACGCCTTCGGCTGCGGTGATCGCTGTGGCGCCGGGTTTGATTATATCCGCCTTGTTCTCGGCGATATCTGGGATGGTATTACCCAGATAAGCCATATGATCCATGCCGATATTGGTAATGACCGCTATTAGCGCGTCCACTATATTGGTACTGTCATCCCTGCCGCCCATACCTGCTTCCAGAATGGCCACATCTACCCCGGATTCGGCAAACCACAGCAAGGCCAGGGCTGTAACTGTCTCAAATTCGGTGGGAGAAGCCAGCCCTGCGGCGGTCATCTCCTCTATTGCGGCGTATACCCGGCTAAAAAGCCCGGCAAAATCAGCTTCCGGCATAGGCTGCCCGTTTACCCGATAGCGCTCGGTATGGCTATGAAGATGCGGCGAAGTAAAAAGACCTGTTTTGAAACCCTGTGCCTGCAGTATCGCCTCCAGCATGGCGCAGACCGATCCCTTGCCATTTGTACCGGCCACATGGATTACTTTTGGCAAACGCAGCTGTGGATCGCCCAGCCGCCGGGCCAGCTCCCTGATACGCTCTAATCCGGGATGAATACCAAAAGTCATCAGACTATGCAATTTTGTCAAAGCTTCCTGATAATCCATTTTGCCACCTTAGAAAAGAAGCGGGACGGGTAGCCCGTCCCGCTTTTCTTATCCCATTATTACTAGCTGAGCAATGCCAGATGCTGTTTCAGGGATTCCAGTTTTTCCTCGTAAACACCCTGCTTTGCTTTTTCTTTTTCCACTACTTCAGCCGGAGCTTTGGCAATAAAATTCTCATTACCCAACTTACCGGCCAGCCGTTTCAGTTCGCCTTCGGTAGCGGCTATCTCCTTTTTAATGCGGGCTATCTCCGTATCCAGATCTATCAGCCCGGCCAGAGGCAGGAAGATATCTGCACCCATTACATGGCCTTTGGCAGCCTTATCCGGGGTAAATCCCTTGTCGGAGAAAGTGATGGCGGAAGCCTGGGCCAAAGCCAGGATATAACTTTCCGCTTCTTTGATAAGGGCAGTCTGCTGCTGGTCAGCGGCGATGATGACCTCGGCCTTTTTGCCCATGGGAACCTTCATTTCAGCCCGGATATTACGGATAGTGCGGATAATATCCATAACCATATTCATCTGAGCTTCTTCTTCAGGATAGCTCTCACCGTCTTTGCCGTTGGGGTATTTGGCCAGCATAATGCTGATCCCCTCATGGGGAAGCTGCTGCCATAATTCCTCGGTGACAAAGGGGATAAAGGGGTGGAGCAGCTCCAAAACAGTGCGCAAAACATCGGAAAGAACTGTCTGAGCAGTATGCTTCTCCACAGCAGAACCTTTATAAAGGCGCAGCTTGGCCAGTTCCACATACCAGTCGCAGAACTCGTCCCAGGCAAAATCATATATCGCCCGCAGCGCCTCGCCCAGCTCAAATTTTTCCAGGTTCTCATCAGCCAGCTTGGCTACAGCCTTGACCCGGGAAAGTATCCATTTATCAGCCAAGGTCAGCTCCAGAGGATACCGGCCGGGCTGATAGTCAGTCAGATTCATCAGGGTAAAGCGGGCGGCGTTCCAGATCTTGTTAATAAAGTTGCGGCCGCCGTCCAGACGCTCCCATTTAAAGCGCATATCATTACCAGGGCTGTTGCCGGTAATAAGGGTATAGCGCAGGCTGTCTGCGCCGTATTTATCGATTATCTCCAGCGGATCTATACCGTTGCCCAGGGATTTACTCATCTTGCGTCCCTGGTCATCCCGGACGATACCGTGGATAAACACATAGTCAAAGGGATGTTCGCCCATATGCTCCATGCCGGAGAAGATCATTCTGGATACCCAGAAGAAGATGATATCATAACCGGTCACCAGAACGCTGGTAGGATAAAAATCTTTCAGCAGCTGGGTATTTTCCGGCCAGCCCAAAGTGGAAAAAGGCCACAGGGCAGAACTGAACCAGGTATCAAGAACATCCGGATCCTGCTGCAAATGTGTGCTGCCGCATTTGGGGCAGACTGTGGGGTCCTCCTTCTGACAGATGACCTCGTTGCAGTCCTGGCAATACCATACCGGTATACGATGTCCCCACCACAACTGACGGGAAATGCACCAGTCCCGGATATTTTCCATCCAGTGGGTATAGATATTGGTAAAACGGGAAGGAATAAAGCTGGTCTTACCGGACATAACAGCTTCTATTGCCGGCTTGGCCAGCGGTTCCATTTTAACGAACCACTGAGGTGAGATCAAAGGCTCTACCGCAGTATGGCAGCGGTAGCACTCGCCTACGGCATGGGTCAGATCGGTTATCTTGTCCAGCAGGCCCAGACGGCGGAATTCTTCCACGATATTCTCACGGCATTCTTCGATAGTCTGCCCCTGGAAACGGCCGGCGTTTTCGTTCATGCGGCCATCTTTGCCGATAACGGTGATCTGTTCCAGATTATGACGCAGACCGATCTCAAAGTCATTGGGATCATGAGCTGGGGTGATCTTTACCGCGCCGGTACCAAACTCCATATCGCAGTATTCATCGGCAATAATGGGGATCTCTTTATCCACGATAGGCAGGCGTACCATCTTGCCCACCTTATCCTTATAGCGCTCGTCATCGGGATGTACTGCCACTGCGGTATCGCCCAGCATGGTCTCCGGGCGGGTAGTGGCTACCACCACATAGCCGGAGCCGTCGGCATAGGGATAGCGCAGATGCCACAGATGCCCCTCATGATCGGTATGCTCTACCTCGATATCGGAAATGGTGGTCTGACAATGACTGCACCAGTTTACGATATAAGAGCCTCTATATATAAGTCCCTTATTATAAAGGTTGACAAAGGTCTCACGCACAGCCTTGGAGCAGCCCTCATCCATGGTAAAGCGCTCTTTATCCCAATCGCAGGAGCTGCCCATCATGGTCAGCTGGGTAGCGATACGGTCATGATATTTATGCTTCCATTCCCAGCATTTATCAACGAAAGCTTCCCTTCCCAGGTCATATTTGCTGATGCCCTCCTGGCGCAGGGATTCCTCCACCTTGGCCTGAGTAGCAATGCCCGCATGGTCGGTACCTGGCAGCCAGAGAGTGCGGCGTCCCTGCATTCTGCGCCAACGGGTCAGCACATCCTGAAGAGTATTATCCAGGGCATGTCCCATATGCAGCTGTCCGGTAACATTGGGGGGCGGCATAACTATGCAAAAGGGCTTGCCATCTTTATTTATTTCGCTGCTGAAGAGCCCGTTCTCCAACCAAAACTTATACCACTTCTGCTCCACGTCCTGGGGTGCATAGGTAGTAGCAAGGGTACTTTTACTCTGCTCGTCCATAAATAACTCTCCTTGTCCGATTATTAAAGCTCAATTATACTAAATTATATAATAACATCTATTAAAGCCAGTATCAAGTTTTTATTGGATTCATCCCGGCTGTTGGGCTTCTTCTGCCATCCTGCGCCGGCGTATCTCCCCCACCCTGACCGCTACGGCGCCTGTAAAAGCGGAAAAAATACATATAAGCAAGGCGGCGCCGGCCAGGAACAAAGCCAGAGGCCAGGCCATAAGGCCGGGGAAAAGCAGCATAAAGCAGCAGTTGGCCACAATAGCCAAAAGCATACCCAGGATAGATCCTGCCAACGGGAACCGGGAAGGATATTGTTTGCCGGTCATAAAACCGCTGGCGGCCGCCGTAATGACCAGCCAAATATCTGTTAGCCATTCCAGATCCATATCAACCCGGATATTGCCGGCCAAACCCACAATGGCAAAAATGCCCCCGCATAAAACGGCAAAAAAAGTTCCGCAAATTTTCAATATTTTTATCATCGCTTTCACCCACATTTGACCATATGATACAATATATATGCTGGATGTTGACAAAAGAATACGGAAAAGATACAATGTTCCATTATGCATTGAAAAGTAATTTAAAGCTGTAAATCTCCGTATCGGCAACTACTCCAAAGAACAGGATATAACCATGATAAAATCCGCTAAAAGCAAAAGAGCCGCTGCAGTAAGCTGCTTGCTGCTGGCTACTATGATATGGGGCACTTCTTTCCCCATCCTTAAAATATCCCTTCAGGCTTTTACGCCCCTGTGGTTTCTGGGCATCCGCTTTCTGGCGGCGACCCTGATCATGCTCGTCATCTGCCTTCCCAGACTGAAAAAACTGAACCGCAACCTGCTGAAAGACGGCTTACTACTGGGACTGCCGGTAGCGCTGGCCTATACCACCCAGACCATAGGCCTGATGTATACCAGCACAGCCAACAATGCTTTTATCACAGCTACCTATGTGGTGATAGTTCCCTTTTTGGTATGGGGCAGCGGTAAAAAAATCAGAGGCGTCAATTTTCTGATAGCAGCAGCCACCCTGGCCGGCCTGGCGGTTTTCTCCCTGAGCGATACGCTCACTATAGCCAGCGGCGATATCTGGACAATAGCCTGCGCATTTTTGTTTGCTGTTCATATGACCATGCTGGGCTCTTTAAGCAGCAGGCACGATCCGTTCCTGCTGACTCTGCTGCAACTGTTTATGGTATCTTTGGTAAATACCTTACTGGCGATTATTTTTGAGGCACCCCCTACTGCCGCCAGTTTCACCCCTTCCATAATAGGTTCTCTGGCGTACTGCGCAGTATTTCCCTCCATTGCCTGCTACCTTATCCAAACATGGGTGCAGAGCATCCTCTCGCCGATGACTACCTCTATTTTAATGATGAGCGAGGCTATCTGGGGCTCTTTATTCGGCTATCTGATGCTTAACGAAGGTTTTGGCACCCGCAAATTTATTGGTGCGGCTATTCTGCTGACCTGTATCATAGCCTCCGTAATTCTGGATAACCGGGCCGCCAAAAAAATGCGACCCTAAGCTGAAAAAAGGTTTCAGATATACGGCTATACGGCAAATACCGGCCTCCCAAGGGAGGCCGGTATTTTTCAGGCACAGCAGCTATAAACATCCGTATCGATACTCCGGTATCAGCAGCAGATCTTTACTTTTATTTTCAAACGCAGGCTGCAGCCGCTTATTTCATATTCCGGGTCATCGCACAACTCCACCTCAGGCTCATGGCAGCAGGCTATATCACAGCAGGTATTGCCTACCACCTGCGAACACTCCCTGTCATCACCGCATTTATCCACAAAAAAGATCCTTACTTTCAAAATAATACGCAGACAATTATGTTTGCAGCAAACTTCTTTGATCTCCACACAAATTCTTTTGATGCAGCGGTAAGGAGGCAGCCGCAGAAGCGTGCAAAGCTCCTTGGTAATACATAACCGCTCGCCGGCGACGGTAGAGTTGCCAACATCTACACAAACGCATTGATGCTCATGCTCATGGCAGTTATGCTCATACTCATGGCAATGGTCCACATGCTCATGGCAATGGTTCCTATGTGTCCGGCAGCACATATCCTCCCTGCATACAGAACAGCGGAAAGGACGACAGGAATTCTGAGAACAGGAAAAAGGCACGCAGATAAAGCAGGGCTGAACGCAACGTCTAAAACCACTAAATACAAACGATTCACAACTACAATTACCGCAGCGATCAATAAAACTACTCATATACTCAGCTCCTTTCATAAAGCTCTTTTATATAATATGCCCGGGAGGACAAAGGGTTCATGGTTCGTACACATATTGACAAAAAGCCCCCTGCCAGCTACACTTATTTTATATTTACAAACAATAATGAAATATGATCTTAATGAGGTGCGCCCATGAGCTGCTGGCAGGATAATGAACTTAAATACTATTATGAAGGGATACGCTATGGAGAATATCCCTCATTGATAATGGACAGGCTGGCCGATTCCCTTTCCGGATGCCACAGTTTACTGGATATCTGCTGCGGCCCGGGTGCTTATGCGCTTTGGGGACTTGAGCGCGGCTGGCAGGTAACTGCCTGCGATATGTCCGAAACAGCTCTTACAGCTTTAAAAAACAGAGCCGGGGAACAACGGGATAAACTGAACATTATCTGCGGCGATCTGCTGGAAACCAGTCTTCCGGCGGCAGATCTGGCTGTAGCGGCCTGCTGTTTTTATCAGGGTACGGAAAGTGAAGCCGTGCTGGGGAGAATGCTCGATCTTGGGAAAAAGGTTGCCTTATTTGTAAGGCATGCCGGAGCTCAACCCTGCGAATTCGGTACGGAAGGACTGCCAGCCTTCGCCAAAAAGCATATTTGGCAAATCAATGATATGGAAAGCAATCTGCAAAAAGCTGCAGACAGCAGAGGGCTGACTCTCAACAGTTTTGAAATTTCCTGCGATTTCGGTTGCTTTTACGATCCCGGGGATAAAACGCTGCTTAAATTCATTTCCAATAAAAGCGGCGTACGCGATCTGCAGCTACTTGCTGCCAGACTGCAGCAAAATACTGTAAATAAACCCCGGGGAGCATGGCTGCCCAACATTAAGCGCTATAATGTGACCTGGTGTGTCAAATAAGCGTAATATCAGTAAGAAATAATCTATTTTACCTTGAAATTGTATATATACGACAAATACAAGATTTTTTTATACAGTACCATATATTACCGGAAAAATCATAAGGGTTAAACAGCCAAGCCAAGCGCTCTTTAAGATATTATTAATTTTTCGACAAAGAGCCCTTTCCCATTGACATGAAACACGGGTTGCGCTAAACTTCAAGTGTACTAAGCTAAATAGTACAGTTTAATGCTTTATTATGGCAATTTAAATAAAAAACAAAAAGGAGACCAACCATGAAACGCAAAAAACTACTTTTGTTATGCCTGGCAACAATGCTGCTATCCGCGCTTGTCATTTGCAGCGGCTGCGGCAAAGGAGATCAGAACTCGGCCAATCTGCCATCATTCATTTATATCGCAGACTATGTGGATATGCCCAAATCTATCAGTTCAATGGATAATATGTGCTGCATAGACGATACAATCTACTTCTGCGAATATGGCAAGATCAGCACTCAGGAACCCCTGCCCAATGATCCAAAGCCCGGCGATGACAATTACTGGGAAGGCATGTACGACCTTTATGGCTATAAATTGAGCAAGGTCAATTTGGACGGCAGCGGTTATGAGACTCTTACCAACTATGAAAGCATTGTTTCCCAGGAAGGGAATATGCATGCCAACAACAGCATAGTTTCATTAAGATCTACTGCCGACAACACCTTGTGGATCTGCGAAAATGTTAATTATTACAGTTATGACGCTCAGGGCAACTGGCAGGACGGCGGCAGCCAAAACTTTGTGCGGCAGCTGGATCTCACCGGCAAAGAGCTGCAGCGTATAGATATCTCCTCCCTGCAAAATACGGCAAATACGGGAGAATACTTTTACATCAGCCAGATGCAGGTGGATGATACAGGCAATATCTATCTGGCCTGCAATGACACCGGGCTGAAGGTAATACTCAGCGGCGGCCAAGCCAGCTTCGATATTACTTCTGACGGCGGCATCGGCAATGTACTCCTGCTTTCCGATGGCAGCGTGGCCGCCTACGGCTGGGGGAACGAAGGATTGGAGCTGAAAAAGGTTGATCTGGAATCCAAATCTTTTGGCGAAGCCATTTCCCTCCCCAACCGGGCCTACAATTTATTTAACGGCGGCGGCGAATACGATGTCTATTATCAGGACAGCAACAATCTGTTTGGCTACAATGTAAGCAAGCAGGAAAGCGTTAAACTGATAAACTGGATAGATTCCGATATAGACAGCAACAATATGGGCTCTATCCTGCCCCTGAACGATGGACGCATCATCGCCACCATCAATGATTACAGCTACACCAGCTCTGCCAACAGCATCCAACTGGCAGTAATGAGCAAACATGACCGCTCTGAAATAGCGGAAAAGGAAACGATAACCCTGGCGGCCATGTGGCTGGACAGCAATATCAGGTCCCAGATAATCAAATTCAACCGTTCTAATCCCGATTACCGCATTCAGGTAACCGATTATTCCGAATTCAACACCGAGGAAGATTATAGTGCGGGAATAACCAAGCTTTCTACTGAAATCATCACCGGCAAAGTGCCGGATATTATCTGCGTCAACTCTGATATGCCTATACAGCAGTATGCTGCCAAAGGCCTGCTTGAGGATCTTTATACCTATATTGATAACGACAGCGAGCTTAGCCGGGACAAACTGCTGATGCTGCAGGCTATGGAAACTGACGGCAAGCTCTACACCGTGTCTCCCAGCTTTTCCATTACCACAGTCATGGGTGCAACCAGTATGGTGGGGGATACCCCCGGATGGACTCTGAAAGACCTTTTAGATTTGCTGGACCAGCATCCTGAAGCGTCAGCTTTCGCCTATGTTGATCAGAATAGCATACTGAATTATATGTGCGCCGTTGATATGGACAGTTTTGTGAACTGGCAAACCGGCGAATGTAATTTTAATTCCCAGGACTTCATAGAACTGCTGGAATTTGCCAAAACCTTCCCCAAGGAAATCAATTATGATGAGGAAATGGAAAGTGAAGCGACCTTGATCCAGACCGGTAAAGTTTTGCTTTATCCCATATCTCTTGCAGATTTCAATGAATACCAGATATATAAGGCAATGTTTGGCGGCGAAGTAACTTATATCGGCTTCCCCACCAGCAACGGCGTAGGGCATGTAGCAGCCCTGAACAATACCATATCCATATCCAGCAAATGCAAAAACAAAGATGCAGCATGGTCCTTTGTGCGCATATTGTTGAGCAAAGACTATCAGCATAATAATATCTGGTATGGCTTCCCCACCAACAAAGACGCCTTCCAGTATCTGGTAACCAAGGCAATGGCTACAGAAGAATATGTTGACGAGTACGGTGATACCATTTATCCCGTTACCGGCAACGAATGGGGCTGGGACAATATCACTGTAAAAATCAAACCCCTGGATCAGGCTAATTACGATCAGATAATGGATGTTATCAACAACACTACCAAGACATTCAAATATGATGAAAAAATGTTCTCCATCATTTCCGAAGAAACCGGCGCTTTCTTCTCCGGTGTAAAATCCGCTCAGGAAACCGCCGAACTGATTCAGAACAGAATCAGCACCTATGTTAACGAGCAGCGCTAAAGCTTATCAAAAAGTTATGTAATTTCTGTTTACCAGGCAGCGTTTTGTATTTGTCCCATTTTTAAGGATCAAATAGATGAAAATAAACTTTTCTTTAAATGCCCTGCGGGCAAAAGCAAAAAAAATCAATAACAAATTGCCAAATCCGGAAAAGAAAATGTCTTTGGCACGTAAAGAACGTCTGGCAGGCTCGGCCTTTCTCTGGCCGAGCCTGCTGGGCGTAGGAATATTTTTCCTTTTGCCAATGCTGGTGGTATGTTATTATTCCCTGATAGATAATCCCCTTAGCCACAATTTTGTTTTCCTGGATAATTTCATCGCCCTTTTTCATAACAGCGCTTTTAAAACAGCCCTGACCAATACCTTTACATTCTCCGCAGTCGCGGTTCCGCTGGCGGTTATCCTGGCCATGGCCCTGGCTGCGCTGCTAGAAAGCCGCATCCCCTTAAAAAGCCAGTTCCGTACCTTCTTTCTTTCTCCCATGATGGTACCGGTGGCTTCTGTCGTACTAATCTGGCAGGTTATTTTTCACTATAACGGAGTACTCAATGATTTCCTGGCCATTTTCGGAAGCGCCCCGATAGACTGGCTTAAATCCGACTACAGCCAACTGGTGGTAGTGGCACTTTTCCTTTGGAAAAATCTTGGATACAATATGATACTTTTCATGGCAGGCCTGGCCAATATTCCCAGGGATCTGCTGGAAATGGCGGATCTGGAAGGAGCCAGCCCCTGGTTCAAGTTTGTCCATATCAAACTGCGCTTTCTCTCCCCTACCATTCTTTTTGTAACCATTCTTTCCCTGATCAATTCTTTCAAGGTATTCCGCGAGGTCTATCTGCTTACCGGCAGCTATCCGTATAACAGTCTTTATCTGCTGCAGCACTTTATGAATAATACATTTGAATCTTTGGATTATCAAAGATTATCGGCTGCCGCCCTGATAATGGCCATAGCCATGGTATTCATAATCGGTCTGCTATTTATAGCTGAAGATAAGTTCGGAAAGGATGTGGAAGGATGATAAATAAAAAGCGGTATCTCAGCACCGGCGTCCTGACTCTGCTGGCTGCATTTTTTGCCATCGCCTTCCTGCTGCCGACAATTCTTACCATAACCAACTCTTTCATGTCCCAAACAGAACTTACCGCCAATTACGGCAGCGTATTCTCTTCCCTTTCCGGGGGCAAGACCACTACATTTATGGCGGAAAAAGTCAATCTCAAGTTCATCCCCGATATGGTAGATTTCAGCCAGTACGAAACAGTATTGCTGAAAAGCCCTGATTATCTGCTTAAATTCTGGAACTCCGTTATTCTGGTAGTTCCCATTGTGCTGGGTCAGGTGGGTATTGCTGCATTGGCTGCCTACAGCTTTATGCGCTATAACAGCCGTTTTCGTACTTTGCTGTTCTTTATATATATTATTCTCATGCTTATGCCCTATCAGGTAATGCTGGTCCCCAACTATCTGGTAGCTGATTGGACAGGGCTTCTGGACACACGCTGGTCAATTATCCTGCCGGGCATTTTCGCTCCTTTCTCGGTATTCCTGTTGACCAAATTCATGAAGCGAATACCAGTTTCCCTGATAGAAGCTGCCAAACTTGACGGAGCCAGCGAATGGCGGATTTTCCGTAAAATCTGTCTTCCTCAATGCCGCAGCGCCCTCTATTCAATAGCTATTCTGGTTTTTATTGATTACTGGAACATGGTAGAGCAGCCTATAGTACTGCTCTCTGATACGGAAAAGCAACCTCTTTCGGTTTACCTTTCCACAATCAACACCGGCGAGGTAGGACTGGCATTTGCGGTAGCCACAATATATATGATACCGCCGCTGCTGCTTTTCCTCCACGGAGAAGAATACCTTGTAGAGGGAATCACTCACTCCGGTTCCGTAAAAGGATAAATAACGGACCTGTATAGTTCAACATATTTTTAGGAGGTCAAATACTTATGGCTGAAAAGAAACTGCACAGAGGGTGGGTCAAAAACGCTGCTATCATATTTTTATCTGTAATGCTGCTGCTCACTTTCTTTTCCGGAACAATAATGAACCATTCTCTGCCTGAGGTGGCTGTCAGCTATGCCCAAAGCGGCGCCATCAGCGGTAAAATACGCGGAACAGGCACAGCCACCGCCAATTCCGCTTTTGAAGTAAAAATAGACCAGACCCGAACAATAGCTACCGTCAATGTCAGGGAAGGCGATACAGTGGCAGCAGGGGATGTTCTTATGACCCTGAGCGATGAAGAAAGCGAAGATCTGCGGGCTGCCAAACAAACCTTGGATGAAATGACTCTGCAGTATCGCATAGATCAGATAAAAGCCAATTCTGCATACGATGATAATAACAGGGAGATTGCCTCGGCTCAGCAGACCCTGAACGATGCCATAGCCAGACGCGACGCCAACAGCGGAGCCTCCAACGAGGCTCTTATAGCCCTGCAGAACCAGATAAAATCACTGAAAAAGGATCTGGCTGATACAGGTTACAGCGGCCTGAATGAGGCTGATATACGCAGACAGGAAAACGCCATAAGCGATCTGCGGAATCAGATCGCTAATGCGGCTCCGGATCCTGAAACCGGCGAACCCATCGATACGGAAAAAGCCGAAAGAAAACTTAAGCAGATGAAGAGCGAGCTGCGGTATATGGAAGAATCCATTGAGCTGGACGCCCAGATAGCGGAAGCTGAATCACGACTGGAAAGCATGCAGACCCTTAACAAAGCCTGGAACGAAGCGAACAACGAAGTAAAAGCAGCGCAGAAATCTTTGGATGATCTGCTTTACAAGCTGGAACAAAACCAGAAGATAGATGGCAGCATAACCAATCTTAATCTGCAGGCGGCCAAAGAAAAGATAGCTGCCCAGCAATAAATAGTAAATGAGCTGCAGGCTGATTCAGTAGATGCGAAAATCGTTGCACCAATGGCGGGCATCGTAAAAAGCATCCGCGTTGCCGCAGGAGATAAAACCGGCAGTTCAGACCCGCTGCTTATCATAGAAGCTCCCGACCTGGGATATACCGTATCATTCTCTGTTGATGCTGAACAGGCCAAGAAGCTTTCCGTAGGTGACAATGCCGAAGTCAGTGGCTATTACGGCAACGGCGTACAGGCTACTTTGGTTTCCATACGCAATGACCAGCAGAACCCTGGTAAGAGTAAACTACTCACCTTCTCCCTTACCGGTGACGTTGATTCCGGCACACAGCTTACCGTTACCGTCAGCCAGAAGAGCGCGGAATATCCGACCATCGTTCCCAACAGCGCCATACGCACTGATTCCACCGGTGATTTTGTGCTGACCATCGAGTCCAAAAACACGCCTTTGGGCAACCGCTATATTGCCCGCCGGGCGGATGTCCAGGTTCTGGCCAAAGATGATACCAATTCTGCCATTAGCGGATCCCTTGAAAGCTGGACATATGTTATAACCACATCCAATAAGCCCCTGGAACCCGGTATGCAGGTACGTCTTGTGGAGCAATAAACTATGAAAAAAGCCAAACGCAGACTTTTTAAACTTAAAATACCACGGCTGAAGCTGTTTAATGGCAAAAAGAGCAAGGATGCTGCGGCCCAATCCGCCGCCACGGATAATCCTGGGACCTATACGCCGTATACTCCTTATCAGCCATCGCCAACAGACGGCGGCATCACATCAGCCGGCGACAGTATTGGGAAAACCCATACCGGGAAAACCGGCGATACATCCGCAAAACAGTCCCCAGTCGGGTTTAAAATACATAAGCCCTCGCTGCATCTCCCCCGCCTGAGCAAAAAAACATGTATCATTCTGGCTGTGAATATTGCTTTACTTGCCGGTATGGCAGTCTGCATACTGCTTATGAACAGCACAGTAAAGCAACTGCCTGCCCAGAATACTGCGGAGCGCTGGGCCGGTGAAAGTCAGGTGCGTTATGCTCAGGTAAGCTGTTTTTTAAGCACATCCGACGGTTTGACCGAGGAAGCCCTGGCCAGTTTTGGGGATACGGTCAATAAAAAACTGCAGGAAGCATCCCTGGAGGCTACAGAAAACGGCAATCTCTGGACTTACGCTTATAGCGCCAAGAGCAAATTAACTGTTCAGGGTGATTACGGCAGTGCGGAAGGTACGGCTTACGGTATAGGCGGCAATTATTTCCTTTTTCATCCGCTGCAGCTGCGCAACGGCAGCTACATAACACCCACGGATATAATGGACGACCGCGTGGTACTTGATGAGGAAATGGCCTGGAAGCTTTTTGGCTCGGTAAATCTGGAAGGCATGAAAGTAACCATCAACAATCAGCCCTTTCTTGTGGCGGGAGTAATACGCCAGGAAAGCGATAAATACGATACCCAGGCTGGCAGCGGCGGCCCCCGTTTTTTCCTTTCCTATTCGCGGCTCAACGATATGCAGGAAACTGCTATAACCTGTTACGAAATAGTTTTACCTGATCCGATCTCCCAATTCGCTTATAATATTGTGGCGGAAAACTTCCCTCTTGGCAGCAACGGCGAGGTTATTGAAAACAGCCAGCGGTTCCAGGCCTCCGCTATTCATAAGGTAGCTGCCAATTTTGCGCAGCGTACAATAGTCAGCAAAGAGCTGGCCTACCCCTACTGGGAAAATGCCGCCCGACTGGCGGAAAACAGACTGGCGCATTTGCAGACTGCCACTATCCTGCTTTCAATAATCCCTGTCATATGCCTTATCTGGCTGATAATAAAGGAGTTCATCTATGTCAAGCATAAGTTTAAAAAACCTCACAAAAATCTATGATGGCAATGTGCTGGCTGTAAATGATTTTAGTATGGAAATAGCAGATAAGGAATTTATCGTGCTGGTAGGCCCTTCCGGCTGCGGCAAATCCACGGTATTGCGGATGATAGCCGGTCTGGAGGAAATAACCTCCGGCGAGCTTTATCTGGGCGATAAGCTGGTAAACGACGTACCGCCCAGGGATAGGGATATTGCTATGGTTTTTCAGAACTATGCGCTGTATCCCCATATGACTGTCTACAAAAATATGGCCTTTGGCCTGGAAAACCGCAAGATCCCCAAAGATGAGATCGACCGTAAAGTCCGGGAGGTTGCCAAAACTCTGGATATTGAAAACCTTTTGGACCGCAAGCCCAAAGCCATGAGCGGCGGCCAAAGGCAGCGCGTTGCCCTGGGAAGAGCCATGGTGCGGGAACCTTCCGTATTTTTGCTGGACGAACCGCTTTCCAATCTGGATGCCAAGCTGCGCACCTCCATGCGCACAGAGATCATAAAGCTGCATAAAAGGCTGGGAACAACTTTCGTATATGTTACCCATGACCAGATAGAAGCTATGACCATGGGCAACCGTATTGTGGTAATGAAAGAAGGTGTTATCCAGCAGATAGGAACGCCTTCCCAGGTATACGAACAGCCGGCCAATATTTTTGTGGCAGGCTTTATAGGCACACCGCCTATGAACTTTATGGACGCACAGGTTATCCATACCGGGCAAGGGCTTGCAATTAATATAGATTCGGAAATAATTTCCCTGCCCTCATCTCCCAGTCCCGCGCTTACGGACTATATCGGTAAAACAGTTACTATCGGCATCCGGCCGGACAACATATCTTTAGATGCGACGGGCCTGCCTGCGCTGGTAGAAGTAGCCGAACCCTTAGGGGGGGAAACTTACATTTACCTGAATTATCAGGGCAATAAAATCATTCTCCGGCAGCAGGGATCAATACATATGAATATGGACGATCTTGTGCATCTGCGCTTTGATCCTCTGCACATACATATTTTTGATAAAGATACCGGACATAATATTTTATCCAGGTGATCATCCACAGCTTAGCCAATATTTTACTGGACAGACACAATGTGTCTGTCCTTTTCATATTGTGAACGTATAAAGGAGGTTCAGATATGGCAGGACTTGATGATATTATGGGCATTATGGGCGCTTTGGGAGGCATGAACGGTATGGGAAGCGGCGGCAACAATCCCCTGGCAGCCCTTTCAATGCTGAGCACTCTGGGAAACCTGGGAAACCTGGGGAAAAAACAGAACAATGAAAATTCCACACAGGACAACAGCGGCTCAGGCGGCCTTGATGGGCTGGCAGGACTGGCGGAAATGATGGGAGCTTTCGGCAGTATGGGAAACGACGGTAATCAGCAAACAGATATGGATGATGAAGAACCGCCAATAGAAGTGCGTCCCAGCCCTGTAAGGAGCAATCCCTGCGACACCTGCCCGATCCACTGCGACCGGGCAAAGCTGGCATTACCTGCATATGACGAAGTATGCCGCATGGCGGCTGGATGGAAAAGATTTTAGGAGGTAAAATGGTAAACAGCACACCTAAAAAACCCCATAATGTAACGGATTTAAAAAAACTTCTGCAGCAATACGGCAATGTCCTGACGCCCCAGAACAAAAAATTCATCAATGAGCTTATAACAAAGCTGGAAAACGGAGCCAACCGGGGCGAACTTCAGGAACTGGCAGACCGAATGAAAAAAGCGGCAGACAAAAACAAGAAACGTTAAATTCAATGCTTATAAAAAGGGGGCCGGTCTTTTGACCGGCCCCAGTTGCCGCCCTCTGAGCGGCATAAAGGAGGACCTGGAAATAATCAGCAGATATCGCAGGTAGTGGAGCAAAGAAGCTGGGAGAGGAACTGCAATACAACCAGAATAATTATCAGATTGATTATGCAGGAAAAACCTTTTCCGTTGCCGCACATACAAGAACAATTCTGATTGCTGTTATCCATTACGGGTTGGGTATAATTGTTATAGCAAACCATTAATACTCCTCCCTTCAGCAGCCTGAACCGCAGCTAAGACCATTGTTTCCACTAAGAATATTGCACAGGAATTCCAGAACGATAAAGAGGATTATCAGGTTGAGCAGGCAGCCCCACAGCTCACTGCCACAACAACCATCCCCGCAGCCGGAACCAAAATTAAACATTGTCATCTCTCCTTTAATATTATTATTTTTTACCTGAGACAGCAGCGGCAGCGAAGTCAAGGTAAGCCAATATCCGGAGGGGAACAGCTTTCCCCAAGCTATTTTCGCAGCCGCGTCTTTCATCCCGGTTATAGTACATGATATGCAGCATAAACCAAAGGGTGAGCCCTTTTTCCCCATCGCTGCCTTGACAACAGTTGAACTATTTGCTAAAATCTTATTAATAAATTCTTGAGAGGTTTCACCCAATAATGGATGACGCTGGCCCTGGATCAGGACAATACAACAATATGGTTACAGCAAAGACATAATCGATATGCCATAATATCGGTATGTCTTTTTATATTTTTATTCTTTAAAGGAGTGGATTATTTTGCCTGATGGCAATTTAGGTCTTAAACTGCTGCTTGTTTTTATTCTCATCATGATAAACGCTTTTTTTGCCGCCTCGGAAATAGCGGTAATATCGCTTAATGACAATAAAATCAAAAAGGAAGCCGAGGATGGCAACAAAACAGCGCAAAAGCTGCTAAAACTGGTGGAAAACCCAGGTGAATTTTTATCTACAATACAGATAGCCATTACCCTGGCCGGCTTTCTGGCATCTGCCTTCGCGGCAGACAGCTTTGCCGGGCCGTTGGTATCCTGGCTGTCCGGTACATCTGCCTTTGCATCTGTATCGGTCTCCACGCTAAACAGCGTCTGCGTTATCATCATTACCTTTATCCTTTCCTACTTTTCCCTGGTTCTGGGAGAGCTGGTACCCAAGAGAGTAGCCATGAATAACCCGGAAAAGGTGGCGGGGATTGTTGCTTCTGTAATACTTGCCGCCGGCGTATTATTCAAGCCCTTTGTCTGGCTGCTGAACAAATCCACCAACGGTATGCTGCGGATAATGGGTATCGACCCCAATGCGGAATCTGAAGAAGTTTCCGAAGAAGAAATACGCCTTATGGTGGATCTGGGCGAAGAAAACGGCGCTATCGAGCCTAACGAAAAAACGCTTATCGAAAATATTTTTGAATTCAATAATATCACTGCCGAAGATGTAATGATCCATCGCCCTGACATGAAGGTCATCTGGCTTGACGATACCCATGAGGACATTATGAAAATGATCGAGGAAAGCGGCCTTTCCCGTTTCCCGGTCTGCGGTGAAGATATTGACGATGTTATCGGTTTATTGCGCACCAGAGAATATCTGCTGAATGCTCAAAAACAAAACCCCAAGACTCTGCAGGAACTTGTAGCGCCTATCTATCTGGTTCCGGAATCAATACCCGCAGATAAATTATTCAGGGATATGCAGAATAAAAAAACCCATATGGCCGTCGTGGTGGATGAATACGGCGGCACCAGCGGTCTTATAACCATGGAAGATCTGCTGGAAGAAATAGTCGGTAATATCTACGATGAATTTGATCCCCTAGATATGCAGGAGATAATACGGCTGGAAGATAATCTCTGGAGGATGAGAGGAAGCGTGGATATAGAAACTCTGGAAAAAGAGCTGAATGTTTCCTTAAACAACGATGCCGAGGAACCAGATTTCGATACCCTTGGCGGACTGGTATTCAGCCAGCTTTCCCAGATACCTGATGACGGAGCCCAACCGGAGCTTGATGCCTTTGGGCTGCATATCAAGGTTGAAAAACTGGCCGAAAGAAGAGTGGAATGGGCTCTGGTAAGCAAACTTCCCGATAAGGAAGAAGATACCCCTGAAATAGATTGACATTTTAAAAATTTAATACACCTGATTAAAATAAAAACTGCCGGTATTACCACCGGCAGTTTTTTTAGTTTAATTTGGATAATTTAATTAAGAAAAAAGGACATACTATAAAAAAAGGAGGTGATATCATTGTCCAATATCAAATGTTCCGTAACTAATTGCAAGTATAATGATGATTATAACTGCAACGCCAGCGAGATCAAAGTCTGCTGCTGCGGCTGCGCAGATCCCTGCACTCCTTCTGAAACTGCCTGCAGCACTT
Source organism: uncultured Bacillota bacterium (assembly GCA_934271085.1). Taxonomy (GTDB): domain Bacteria; phylum Bacillota; class Dehalobacteriia; order UBA4068; family UBA4068; genus HGM13862. The sequence continues at coordinate 221 of CAKQQU010000017.1, read as the reverse complement.
TTGACCACAGATAGGCTGGATATTAACAATTCCGCCTGGGCTGTACGGAAAATCAGACGTCAGACCAAATAATAAAAGCAGCCCTGTGTTTAAGTGTTTATGCTTTAAAAGGCTGGAATCTATATTCAAAAGCAGACTGGAATATTGATATGCTCCCTTTATGAGAGACAGTGAAAAAACAAACTGTCATCATGAAGGGAGCATTGTTATGCCGCAAAAAA
>CAKQQU010000016.1 GCA_934271085.1 uncultured Bacillota bacterium | reverse complement strand
TCATCATTGGCGCACATGATCCCCTGCAGATCGGGGTTGGCCTGCAGGATGTTGGTGGCGATATCATAGGCCTGCTGGCGATCCCAGTTGGCTGCTTCTACTGCTACGATCTCGCCGCCGTTTTCTTCAAAACCGCGGATAGCGCCGTTTTTGCGCTGCTCGCTGTTATCAGCACCGGCCTGGCCCTGGATAACGGCAACTTTGCCGCTGCCGCCGATCAGTTCCATGATGTAAGAAGCGCCCATGTAGCCCTGTTCTTCAAAATCGCTGGTAACGAAAGCTACGATCTCAGCGCCGGCTTCGGCTGCGGCATCGGCATCAAGATTAGTGCCTACGGCAACTACCGGGATGCCGGCTGCGGTAGCCTGTGCGCAGGGATTGACCAGGCAGTAAGGGGTCATAGCGGAAACTGCAAAAGCGTCAAAATCTTTTGCCAGAAGAGCGGTCATGGCGTCAGCCTGGCCCTGCTCGTCTGCTTCGTTGGGGGATGCGACTACTTCCACGGAAACGCCGTATTCAGCGGCGGCATCCTCATAACCTTCCTGAACGGTTACCCAGAAAGGATTGGTCATGCTGAATGCGATAGCGCCGATCTTTTCGCCATTGCCTTTTTCCGGAAGGGGAGCCAGGGCTTCCAGCATTTCCTGCTCGGCGGCTTTCAGCAGCTCGTTGGTGATAGCAGAGCTTTCATTATTATCGCCCTGCTGCTCGGTGTTGTTCTGATCGTCGGTGACAGGCTCATTATCATTGCCGCAGCCTGTAAGGGCAAAGCAGCACAAGGCCATAGCCAGGATCAGAACCAGTAAAACAGTAAACTTTTTCATTGTTCTTCCTCCTAAAAATTATTCTATTTCACTTTCGTCCGGGGACGAAAATTGTAATCCAGGTGATTGTTTTGGATAAAATCCGCTACCTGCCGGGGGCTGGTGCTGATGCGCGCGCCCAGTTGATTGCATTTCAGCGCGCCCATGGCAGAGGCAAAATGCAGGGCTGTGCGCTGATCGCTGCCTGCGGCAAAATAGCTGTAGAGCAGGCCGCCCAAAAAGCAGTCGCCGGCGCCGGTAGAATCCAGCGGCTCTACCTGATAAGCTCCTGCCTGATAAAATCCCTGCTGATCCAGCCAGACCGAGCCGGCGCTACCCAGAGTACAGACTGCGCCGAAAGTTGGCCGGTATTTATCGTAAAGAGCCTCCATGGCCTGGATAGAGTCATTGCAGCCAAGGTATTCCTGATAACATTCCTGGCCGCCGATGACCAGATCCGCAAGGCCTAAAGCTGCGTGCAGATCCTCATCACTTACCCCTGCCCGCCGCATGAAAGAGGGGGAGCACTGCATCCCGATAATAACGGGTATACCCTGCCGGCGGCATTTGCGGGCAGTATCCAGAGCCGGCTGGGGCGGAAAAAGATCGGTATAGAAAATATCCGCTCCTTCCAGCAGATGGGGAGCCAGCTCATCCGAGGTAAGGGACATTAGAGAATCTCCCAGGCAGATAAAGATACAATGACTGCCTCCCGCTACCCATATATAGGTATGCAGGGTCTGGCCGCCTGCTTTATGTACCAGAAAAGAATCGTCCACCTTATCCCGCTTCAGGGAATCCAGCAGTTGACGGCCGAAGCTGTCATCGCCGATCTTGCTTACCAGCCGGGAGCTGCCGCCCAGAGCTGCAAAGGCAGCCAGCATATTGGCGCAGCTGCCGCCGGGCAGCAATTGTTCGCTATCCACTACCTGAAAAGAATCGTCGCCGGGCAGGGATGAGCAGCAGATTATGCTGTCCATTGCCGCTGACCCCATGCCGATGAGGGTTTTGCTCATGGTAGACCTCCTTTTATTCTTCTGCCCGGTTTTTACGGCTGCGCAGTCTGGCGGCAATTATCGCCAGCAGAATGATACTGCCGGTTACCACCTGCTGATAGTCGGTGGAAATTGCCAGCATAGTCAGACCGTTGCGAATGACCGCCAAAGTCAGGCTGGCAATAAAGGTACCTGTTACAGAGCCTACGCCTCCATTAAAGCAGCCTACTCCCAGAACAACCGCTGCAATGGCGTCCATTTCGTAGCCTGAACCGGCCAGGGGCGCGGCGGAATTAAGCCGGGCTGTCATTATCAATCCCGCCAGCCCGGCGCAAAAACCGGATACTGCATAGATGCTTATTCTGTAGGCAGTGGTATTAACGCCATTGCGGCGCAGGGCTTCGCCATTGCCGCCAAGGGCAAGGCAGTATTTGCCCCAGAGGGTGCGGTTGAGCAGAATGAACCCGGCAACGGTAAGGAGCAGAGAAATAATTATGGGTGGATTAAGCGGGCCCACGCTGCCTGTGCCAAACCATTTGAAAGCCTGGGTGAATCCGTAAATGGAAACGCCGCCGGTAAGCACCAGCGCTATGCCTCTGACTATTATCATTGTTGAAAGGGTGGTAATGAAGGGGTTGATCTTGATTTTGGCGATAAAAAGGCCATTGGCAGTACCGATAGCTGCGCCTGCCAGTATGCCCGCGCCGATAGCCAGTCCGGTAGGACAGCCCCCTTTTATCAGCAGAGCCATAATTACGCCGCACAGTCCGGCGGTACTGCCTACGGAAAGATCCACGCCGCCGCCGGCTATCACAAAGGTCATGCCAATGGAAAGGATCAGGTATACCGCGCACTGATCCAGAATATTGCGGAAATTTTTCCAGGATAAAAAATATTCGGAAGTGGTGCTCAGGATCAGGATAAGCAGTAATAATACAGCGGTCAGCAGTATTTGGGGAAAATATTTATTCTGCAAAAACCTTTGCCACAGGTTGGCAGAATTTTTTTGCTCTTTGCCGGTCATTTATGCTACCCCGCTTACTATCATAGCCGCTACCTCTTCCGGGGTAACGCTTTCTTTGGCCTTTTCGGCTATTACCCGGCCAAGCTTCATTACGCAAATAGTATCAGCCAGGTTAAATACCTGCTGCATGTTATGGCTTATAATGATGACCCCTATGCCCCGATCCGGCAGGCTGAGTATCAACTGCTCTACCATGCCGGTTTCCCGTATACCCATTGCGGCCGTAGGCTCGTCGAAAATCAGCAGTTTGCCACCCTGCAGCAGAGCGCGGGCAACTGCGGCGGCCTGACGCTGTCCGCCGGAAAGATCGCCTACCCGGGCGTCTATATCCGGGATATTGATACGGAAATCAGAAAGCAGCTTTATGGCGTCGCTGCGCATTTTCTTTTTGTTCAGCCAGCCCGCCCGGTGGTATTCGTGGCCAAGAAACATATTTTCCCATACGCTGAGGGAATCCACCAGGGAAAGATCCTGATATACGGTGGATATCCCCAGTTTGCCAGCAAGATGGGGGTCGAGCCGGGTATATTTTTTGCCTTCTATGGTAAGGCTGCCGCTGTCCGGGAAAATTACACCGGAAATGATTTTGATAAGAGTGGACTTTCCGGCGCCGTTATCACCTACTATGGCAAGGATGCGTCCCCGGGAAGCGCTGAGACCGGTTCCCTGGAGAGCCTGTACATGGCCGAAAGATTTTCGCAGATTTCTGGTTTCCAGAAAGGGCCTGTCTTCTGCTCCCATTGAATTACCTCCCGCAAATTTCAACGCTTTTTATCTTTATATTAATGTTATCATCAGGTTAAAAGCAAAACAAGCTGTTTAGCAGGCTTTAAGTATCAAATAATCTGATATTTGCCAACAGTTATAAATAATATTTATTTGAACCGCCTGTATTGTTGGCGGCAGGTAAAAACATTTTGTCCGCCAGGGATCCCTGAGATAGCCAAGTTACGGAGAAAGGTTTTTTGGGGCTGACCGGAGGCATCATATGCTTCGTAGTTCAACCCCTCCGGGGCTGTCCATTTCTTCCATATGATTAATGACGAACTGGTAAAAATCTTTGGTAACTCCCAAAAGGCGGCTTTTTTTACGCCGCAGGAGATAAAGCTTGCGCACAGCTTCGCCTTCCAGATCGAAGGGAAGAACATAGCCCAGGCGGCTGTAGTCCTCCACAGAGCGCTGGGACATGACAGCAATGCCCATTCCGGCTGCTACCGCGTTTTTGATGGCAAGGTAATCTTCCATGACAGCTACTATATTGAGCTGGGCGTCGGGATAGGTTTTTTGCAGATAGCTATTGAACTCCTGACGGGTGCCGGAACCGCTTTCCCTGACTATCATAGGCGCGCTGGTAAGCAGTTCTCCGGGAAAGGGCTGATGGGGATCCAAACGGGAATACTGGGAAGCCACCGGGGTTATCGCCACCAGCTTGTCCTCGGCAATAGGCAGGTATTCGCACTCCGCATCAAAAGAGCAGCAGCCGCTGAGCCCTATATCGGCCTGCTGATCATGGAGCTTGCGGCCTACTTCTGTACTGTCGCAGAATATCAGGTTTGTATGTACGTCCTCATGCTGCCGCTGAAAGGCAGACAGCAGTTCCGGAAGCAGATACTGGGCAGGTACAGAGGAGGCGGCTATCCGCAGTTGGCCTGTATGGGGCTTTTTTTTGGCCAACTCGATCAGCAGATCCTCTCTTTGATTGAGCATGGAAAGGGCATAATTATACAGCAGCTTGCCGCTGTCAGTAAGCTGTACGCCTCTGTTGCCGCGCAGCAGGATCTGCTGTTCCAATTCCTGTTCCAGGCTATTGATATTAGCTGTGACTGCAGGTTGGGAAAGATAAAGCCGCTCGCCTGCCCGGGAAAAACTGCCTGTTTCCACAATAGCCACCAGTATTTCCAGTTGCCGAAATTCCATTATGTCCCTTCCCTGTTTTTTGTCGTCCTTTTATTTCTGACATGAAGGATCGTAGCTACTTGTTCATTTTGCGTGCCAATAACGCTGCGCCGCAGGCTCCGGCAAATCTGCCGTTTTCCTGCGGTAAAACCTCATGACCCAGTTTGTTGCCGATGCTTTGGGCAAAAAACGGCAGGTGGCTAAGTCCACCGGTAAGCAGTATTGTTTGAGGCAGCGGCATTCTGCCGGCCAGTCCGGCTACTTTGGATGCTACGCTGTCCACTACTCCGGCCGCTATATCCTGGCGTTTTTTACCGGCGCCTATATGATTTATCACTTCCGATTCGGCAAAAACCGTGCAAAGTGAGCTGATAGACAGCACTTCTCCCTGCTCTGCCAGGGCAAAAAGCTCATCTATGGTACATTCCAGGCGATTGGCCATGATTTCGATGAATTTGCCTGTGCCGGCCGAGCATTTGTCGTTCATCAGGAAATCGCTGACAACACCGTTTTTGATGCTGATGGCCTTGGTATCCTGGCCGCCTACATCAATGACCAGGCAGTCCGGATGCCCTTCTGCGCAGCCCGCCGCATGGCAGGTAATTTCCGTGACCTGTTTATCTCCATAGGCAACGGCGCCCCGTCCGTAACCGGTGGCCACTACTGCCGCTTTAAGCGTATCTATACCTTGGGCAGCCAGTTGTTTGTTGATGGCTTCCGCTGTTTCCACACTGCTCCAACCGGTAGGCAGAGTCATAAAAAGCTGGTGATCGCCGATAACTGCTACCTTGGCTGCTGTTGAACCAATATCTATACCTATATAATCCATAGTATCCTCTTGGTTGATGTTAAGGGTCTTTGCTGACAGGCTTTAGTTATAATAATTTAAAAGATTAAATTATTATAACTGTTTGCTTTATTCATTATATTTTAACCTTTGTCCATATTTGTGACAATAATTATTGGATATTGCAATTAATTATGTTATTTATTGATTTTATCTATAAATAAAATTTAAGAAGAAGCTGCCTTTAATGAGTACGAGTTTTTTTATATAATTATATGTTTCTTTTTCCGGCTGTAACGGATATTTAAGGCTTTCTTTTAATAAAGAAAAAGCCTCTGTATCAGGATATAGTCTGATACAGAGGCTTTTCAGCCGATTGATATTGGGTCTCAGTCAACAATATTTTGCAGCCAGACGCCTTTTTTGACCAGGATGATGCCGATGGTGATCTTGATGCTGTCTGCCAGCAGCATGATAGTATAACACCAGGGTACGGGAATGGCCGTAAATTTACACAGGCAATAGGAGAGGGTGACGCTGACGGTCCAGAGGAAAACGCTGTCGAACAGGAAAGCGATAATGGTCTTACCGCCAGAGCGCAGGGTGAAATACAAGGCGTTGAGCAGGGCGTTGAACGGCAAATAGCAGGCAGTGATAATGATTAGTACAGTAGCCAGCTCCCGTATCTGCGCAGTAGTATTGTATACCTGGGGAAAGAAAAACGCGGTGGGTATCATAAGGAGGACTGCAGCGCTGCTGAGCAATACGGAAAATACAATGATCCTGGTGGAAGTACGGCGGGCTTCCTCCATTTTATCTGCGCCCAGCAATTGTCCTACAATAATAGCTACAGCCTCGCCCATGGCCAGCAGCACTATATTGAACAAATTGGCCAGGGTATTGCAGATATTCAGGGCAGCCACAACATACAGCGCCCTGATGGAAAAGCATTTGGTAAGCATGGCCATACCAGCTCCCCAGCAGGTCTCGTTTACCAGCAGAGGCATCCCTTTGCGCATAATGCGCCTAATCAGTTCCCGGGGGACTTTCAGGGTGCGGTACAGTCCTTTAACAAAAGGATTGCGTTGGGGATGGCGATGAGTTCCCATTATGATAATAAACAGTTCTACAACCCTGGAGGCAGTGGTGGCAATGGCAGCGCCTTCTACTCCCAGAGCAGGAAAGCCCAGCTTGCCAAAGATAAGTATATAGTTCAGCCCCAGGTTTACCAGCACGGCGATAATGCCTGCTTTCATAGGCAGCAGGGGCTGGCCGCATTCTTTGAGCGTGCTGGCATAGGCCTGGGTCATCATGAAAAACGGCAGTCCGCAAAGGATTATTACCAGATATTGGGAGGCGTAATGAGCCGTGGCGGCAATACTTTCCGCCGTGCCTTCGCCCTGCAAATAAAGGGATATCAGTTTATCTCCCCAAAATGTGGCTATCAGGATAGCGGCCAAGGTAATTATGGATACCATGATTATCTTGAAACGCATGGTATCCCGCACACCCTCGTGGTTGGCCTGGCCGTAATACTGGGCTGTAAAAATACCTGCGCCGGATACGCCGCCGAAGATGCACAGGTTATAGACAAATATCAATTGATTAACAATGGCTACGGCTGACATCTGGTCTGTGCCTATCATGCCCACCATTACATTATCCAGCAGATTAACAAAATTGGTAATGCCGTTCTGCACCATGATAGGTACGGCGATGGCCAGCACCATTTTATAAAAGGCCCTGTCGCCGAAAAGCACTTCTTTTTTTAACATTTTAACCTCTCCATATGTATTTCAGAGGGAATTTATTAGATACCGGGACTTCTGACAGGCTTATATACAAGTGCTTATTATATATGAGGCAGGATTTATAGTCAATAGGTAGTACCAATTTTCCGCATTGAATAATGAAAAGTGTTGGGAAAAGGCAGTGGCTGTGCTAAGAAGGGATTGACGAAAAAGGTGGGTCTTCCTGGGCCGGCATGGGCGTTAATCAGCGTCCGGGCAAGGGGAGACTGTGCCGGTGCTGAATTTTCAGTTGACTGCTGCCGTATCAAGATAGCTGTTCTCCGGACGGGAGGAAATATTATGTGGATATTGCTGGCTTTTGGCTCGGCCTTTTTTGCCGGAATTACCGCTATTTTGGCCAAGTGCGGTATCCGGCAGACTGATTCGGATGTGGCTACCGCTATCCGCACTATTGTGGTATTGGCCGTAGCCTGGCTGATGGTGCTTATTGTAGGCTCCGGCAGCACTATTGGCAGTATCGATGGACGAAGCTGACTGTTTTTGATACTCAGCGGCCTGGCTACCGGGGCAAGCTGGCTATGCTATTTCCGGGCCCTGCAGCTGGGGCCTGCCAGCGTGGTCATGCCCGTAGATAAGCTGAGCATATTGGTTACCATAGCCTTCTCGGCCATCGTTTTCAAGGAAAGGCTCAGCCTCCGGGCAGGGGCAGGGCGGGCGCTGATAGTGGCCGGCACCCTGCTGATGCTGTTTTAAACGGCGGAAGTTGATTTTCTCCAGGCAAGGCGTATAGTGGCATTATAAAAACGGCCGCACTTTATGCCGGCCGTTTTTATGTAGGATTATTTATAATATATTATAAGGTAGGCTGTTTTTATTTACAAAGCAGCTTTCTTTCGATCTCCTGAATGGTATTATCCAGATTAGGGTCGGTTTTGCGGGAACTGCCGATCTTTTCGCAGGCATACATAACCGTGGTATGATCCCTTCCGCCGAAATCCCGGCCTATCTGGGGAGTGGTGGCTCCCACCAGCTCCCGGCAGAAATACATGGCCATTTGCCGGGGATGAGTGATATAGCGGTCTTTCTTTTTGCCTTTAAGATCGTCAACATTGATCTGATAATAGTCGGCAACAACTTTCTGCACCAGACTGATGGTAAGCTTGGGCGGTGCTTCCTGAGCCAGGATATCCTGTAATACTTCCTGAGCGAGAGCCATATCCGCTTTGCGCACATGATTAAGCTGGCAGGCATACATTACTTTGTTTAAGGCTCCTTCCAGCTCACGGATATTGGATTTGACCTTATCCGCGATCAGACTGATGACTTCGTTATCTACTTCTATATTATCGGATAAAGCCTTGCGCTGCAAAATAGCGCAGCGGGTCTCCCAATCCGGCGGCTGGATATCGGTGATAAGTCCCCACTCAAAGCGGGAAATCAGGCGTTCTTCCAGGGGGTTAAGTTCTTTGGGCAGGCGGTCGGAACTGATGACTATCTGACGTCCTGCATCATGCAGCGCATTAAAGGTATGGAAGAACTCCTCCTGGGTACTGGCTTTGCCAGCCAAAAACTGGATATCATCGATAAGCAGTATATCCGTTGTGCGGTAGCGGGTCTTAAAGGCGTCAAGACGGGATTCCCGCACGGAGGAGATGAACTCGTTTGTAAAAACCTCGGCGCTGACATAAACCACCTTTTTGGCAGGAGATTTGGCCAGTACCGATTGGCCGATGGCATGCATAAGATGGGTTTTGCCCAGACCGCTGCCGCCATAGATGAAAAGAGGATTATAGGTGCGGCTGGGACTTTCGGCAACAGCCATGGCTGCCGCATGGGCAAAACGGTTGGAGCTGCCCACCACAAATGAATCAAAGGTATAACGGGGGTTGAAGTAGGGGCGTTGGGCGCTGAGGGCTGCGGAGATATCGTTTTTCTGCTGTATCTGGGGTATGGTCTCATTGGAAATATCAACGATCACGGGAGAGACCTGCTCGCCCAATACATCGCTGAGAGCCCGTTCCAGCAGCTCCAGATAAAGATGCTCTATAGCTGTTTTGGCATAGACATCGCTTACACAAATATAAATATTGCCGCCCTGGCGTACCACCTTGCGGATGGTATCGGAACGAAACCATTGCTCAAAGCTGGTTTCCTTTATCTGATCCTTGATCAACACTAGTGCTTGCTGCCAAAATTGCTCCACGGTTACTTTCCTCCCGGCCATGCGACAGGCCCGCCGTTTCCTGAATTTTAAACTGTTGTGGATAGAATTGGTTAATCACTATAACAATCACTATAATAACAAAAGTTATCCACATTTTCAAGGCAAATTTATTTCCGGCAGGAAGATTTGGCAGAAAAAACCGGGAGTTATCCACAGACAACAGTAGATTTGCATTGACACAGGGAGCCGGTTAGGATATAATTTTTCTGTTAATGTAAATTAGGGGATTATGACTAGGTCATTCCCCTGAAAAATTGGAGGAATAATTTATCATGGTTAAAAGAACGTATCAACCCAAAAAAAGAGTGCATAAAAGCGTACACGGCTTTTTGGCCCGCATGAGCAGTAAAGGCGGTCGTAATGTTTTGGCTCGCCGCCGCGCCAAAGGCAGAAAAACCCTGACAGTCTAATAATTATGCTGCCTGTTTGCTACCGTTTAAAGGAAAGACGGGATTTTTCCAGAGTTTATGCCAGAGGCCGCTCCAAAGCCTGCCGGGAATTTGTGCTTTATCGCTGCAAACGGCAGGGAGAGGGAATACGTATAGGATTTTCCTCATCAAAAAAACTGGGCGGGGCTGTGGAACGTAACCGGGCTCGCAGAGTGTTTCGTCACGCTGCTGCGGGAATGCTGGACAGCTTTCCTGCCGGTTATGATTATGTATTTGTTATCCGCTGCGGTGCAAAGGGCAAAAGCTCTGATCAGATTCGCCGGGCTATGCTGAAACTGTTGGCCTCAGACAAGTGAGGGGAAGTTTCTCCCCCGGTAAAGCAACAGTGATAAGCAGGTGTTATATTATGAAAAAACCGCTGCTTTTCATGATCCGCATTTATCAAAAGTATATCTCGCCGCTTACGCCGCCCCGCTGTATCTATATTCCTTCCTGTTCTCAGTATATGCTGGAAGCTATCAGCAGATACGGAGCGGCTAAAGGTCTATGGATGGGGATAAAGCGCATTTGCCGCTGCCATCCTTTTCATGAAGGAGGCTACGATCCTGTTCCCTGATATCCGCTTTGGCATCATGGCGTAATATAGTCCGGGCCTGATATCAGGAAATGCTGCTGGATGCAGGCAGCTATCCAAGCAAGAATGATTCGGAGGATTTTATAGTGATTTTTCAAGCAGGTTCCATAATGGCAGCCGTAGGAATATGGCAGGCCATCAAGGATTTCTTTGCCAATTCCATAGAATGGTTATACCAGCTGACAGATTCTATCGGTATTCCCAGTTATATTCTGGCGATCTTTCTTTTTACGCTCATCATTAAGCTGCTTTTGCAGCCGATGATGAATAAGCAGATGCGCTCGACCCGCAAGATGCAGCTGCTTGCTCCTGAGGTGGATGAAATTAAACGGCGTTATGCCAATGATCCCCAACGGATGAATATGGAAACGATGAAGCTTTATAAGGAACATGGAGCATCTCCCATGGCAGGCTGCCTGCCCATGCTGATCCAGTTCCCTATTCTGATAGCGCTGTTTGATTCTATCCGCAATTTCGGCGCCAGCAATTCCGTGCATCCCCTTTATCCGGATGCTTTCCAGTTCCTGTGCTGGGATAATCTGGCCGCTATCGTTAAGGACGCGCCTTATCCCTGGTTGCTGCCGATCATCGCTGCCGCCGCAACTTTCCTGCAGCAGTGGCTGACTACTCCTAATATCAAGGACAGGCAGCAGCAGATAATGCTTATCGCCTTTCCTTTGATGTTCTTCTTCTTTGTCCGCAGCTTCCCTGTATTGATGGCTTTTTACTGGATATTCTATGCTCTGATCGGCGTAGCTATAATGTATCCGCTGCTGCGTCGCTGGAAACGCATTGATACCGCCGCGCTGGAAGCAGCCCGCAAGGCCAAGCAAGAGGAAGAAGAGCGGCGAAAAGCAGCTCGTAAGGCCGCCAGGGAGAATTATTATAATGGCAAGCCCCGTAAGGAGCAGGATAAGCACGGCAACCGCGGTCATCATGAGGAAGAGGAAGAGCCTGAGGAGCTTACTCCCGAGCAGGAGGAAGAGCGTAAGTTCAAGACCTGGCTCAAGGATAACGATTATATCGTAGAAAAGAAACGGGTCAAACTGCATCCCTATTCCGTGGAGCCTGAAGTGGTGCTGCTCGTTATGGACGGCAACAGTGTGGAGCAGGATGTGGATGCCCTGCGCCGGGAATACCAGCTGGCACAGCGGGTGCCTGCAGCTCCTTCTGACATGAAGGAAATGCTGGGCTTTGGCCGCAAGAAGAAAAAGGCGGCGAAAGCTGAAGCCGCAAAGCAGGCTGCTGACGAAACTGCCTCTGACAGCGGCGAACCCGAAAAACCTGCAGAAGCAGCTGAAGAAGCTTCAGAACAAGCAGGCGAAAAAGAGGAATAATACCCTGGTTCTGCCATATGCCGGCAGAAAAGTGAAAAGAGCCTGGGTTTATCCTGAGCTTTTCGTTTTGGCGGAGGTTGGTAGGGAACCGCCAAGGAGGAAATAATATGATAAAAACCTATGAGGCCAGCGGTAAGACCGTAGATGAGGCCATTGATATTGCCTGCGCTTTAGCAGGTACAAGTATCGAGAATGTCGAAGTGGAGATTTTGGAACTGGGGTCCAAAGGTTTCCTGGGGCTGGGTCAGAAAGACGCCCGCGTCCGTATTTCAGTGGATGAACCGGAGGTGGCGGAAAAACCTGCACCCAGGAGCAACGGCGGTTTCGGTCCCAAAAAGACCCGCAAGGAAAAAAGGGAAAAGAAGCCTGCTGCCGCAGATATTGAGATCAAACCTATCCAGGTGATCGATCCTGCGTCAGTTATCGAGCCGGAACTGCGTACACCCCGCCCTGCCCGGAAAGATCATAATGAGCATCGGGATAATCATCGCCAGGAGGAACGGCCCAGGATCAAAGAAGATCAGTCTGAAAAAGAGCAGCCCCGCCGGGAATCCAATGCCACCGATATTACTGAAGGCGAGATGGAAAAAGCCGTTTTTGAGGCTGCCCGCAGCTTTGCTGAGCCCATATTCAGCGCTATGGGCGTGACCCCCCAATACCGTACGGAGATCAGGGAAGGAATACTGTGGATAATCCTCAGCGGTGAAAAACTTGGTCTGCTGATCGGCCGCCGGGGCGAGACCCTTAACGCTATTCAATATCTGGTGAATCTGGCTGTAAACAAACGCCGCAGCGACCATGTGCGTATAGTCATCGATGTGGAAGGATACCGGGAAAGCCGCGAGCAGACCCTGACTGCCCTGGCTCATAAAATGGCGGAAAAGGCTGTGCGTACCGGCCGTCGGGTGGAGCTGGAGCCTATGAATCCTCATGAGCGCCGCATCGTCCATATAGCTCTGCAAAACGATAAAAGAGTGGAGACTACCAGCCATGGTGAGGAGCCTTACCGCAGGGTGGTGGTCACCAGCCGCCGGCGCAATAAAAAACGGGGCGGCAACCGCCGGGAAAAAAGCAGTGATGCTTTGCCGAACGTTATCATCCAGCATGATACTGATAATGAATAGTTCAGGCAGGATGTTTGCGAATATGCCCGACCAATGGCGAATGTCCCTTGGGGATAATCTTAACACATAATACCGTGAGCAGCCGTTATCTTAATGTATAACGGCTGCTTTCTTTAAAAGCCTTTTAACCCCTGCCTGGGGTGCAAAGCTATCGGCCGGTATGGACCGGCAGATATTGGCAGCGGCAGGGATAAGACAGTTTTGCATCTGTAATACAAAGCACGGTACTTTTTCGGAGAGTACTGCAGAGAGCATTCGGGAGGTTAAATTATGCAGGAATATCTGCCAGATCTGATAGCTGCCATCGCTACCCCGCCGGGAGCCGGCGGAGTGGGTATAGTCCGTTTGAGCGGCCCGGGCAGCGGAGCTTTGCTTGGCCGTATTTTTCGCGGAACTAAAAACCCGGCAGACCATCCCCGCTATCTGAGCTATGGTCTGCTTTATGATCCGGAAGACGGCAAAGAGCTGGATCGTTGCCTGGCGGTGTTTATGCCGGCGCCCCATTCTTATACAGGCGAAGATATAGCTGAGCTTCAGTGCCATGGCGGCCCCCGTTTGCTGAGCGAGGTGCTTGAATTGTGCCTGAAGCAGGGAGCCAGATTAGCCACAGCCGGAGAATTTACCCTGAGGGCATTTTTAAACGGGAAGCTGGATCTTGCCCAGGCAGAAGCAGTGGCTGATTTGATATCCGCCAAAACAGGCCGGGCTTTGGGACAGGCTCAGCGGCAGCTGGCAGGGGTCCTTTCCCAAAAATTGCTGGATATTGAAAGCGGTATCCGGGAGATATTGGCCCTGATAACCGTGGGAGTGGATTTTCCCGATGACGAGGACGCTCCGGAAAACTGGCAGCTTATCCCCATGATAGAAGTACAGCAGCAGGCTATAGATGAACTGCTGGCCGGAGGCGCCTTGGGGCTGGCCTGCCGGGAAGGCATAAGGGCGGTATTTACCGGCCCGGTCAATGCCGGTAAATCCAGCCTGCTCAATGCCCTTTTGGGCCGGGAGAGAGCTATCGTTACCAATGAGGCCGGCACCACCAGAGACGTGCTGGAGGAATATGTGGATATTATGGGCATTCCGGTTTGTCTTTGCGATACGGCGGGACTGCGGGAAGAGGCTGAGATGGCTCAGGCAGAGCGCATGGGGGTGGATCGCAGCCGCGCCATGGCTCAGCAGGCATCTTTGCTGCTGCAGGTAGTGGACGCCTCCCGGCAGCCGGATGATGAGAGCCTGGCCTTGCTGGCAGAAAATAAGGACAGAAGGCGGATAGTGCTGCTGAATAAGGCGGATAAGACAACTGCGGAACTCTTAAATTATTGGCGGCAGGTTTTGGCCGGAGAAGAGCATCTTATTGCAGTAAGCGCCCTGAGGGGGGACGGCATAGAGGAACTGCGGCGGCAGATAGCTTTTATCTGCGCCGAGGGGTTGGATCCCGAGGCGGATTCGCCTTTGCTGAACAATGCGCGGCATATCGAGGCTTTGCGGCAGGCCGCTGCCGCCCTGAAAGCGGCCAGGGCTACTTTGGAGGCCGGTTTTCCTCCTGATATGGCCGGGGTGGAGCTGGAGGAGGCCTGCGCCGCCTGCGGACGTATCACTGGCAATATTGTATCGGAAGATGTACTGACCGAGATATTCTCCCGTTTTTGCGTGGGTAAATAATGGGGAAAACTTTTTGATCTGGTATCTGTTTCAGCGTACCGGCTTTCCCGTACTGTTTTGCTCCTGCTCACGTATTTTATTTTTCCAGCATTTATGGCACATGGCTATGTAGCGGTCATTGCCGCCCAGCAGCACCTGATCTCCCTGGGTGACGATATGTCCATTTGCATCCAGCCTGGCGTTGACCGTGGCCTTGCGGCCACAGGCGCAGACGGTTTTGATCTCTGTCATGGAATCAGCCAGCTCCATCAGGCGGCGGGCTCCGGGGAAAAAGTGGGTCAGAAAATCCGTACGCAGTCCAAAGCAAAGAACCGGAAGATCTTCTTCATCGACCAGCTCGCGTAGCTGGTCTATTTGCTCCGGGGTAAAGAACTGGGCTTCGTCTGCTATGATAACATCATGAACGCCGACCCTGTGGTATTCATCTATGATGTTTTGCTCTGGGCGGATCACCTGAGCAGTATGCTCCAAACCGATGCGGCTGCGGATGATATCAGCGCCGTCCCGCTGGTCGACAGCAGGTTTGATCAGCCAGACCTTCATTCCCAATTCTATATAATTAAAGCGGGTTATCAGTGCCTGGGCGGATTTGGAAGAACCCATAGCGCCGAATTTGAAATAAAGCTTGGCCATTTATTTTTCCTCCAGATGATCTTTAATAGCAGTTAAAAGCAGTTCCAGCGCCACTTTATTGCGGCCGCCTTCCGGAATGATAATATCCGCATTCTGCTTGCTTGGTTCCACATATTTTTCGTGCATCGGTTTTACTGTTTGCAGATATTGATCGATAATGCTTTCCAGTGAACGCTTGCGCTCCTTTACATCACGGATGATGCGGCGGAGTATGCGCACGTCGGCATCAGTATCCACAAAGACCTTTATATCCATTTCCCGGCACAGCTCCGGGTCGGCCAGAATAAGTATGCCTTCCACCAGGATGACAGGAGCCGGCTTAATGGTAATGGTACTGTCGCTGCGGTCGTGGACGGTGTAGTCGTAGACCGGGCATGCTACTTCCTGCCCTTTGCCAAGGGCTTTCAGGGCAGCGGTGAGCATCCAGGTATCATATGAATCGGGATGATCGTAGTTCAAATGTGATTTTTGCTCATAGGTCAGGTCATGATGGGCCTTGTAATAATTATCGTGATAAATTACGGAAACAGAGCCGGCAAAGCGCTCCGCTATTTTTTTGGTTATGGTGGTTTTTCCGCTGCAGGTACCGCCGGCAATACCGATGATCAAAGGCCTTTTCATGGCTGGGCTCCTTTTGTAAAATTTTTTCTAATTTTAGCATAATAAGCAGTTTAAAGCAAACTGTCTGCCTTTGGCTTTTTTATAAAAAGTCCAGGTTGATGGCTTTAAAAAGAAGAATTTCCGGCAAAAAATTTTTGACTTTCTGCTCAGAAAGGAAAAAGAGCGCCTTGCTTTATACATCTGTTTGGTCTATAATATTTCATGACGTAATCTGTTTGCCGTACGTCACATTTCCAAATAAAATTGGAGGGGAAAAAATGAAAAAATTTCTAGTTATTATGCTGTCCCTGTGCCTGATCTTTGCTCTGGCAGCCTGCGGCGACAACAACAATGACGTTGTTGAGCCTGATGGCCAGGGTGATGCTGCTTACAAAGTAGCCATGATCACCGATTACGGCGATATCACCGACCAGTCTTTCAATCAGACCACCTATGAAGCCTGCAAGGCCTTCTGCGAAGCCAACTCTATTGAGTTCAACTACTTCAAACCTGCAGGCGACACCACTCCTGACCGCGTAGCCATGATCGAATCTGCTATCGACGGCGGCTACAATATCGTGGTAATGCCCGGCTATGCTTTTGCCGGCGCAGTTGTGGAAGCTGCTCCCTTGTATCCCGATGTTAAATTTGTTGTTCTGGACGTTGCCGAAGGCGATTATCTGGAAGCCGGCGTTACCGCTGCCGGGGAGAAGTACGATTACGACCCCGCTAACTGGGATCTGGCTGAATATGTTGACCTGAGCAATGTTTACACCATGATCTACCAGGAAGAGCTTTGCGGTTATATGGCCGGTTATGCTGCAGTTAAACTGGGTTACACCCATCTTGGTTTCCTGGGCGGCATGGCTGTTCCCGCTGTTGTCCGTTACGGATACGGTTTTGTACAGGGCGCTGACGCTGCCGCTGTTGAACTGGGTATTGCCGATCAGGTTACTGTTGAATACGTTTACGGCAACAAATTTGCCGGTGACGCAGACATCACCGCTTACATGGATAACTGGTATCAGCAAATGGGCGTTCAGGTAGTATTTGCCTGCGGCGGCGGAATCTACACCTCTGCTGCGGAAGCTGCCGTTAAGGTAGAAGGCGCCAAGGTTATCGGCGTTGACGTTGACCAGGCCGCCATCATTGACGCTTATGCTGAAGGCCTGACCGTTACTTCTGCCATGAAAGGTCTGGCTTCTTCCACCAAGGATGCTCTCCAGCAGATCATCATTGACGATAACTGGGATGCTCTGGCAGGCAAGATCGTTAACCTGGGTCTGATCTCCGGTGCTGATCCGGAAGCCAACTATGTCCAGCTCCCCATGGAATCCACTCAGTGGGCTGACACCTTTACCCAGGATGATTACAAAGCTCTGGTAGCTTCCATGTATGACGGTACAATCACTGTTTCCAATGACATTACCGCCGCTCCCGCTACTACCATTGCCTTGAATGAATACGGAAACATCAAATAATTCCTGATTCCTGATTAAGAGGGCAGAGCATATGCTCCGCCCTCTTTTTTTGCGATTTTTTTACGGAAGAACTGATTTTTTTACTGTTTCCGGCAAAAGGTCAAAAAAATTTTTGTATTATGCCTTAGGCTATAGTATAATATGGTATGATTACCGTCTGCTGAGCAGATACGGAAAATGATATAACAACTGAAAAGGGGAGATGTAGCTTGGATCAGCCTTATGCAATTGAAATGCTGAATATCACCAAGCGCTTTCCCGGCATCGTTGCCAACGACAATATCACCCTGCAGCTTAAAAAGGGTGAGATCCATGCCCTGTTGGGAGAAAACGGCGCCGGTAAATCCACATTGATGAGCATACTCTTCGGCCTTTATCAGGCGGAGGATGGGATCATCAGAAAAGATGGCAAACAGGTTGATATCAAGGATCCCAATACTGCCAACCAGTTGGGGATAGGTATGGTGCATCAGCATTTTAAGCTGGTGGAATGCTTCAGCGTACTGGATAATATCATTTTGGGCGTTGAACCGTGCAGCCATGGGTTTTTGCAAAAAACCGAAGCCCGTAAAAGAGTGAATAATCTTTCCCAGAAATACGGCCTGCAGGTGAATCCCGATGCGCTGATAGAAGATATCTCCGTAGGTATGCAGCAGCGTACCGAAATATTGAAAATGCTTTACCGGGAAAACGAGATCCTGATATTTGATGAGCCCACGGCTGTGCTTACTCCCCAGGAGATAGAAGAATTGATGCAGATCATGCGCAATCTGGCGCAAGAGGGCAAAAGCATCCTTTTTATTTCCCATAAACTAAACGAGATAATGGCTGTAGCGGACAGGGTGACTGTTCTGCGCAAGGGACAATGCATTGGCACGGTGGAAGTTAAAAACACCACCAAAGAGGAACTTTCCCGCATGATGGTTGGCCGTGACGTGGAATTTGTCGTGCAGAAAGCGCCGGCGAACCCGGGAAAAACCATTCTGGATGTGCGGGATATGACCGTTGCTTCCAGGATACATAAAAATGACGCGGTGAAAAATGTATCTTTTAAGGTCCATGCCGGGGAGATAGTCTGCATAGCCGGTATTGACGGCAATGGCCAAAGCGAGCTGGCTTACGGGCTGACCGGGCTGGAACCCTTGAAGAGCGGCAGTATCCTGATGGATGGCAAGGATATCACTCATGCGCCTATCCGCCGCCGGTCTGTGATGGGGATGAGCCATATCCCGGAGGACAGACATAAATTCGGGCTGGTACTGGATTACAGCCTGGAAAACAATATGGTGCTGCAGCGCTATTTTGAAAGGCATTTTGTAAACAGGGCCGGTTTTTTGAAGCGCAAAGCTATCCGCCAGTATGCGGATAAACTGATCGGTCAGTACGATGTGCGTTCCGGTCAGGGTGCGTCAACAATCGTCCGCAGCATGTCCGGGGGCAATCAGCAGAAGGCCATTATTGCCAGAGAAATAGATAAAGCACCGGAGCTGCTGGTTGCTGTGCAGCCTACCCGCGGGCTGGATGTGGGCGCTATTGAATACATACACCGTCAGCTGGTTGCTCAGAGGGATGCCGGAAAAGCAGTTTTACTGATATCCCTGGAGCTGGATGAGGTCATGAATCTTTCCGACCGTATCCTGGTCATGTATGAAGGACAGATAGTGGGCGAATTTGACCCCAAACAGGTGACAGTTAAAGAGCTGGGCCTTTATATGGCAGGCGTCAAGCGGGAGGTGGTATAATTGGCAAGAGTACGGAAAATAGGTACCGCTATATTGCATAACGGTGCGGTACAGGCACTGCTGGTATCACTTCTCTGCATTCTGCTGGGCCTGCTTATAGGCTATCTGGTCTTGCTTATTATCAACCCGGCCGGGGCTAACGCGGCTATTGCCACCATTCTTAAAAACTTTATGAATTATTCCAGCACTGCTGCGCAGATGAAATATTTCGGCAGCACGCTGGTTAAGACCGCACCTTTGCTGATGTGCAGCCTTTCTATTCTATTTGCTTATAAGGTGGGCCTGTTCAATATCGGTGCGGCCGGACAGTATGTGATAGGCGCCGGAGCCTGCCTTTACTGCGCTTTGGCCCTTGGTATGCCCTGGTATATTTGCCTGCTGGCATCCATTGTGGCAGGCGCTGCCCTGGGCGCTGTTTCCGGCCTGCTGAAAGCCTACTGCAATGTTAATGAAGTAATATCCTGCATTATGCTGAACTGGATTAGCCTTTATCTGGTCAATTCCCTGCTGACGGCTGTAAAAGAACCTGCCAGCCCCTATACCATGACTCTTGCCAGCACTAATCCAGGGGCTATTCTGCCTAAGCTGACCGGCCCGGTAATGGAATTTTTCAGCAATAACCAGTATGTAACCATTGCCATACCCCTTTCTATAGTTATGGCGCTGATAATATGGGTTTTGCTGAATAAGACCCGTTTGGGCTATGAACTGAAGGCTACCGGTTTTAATAAGCATGCCGCCAAGTACAGCGGCATGAAGGAAAAGAAGAATCTGGTTTTGACCATGGTGATCGCCGGCGGTCTGGCGGGAATGGGTGCAGGTATGCTTTATCTGACCGGGTTTGAACAATGGCAGACCACGTATTCTTCCGTACCGGCCATGGGCTTTAACGGTATTGCCGCTGCTTTCCTGGGTGGGCTTAACCCTGTGGGCTCGGTATTTTCCTCATATTTTATCCAGCATATTACCAACGGCGGAGCTTATGTAGATAAAACAATGTATTCTGCACAAATTTCCGATCTGATATCTTCGCTAATTATTTATCTGTGCGGTTTTGTTCTCTTCTTTAAATATATTATGAATAAGCGGCTGGACCGGCAGGAGGACCGCCGCCGTGCCAAAGACGCGGAGACAGCCGTTGCCGGAAGCAACCAGGCTTCCCAGGAAGGAGGCGCTGAGTAATGTTGCTTTTGCTGCAGTATACGATCATTTTTGCTTCTGTACTTACCCTGGTGGCCCTGGGCGGCTGTTTTTCCGAACATTCCGGTGTGATCAATATCGGTCTGGAAGGGATTATGGTTATGGGGGCCCTGGGCGGCGCTTTGATGATGAAATTTTTGCCGGCCGGCCTCCCCTATATAGTGATCATCCTCGCGGTATGTGCCGCCAGTATCGCTATGGGCGCGCTCTTTTCATTGCTGCTGGCGGTAGCCTGCATTAACTTTAAAGCCGATCAGACTCTGGTGGGTACTGCCATGAATCTGCTGGGCACTGCTGCCGCTACGGTTTTTGTCAAAGCAATGAATACCGCTGAGAGTGTGGATAATGTATCCTCCACCATTCAATATATAGGAGCAAAAAAAGCGTTTCTGGTTAATTTGGGCGGCTTTGAATTCAGCTGGTTTATGCTTATTGCCCTGGTGGCATTGATAATATCCACGATCGTTCTTTACCGTACCCGCTTCGGACTGAGACTGATGGCCTGCGGCGAACATCCCCAGGCAGCAGACAGCGTGGGCATTAATGTTTATAAAATGCGTTATGCCGGCGTGCTGATTTCCGGAGTGCTGGGCGGTCTGGGCGGTATTGTTTATATCACAGCCGGGGTCAGCGAGTGGAAATTTGAAATGGGTGTAGCCGGCTTTGGCTTTTTGGCATTGGCTGTTATGATATTCGGACAGTGGAAGCCCTGGCGTATTGCCTTGGCTGCCCTGCTCTTCGGGCTTTTCAGGGCTCTTTCCAATGTTTATACCGGCTTTGATTTCCTTATGGCATTGCATCTGCCCAGTACTTTTTACAATATGCTGCCCTATATCATATCTCTGGTGGTTCTGGCCTTTACCTCCAAAAAATCCCACGCACCCAAAGCTGAAGGCATACCTTATGATAAAGGTTCCCGCTGAGGGGGTATTTATTTCTTTTTGATAAGGCGGGGCAGCGCTTTGTCCACCCCATAAAAGATGGCGCAGTTGAGCCCCGCTTTCAGCAGATTGAAGGGGATGAGACCTACTAATAACAGGGCCTTTACCGTTTCATAGGCGGTGACTGTGACTTCGCTGAAAGCAGCGGGATCGTAGCTGCCGGTAAGTCCCTGCCAGAAAATCGCAGCAGCCTGGGCAATGGGCACATCCATCATCACCTTGGGGGTAAATATAAAATTAAGGGGAATCATAACTGCGGCCATAGCCAGAGAGCCCAGGATCAGCCCCAGTATTTTTGAAACATTGCTTTTATGCCCCAGCAGATAAACACCTCTGGCTGTCAGTATGAGCACGCCTGAGGCAATTACATGCATGAGAAAACCGATAGGCCCGTCATGGCCGAACAGAAAAGCCTGAATAGCTGAAGCTATGATAAGGACTATCATGCCTGCGGGCGCACCCATGGACATGGCTGACATAAGTATGGGCACATCGGCCATATCATATTTGAGAAAAGGCGCTGCGGGTATAATGGGAAAACAGGCGAATACCAGGATGGAAGATATGGCTACCAGCATAGCCATTTGGACCATATGTAAAGTGCTGTCGCTGCCGCCTGCTGCCGCTTTGGGGTGCAGCAGGTGTTTTTCTTTGGGTTCCTTGTTATTTCCGGTCATGGAAAGCTCCTTTCGCGGCTGTCCGAAAAGCAAATAAAAAAGCCCGCGACAATACGCGGGGCCCAAAATGGATAAATATCCTATCTTCTTTCATCCGGACTATAACCGTCGGCTCAGGAATCACACCTGATCGGCAGGGAAGACCCTGTTCGCGGGCTTGGCGAAACCGCCATCACCGCCGGTGGGGAATTACGCCCCGCCCCGAAGACAGCCATATAAATTTTATTTTTACCTAAACATTATATGCCTAGGCAAAGCTGCTGTCAACAAGGAACGCTGGCTTTTGCAAAAGAATTGTGTTATACTTAAAATAATATAAAAATTGGGTAAATTTGTCTGCAAGGAGGCCTGCCTGTGGAAGATAACGCATATATCTGCAAAGGCAAAAAACGGCGCAGCTATGACCAATGGCTGGCGGACAAAACCGGTCTGCCGGAGCTGTTTACCACAAAGATGCTGTACAACTGGCAGTTGGCCGCCTTGAGCAGGCGGGCGGCCTATGCGGCTGCCCACAGCAGTTTTTATCGCAGCCTGTATGCCGGCTATGATGTGAACGATCCTCTGCAACTGCCTTTTATCCGGGAAGATGATATCCGTAACTGGGGATATGCCATGGCGTGTATGCCCGGCAGCGAGATTCAGAGAGTAGTGAGTATGTATACCAGTGGCAGCACAGGCAAACCCAAAAGGCTGTATTTTTCCGAGGCTGATCTGGAGCTGACCATTGATTTTTTTGCCCAGGGTATGCTGAACATGACCGGTCCCGGTCAGCGGGTGCTGATATGCATGAACGGCCGCACTCCCGATGGCCTGGGCGATCTGCTTTCCCGTGGTTTGCGCCGTATCGGCGCGGAGCCTTTTGTTTACGGCGAGATCAGGGATTACGGAGAAGCTGCCCGTGTATTAACGGAGCTTTGCCCCCATTGTATAGTGGGCATACCTAGGCAGATACTTGCTTTGGCTGAGCTTACCCCAAATATGCGTCCATGTTCGGTGCTGCTTTCGGGAGATAATATTCCGCCTGAACTAAGGCGCAGAGTAGAATGGCTGTGGCAGACAGAGGTTTTTGGCCACTGGGGGATGAGGGAGACCGGACTGGGCGGCGCGGTGGAGTGTCATGCCCATTGCGGCCAGCATATCCGCCATGCAGATCTGTTTATAGAAATAATAGACCCGGAAAGCGGTCGTGTTTTGCCGGCAGGGGAAACCGGAGAAGTGGTGATATCCACTCTGACCAGGGAGGCTCAACCATTGCTGCGCTATCGTACCGGAGATTATTCCCGGCTGCTGTATGATATTTGCCCCTGCGGCAGTTTGCTGCCCAGGCTGGATCAGGTGGCCGGTCATAAAGATAAAATTATGGAGGAAGATAAACGATGATGAAGATCGCAGTTGCAACCACCGGTAAACAGGCGGATTCCATGATACCCGGTAAGCTGGCTACAGCGAAACATCTTTTTATAGTGGATATGGAGAAATTTGAGGTTTTGAAAATATATGATGCTCCTGACCTGAAAAGGGACGAAGCATTTGCCCAATACGCTGTGGACGAAGATTGTGAGGCTATTATTTGCGGCCAGATAAAAAGGACGGCCTTTGATATATTATATAAGGAAGGGATAAGCCGTTATGATGGCAGCGGTAAGAATGCCACCCAAGCTTTGAAAGCGTTGGGCAGGTATGAGCTTAATATGATAACCGACTGCATAGGCGGTACCGGCTGTGTAGGAGCTGTTTCAGGCGGGGAATGCCATGAGCACTAAAAAAGATATAATTGCCGGCGCGGTGATAGTGGCAGCAGGGCTCAGCTCCCGCATGAATGCTTTTAAACCTATGCTGCCTTTGGCAGGTTCAACTGTCATCCGCACACTGATAGGCACCCTGCGCAGCGGGGGAGTGGGGCCTATAGTGGTAGTTACCGGACGTAACGGAGAAGAGCTGGCAGAGCATATAGCTGACCTGGACATCCAGACTGTGCATAATGAAAAATTTGCTACAACAGATATGTTCCGTTCCGCCTGCCTGGGGTTTCAGGCATTGGCCGGGCAAAGCGAGCTGATATTTTTTACGCCCGGGGACGTGCCATTGTTTTCCCCATACAGCATTGGGGAAATGCTGGAGCAGATGACAGAGTTTTCCCTGGATATACTTACGCCGACCTATAACGGGCACAGGGGGCATCCGGTGCTGCTGAGCGCAGCCGCTGCTGATACCCTTTCCGCATACCGGGGCCCGGGAGGGCTGCGGGGAGCCATCAGTAATTATGAAGGGAAAAAAGAGCTGCTGGGACTGCCTGACCGGGGACTGCTGCTGGACGCCGATACGCCGGAAGATTATGCCAGACTGCTGGAATATGCCAGGAACAGGCAGAAAGCCGCTGTTATCAGCGGCGAAGCGCAGGTCAGCATATCTATTGGCGGTGAGGTATTTGATGAGCAGCTGGCATTATTGCTGGAACAGACCGATAAGTGCGGTTCTCTGGCAGACGCCTGCCGCCAGGCAGGAACATCTTACAGCAGCGGCTGGAAGAAGGTAAAATCCGTTGAAGAAGCCCTGGGATTTTTGCTGATACGCAGCAGCCGGGGCGGAGCCAGCGGCGGCCGTTCTCATCTGACGCCAAAAGGCAAGGAGCTGCTGGCTACCTATAAAAAATATCGGGGCGGCATATTGCGGTGCCAGAAAAAGCAGTTTGCCAAATATTTTGGCGAAGAAAAACAGCCGCCCGGAAATAAGCTACTGTAAGCAAGGCGGCTGCCGGGAAGAGGGAAAGAACGGAGAAGAGAGCGGAAAGCGGCTGCTGGGAAGAAGAAAAGAATAGAGAAGAGAGCAGAGGCGGCTGCTGAGAGGAAGGAAAGAACGGAGAGAAGAGCAGAGGGCAACCGTAGGGAAGAAGAAAAGAATGGAAAAGAGAGCGGAAGGCTGCCGGGAAGAGGGAAAGAACGGAGAAGAGAGCGGAAGGCGGCTGCTGGGAAGAGGGAAAGAACGGAAAAGAGAGCGGAAAGCGGCTGCTGAGAGGAAGGAAAGAACGGAGAGAAGAGCGGAAAGGCGGCTGCCGGGAAGAGGGAAAGAACGGAGAAAAGAGTGGAAGGCGGCTGCTGGGAAGAAGGAAAGAACGGAGAGAAGAGCAGAGGGCAACCGTAGGGAAGAAGAAAAGAACGGAAAGGCGGCCGCTGGGAGGAAGAAACAGGGCTCAAAGAGGGGTAAAGGCCCAGAAACATCGTCCGGATGAAGCAGGGCAGTAAGTGCATACTGCCGAGGGAAAAAAAATTCCTGAAAAATACAATTTTTTTTGAAAAAACTGCAAGAAAAAGTGGGAGGATCTTGTATTTATTACGTAAAACAGGCAGGGAAAATATAACTTTTTTCAGCCGGTTTTATAAAATGCCTGCCTGACGGACTGTCCAACCGGAGGGCGGGAGGACTCAGCCGCAGAAGCGCTAATTGGACCGGCGCGTATGCGGTCATCCTTGGGGCAAGAGGTTGTTCTTTACTCACCCCGGTGAAGCCGTTTTTGGCCTGATTTCGAAAGGAAATGGCTGGGAATACCCCAAGCCGGAGTCCGGGTAACCCGTTACAGGGCGCAAGCCCGCAACTGGAAATGAACCCGCAAAAGTGTTATTCCGCTGACTGAAGCTTTTGGCGGCTAGGCCGAAAGACGAGGCGGCGAAGACCGGACTACCCGGTAGAAAAATTTTAGGAGGATCTAAAACATGAAGAAAACACTTGTTGTTCTTCTCGCTATGGTCCTGATCTTTGCTTTTGCTGCTACCGCTATGGCTGCTGATACTCAGTATACCCCCTATGGCGATATCGACAAAGAAAGCGCAGAGATCCAGACTGCTATCGAGAGACTGAGCGTTTTGGGCGCCCTGAAAGGCTATGACGCCGAAGGCACCAAATTCGCTCCCGCACAGCTCATCACCCGTGAAGAATTCGCCACCATCGGCGTTCGTATCGCCGGTTTGGAAGATCAGGTAGCCCTGTACGCTTCCATGGCCTCCAACTTCAAAGATGTTGCAGAAGGCCGTTGGAGCGAAGGTTACATCAACTGCGCCAACCAGAATGGTATCATGGTCGGCCGCGGCAATGGCGTTTTCGACCCCAAAGCTAATGTTACCATGCAGGAAGTCGCTACCGTTTTGCTGCGTGCAGTAGGTTATGACGACAGACTGCCCGGCGCTTGGCCTTCTGACTACAACACCAAGGCTGTTAACGTCGGCATCACCGAGTATGTTAACTTCATCGGCCCCAAATACGCCACCCGTGGTGAAGTTGCTTCTCTGGTAAACGAAGCCCTGGACCTGTGGACCGTTCAGTATGTTGAAAACAGCACTGCTGCCGGTCTGGGCCAGATCATTTCCGGTATTTACAACACTCTACTGCCCAAAAACATCAAAGACCAGTTGGAAGACACCTTTAATATTCCCGTTATTGACAAAGATGGTTATATGTATGTTGCCAACAAGACCAATGAGAACGGCTACGGCCTGAGCCTGCTGAACCAGACCTTCAAGATGCATACGGCACCCATGGTTGTTTTCTATGACGAAGTTAAGGACGGTACCTTTTCCGAAGCTAACGGCTGGTATTTTGACGATTTTGACAAATATGAGCTGATGGCCAGTATTCGCGGTCAGATTATCAAAGATACCAAGAAAGACTTCGAAGTTGATACCCGCGTTGACGATATGGAATTCGCCACCCTGTACGGTATCAGCGGCAAACAGGATATAACCGACCTGGCCGGACAAATCGCCGATTTGACCGTTAACGATGATGATGAAATCGTTTTCATCAACACCCTTTCCTCCATCACCCGCACCAATGATGCCGACGATGATTATGATGCCGACGGTATTCTGGAAAAGGGTACTTTGGAAGAAAAAGGTTACGGCGAATATTGGGAATATGATTTCACCAATAGAACCGTGGACGACATCTATTTCTCCAAAGATTTCTCCGTTTTTGAAGATGATGAATTCGGTATTGTAAAATCTGCTGACGAAGAAGACGTTAACTTCATCAACGGTTATAGCATCCGTCTGGATGACAAACAGGATGAAGTATTCTATGCTCTGGGCGAAGGCTTTGTAGCCGGTAAGGACCTGGCCAAAGGCGATGTAGTTTACTATGCCGGCGAAGTTGGCGACAAAGTTGACATGTACATCGTGATCCGCGCTACCGAAGCCAACTTTGACAAGATGGCTGCCAAGTACATCGAGATCGATGGCTTTGAATACGGCGTACAGCCTGATGCGGACGCTGTCGCAGCCGACAACAGCTTCTACAGCGTTGACGGCCTGAGCCATGTTTACACTTATGATTACGCCATGGTCAAAGACTATGACTGGAGCACCAAAGTTACTTTCGCTCCTTCCTATGCATTCACCAAATTTGCTCTGCTTGCTGACTCTATTGATCATTACAAATACGGCGTAATCGATCATTACATCTACGGCAAAGCTTCCAAGTATGACAGAATTTCTGTTGGTAACCAGGATACTGTTACCGGTGCCGTTATCGTAACTCCCGATGGTAAATATACCGAATTTGAGTTTGATACCGCACATTGGAAGATGTTCGCTGCCTTGGGTTATCCTGAAGAAGGCTCTCTGGCTGAATTCATCGTTGACAAAGACGGCGTTATCACTCGCTGGAAGACCCTTAATGTTGATAATAAAGATTTAGTTGTGGGCCATGGATTTGGTCTTTCCAACAACACCAAGATGGTACATCCGGTGGAGGGCAGCTACGACATGGGTTATGTTTGGGCTGAATACACCACTAAGGGCAGACTCCATATCTATGATGACCAGAAATTTGGCGATACCTTCAAATTCGCTGACGACGCAGTAGTATTCGTTGCCGAATCCACTGCCGACGCTTATCCCGACTTCAACGGCGTATATGACTTTGACTCCGCCAAAGCCATGAGTGCTACCGATTTCCAGAAGGAATACGGCGATTTCCATGGCTGGATCTGCCTGTACGATGTTGACGGCACCACCATCAACACCATGTACGTTGTCGACCCCGATAAGGAAGCTAACGTAACTTACGGCATTGGCCTCTACACCGGCAACATCATCAAGAGCATCTCCGGCGGCTACTACTATGTAGTTATCGGCGGCGAAGTTGTCAAGATTGACGACGATGTCATCGATGGTCTGGAAGAGGGCTGGCAGGAACTTGATAAAGTCGATGCTATCGTTGCTTACAGACTGACCGACGGTATTGTTGACGATATCGATGATATCTTCCCCATCTATGACTGCGATAGCGCAAAGAAGTTCGCTACCTCTGATATGTTCAAAGACTGGTATGATGAATATGAGCTGAACATTGCCTGCGGCGACCTGGATCCTATGGATAAGAAGAGCGAAATCTGGCTGTCTGACCTGAAGGAAATCTCCGGCGATCTGGGCAGTGGCGCTACCTTCTTCCTGGGCGATTTCAAAGCCGGCTATGACTTCATCGCTGACGATGTTCTCAACTGGAAAGATATCTATGACAGCTTCAGAGACAATGAAGACAAATATGCAGACGCTCATGTACTCGTCTTCTATGACGACGCCAATGAGAACGACGCTATCTACGCTCTGGTTTTAAAAGACCATAATGCCAATTGGTAAAGAGTTGCATATTCAGTTTTGCAAACAGAAAGTAAATGAAAGAAAGGCTCCTTCGGGAGCCTTTCTTTTTTGCCAAAATAAGATAATTGGGGAAAAAGAAAAAAATTTAAAAAGTGGCAGTTTTTGGGGAGATGGCAGGTTTATAATAGCATCATCGGAAGAGGTGGCGAGAGGTGAGCCGGGAAGGTTGAGCCGGGAGGGGTGAGCCGAGAGAGGTGAGCCGGGAGAGGTGAGCCGGGAGAGGTGAGCCGGGATGGGCAAGCCGGGAGAGGTGAGTCGGGAAGGG
>CAKQQU010000015.1 GCA_934271085.1 uncultured Bacillota bacterium | reverse complement strand
AATAAAATCCCTGCTAAACGGTATGATTTTACCGCCTGGCAGGGATTTTTATTTGTATTTTCGCCTTATTTTAGCTTGTCTAAATAGGCAGAAATGGCTAAATTTAGCCCTTTTTTGAGGGACACAAAAGGGACACAAGGGACACTCGGGGGACACTAATTAAGATATTTGGTTCCCAAATTCAACATTTCCATGATTTTAACTTTCTGCCGGTAGCTTAATCCAGTGGCATTAAGATAATCCGATACTTGCTCTATACCATAGTCATAACTGTTTTTTCTGGTATAGGCGTTAACAAATTCCTCGGCATAATTATTGTCAATGGCAGTGGCGAGACTATCGGAAAAAGTTTCACTGCTTTCGCCGAAATAATCATAAGCAATTTTTTTCTTTTGGTCTTTGGTAAGTCCGGCAGTATTAATGAGTATGGTGGCCTTTGGCCCATTGCCACCAACTTTGCCCATCCTGTCGTAAACAGTTATCGCCACACCGGGGTCAACACCGTAAGATTTTGCCCTATCTAACCGATATTTCAGTTTATAGCTATCTTTATCATAGGCAACTTCGGTTTGGTCAAAGAAATCTGTTTTAGCAGTGTCTTCGCCGTAGCCCAATGCTTTGGCTACCATATCTATTTGCTGATCTGTCGTGGCATAATTAAACTCAGGTGAATTTATCAGCTCATTTACAGTGCCTTTACCCAAAGAACCCATGGTATGCTGATACTGGCTGCGATTCTCCCCAACCAGCGGGTAGGTTTCGCCACCCTTTTTAATGCTATAGGGAGCTTTGTCCAGCAAAACACTACTGTCTTCGCTGTCGTTATAAAGGCGCAGTAATTCTTCTACGGCCTTATCTTTGGATTTATCCTCAGATGCATTACCAACCGCAAAAAATGCGGAGTACAGTTTATCAGCGAAATTATCCCCGATGGCTCGTTTTTTTGCTTCACCGTGAACATCGTATTTAATGGGCAAAGTAGAAGACAGAAAAGGAATCTGGGAGATAATACGATTGCCCGTCCAGCCTATTTCCCCCTCGGACGAAGTTTCTCTAACATAGGGGTCGGTCAGCGTGGTTACTGCTCTCATAAAAGAACTGAGAGGTACCATTTGTACCGCCGCATCGCCCAGCGTTTCCTGCATAAGACCAGCGACATCCTTATCATCGAGGTAATTGAAAGTGTCAACTAGCCCTTCCCACAAACTGTCTCCGGAAACATCGTTGATAGGGGCAGCGAGTATATTCTCTATAACATCAAGAGCGGCATTAGCGACACTGGGGCCTTCGCCAAATTCATCAGTTATCTCTTTGTATATATTAGCGCCTACATTCATGGCGGCAGGCAAGGGGCCAAGTGAAGAGAAATCTACCCAATAATATTTGTCTCCAACTTTCACTTTAACAGAGTTGTCTGTAATGCCCAGCATTTCCCGCTCTTTCTTTTCTGCTTCGTCATCAGGAGCGGAACCACTGAGTAAATTATTGGCAAAGAGTATTGCCCCAAGTCCTTGTAAACCAACGCCAACTATACCTCTGGAAACTGCAGATACCAGCCTGCGCTGTTGAGCGGGGGTTATGTCCCAGCCGCCTTTTCTTATTTTGGCTACATCAATGCAGCTTTTAACAAGCCCCGGTGCGGAATATTCCAAGGTGCGATACAAGACATTGGGGGGAGTTTTGGCAAACGGCAAGGTGGTGTAAGCGAATAATGTTCTGATTGCGTTAGGAGAACTATTTTCCCTCTTGGCTTTTGTTTCTCCGGAAATATTGCGCCTTGTGTTGATTATAAAATCGGATAATCCGGTATCATCCTGATAAGTTACCTGCAATGCCTGCCTGCGGGCTATTTCGGCTATCTCTTCATCGGTTATGTCCAGTTTCCCCTGTTCACGAAGCTGCATTAATTCCTGTTTAACTACAGCTTCCCTGGAACCGGAAAAGATCTTATCGCCGAAAGCAAGCAAAAAAGAGGTTCCCTTATTAAGACGATTACCAGTTCTGCCTAAAATATTTCCGTTGCTGAAAACATCGCTGGGAGAAACCTGATTGTCGGCATACCTGTTTTCTCCCTGTACTCCCAGAGTATTGGTGCGATAAGCCAATATTGCATCGCTGCCGCCCTTGATTGCACCTTCCCAGGCGGCTTTTGCGCTGGGCATGGCTACTGTGCGGTTGCCGGTTTTTTCGGATATTAGTTTGTCTATGCCTGTTCCAACCACATCCGAAGTTGTTTCCAGAATGGTCTGCATGGCATTGCCGCCGATATTGCGCAGGTTGGTCTTTACATTCAACAGTAGATTTATCCGCTGAAAAGCCCGGTATTTATCTACGGCGGTAGCAGGCATTTTATCTGCTACCATCTTTTGGGTCAACAGCGTCATCCAGTCCCCGATTTCGCTGCTGTCCTTATAAAGAAGTATTTGGGCTGCATATCCCCGGTATTCCTTTGACATATCCGGGAACATTTCCGCGATTCTGGCTTCAATGGCTTTCAGTGCCGCCTTGCCTCTTATCTTGTCTTTATTAAGCAGAGATTTTTTGTCTTTGATTATCTGCTCAGTCAGATCATCCAGTTCTTCTGCCCGATTGCTCATTTCCAGCAGATCATTAAAGGTATTTATCTCGTCCTGTTCCAAAGGCGGCAGATTCTCCTTTTGCAGTTGTCTGTTGGCATATCTCAAAAGACCGCCAGGCAGCTCTTTCTGAATAATCTTATACATATTCAAGGCTCGTCCGGCAGTGGTTGCCAGAGAATCCATAACATTGGCTAAATCCAGAGCTTTAGCACCATATTCATCATTGCTTCCCTGAGAATTTTGCCGGGAAAGGCGGCTGTATTCCTGAATAGCCATTATGCCGGCTGCTATCTCCGTATCGGTTGCGGCTTTGTTATCTATAGCCTTTTTATTCAGGTAGTTGGCTATGGCCTCCATGCCGTATTTATTAATAGTCTTTCTGGCTGTATCCGCTACCTTCTCTCGGGAAGAAATCCTATGGGTTTTGCCTGCCAGAGCTGATGCTATCTCCCGACTTACCTTGTCGCTTTCAGCAGCATTTTGAATATTCTCATTGGCAAACTGGGAAAGGACTTCCTCTCCCTGTCCTTCGCTGGCCCCCAGGTCTTTCTCTATCCCTTTGGTTTCGGGCATAGAAAAGACAGGCTCTTCATTGCCTGCCTGGGTTAAGCTGTTATTTGCGGTATTATCAGCATTGCCGTCTGCCCAAATTATTTGTTCTGGGTGGAAAGCTATATACGAATCACCATCTGCCTCAAAATCATTTCGGTAGATCATACCGTCATAACCTTTGCTTTCTAAAAGCTCCCGGAATGCTTTGGAAGCGGCAGAATCATAATTTATTCCGTATTGCTGGGATAATCTAAATATATTATCATATTCTGCCTGAGTTATGTATCCGCTTCTCCATGCCTGAAACGCCGTCTGAGAGGCGCCCCAGCCATATTGGTCTGAGGTTATTATGGCTGGATGTTTTATGTTAAGATATACCCTGACATAGCGTCCATCGGTCTCAGGATCATGCCCGGTATTTATAGCCCTGTTTGTGGCCTGATTTTCGCTCCCGAAGTGGAAACCTATATCCCCTTCCCCAAACTCTGTAAATTCTGTATTTGGAGTCCAGTGGAAAAGCTCTAATACATTGCCATTTTCATCGGTAATATCAGTATCCTTTAATCGTTTTTGCGTTTCGGGAGGGAGTAGTTTTCCTGCACTATCTTTATTAATTGCGAATCCGCTACTTCCTGAGACATCCCCGCTTCTAGGACTATCTGATACCGACGCTTTCCCGCTTCCACCTGTTGTAATGCCTTGCTGTGCTCCAGATAAAATCTGTTGCCCCAATAATCTTCTATTACCGTTACCATTTTCTTCACCTCCGTAGACATAATTATATATTTTATCTACAGCGGCGTCAATTTCATTGTTTACTGCATTTTCCTCTTCATAAAGACCTTGTATTTCAATTTCCAAAGCCTCTTTACGCAGCCTGTTTACATTTTGGCTATATTCTTCCTTTAAGCGCTCCTGTTCCTGTTCTATTAATGCTTCACGAATTTCCGGCGGATACTGGCTTTCGGGGAATTGTTCTGATACGGTGGCTAAATCCTGATTTAATTGTATTGTTAGTAAATTAAGCTGTTCATTTAGATCTTCCTTTGAACTTAATATCGACTTTTCACTTTGTGTTGCCTCCGGTGCGATATCTGAGGCTTGTACCCCATTTTCTGTTTCAGGGTCAATATCCAGCTCGGCCATTTGCCCTGCATTTTGCTCTTTCACGCCGTCAAGAGCCTGTCCCAGTTGCTCAATATCTGCCTGCTGTGCGGATTTATTGGAAAGACCGCCGCTTTTGGCTGTAGCTCCGGTACCCATTATGCCGCCCATCATGCCGCCTGCCGCTGCTGCCAGCAAAGGCTCTTTGATAAAGAAGTCAAAGTTTGTCATTTCCTTTGCCTCTTTATCGCTATAACCTTGTGCTATGTAGTCCTGGTATTCCAAAGCCCAGTTGGACTTATTACCCATAGTGGCAATATCGGCAATGGTCTGGGCGTATTGGGTGATAAGTTCTTCGTTTGCTTCCAGTCCGGCCTGCTGCAACACCTGTTTTACGCCCTGTTTGCTAAGGAGGGCGGAAGCCCCGCCACGGGCTACTTTAAACAATCTGTCAACAGGTATGGCCGATACCAGACTTTCTGCCAATCCGGCTATTGTTCCGTTGGCAAAAGCCTGATCGGGAGTAGCGCCCCGCTGCAAGCTGTCATAAGCCACATTACCGGCAGTTTCCGCGCCAAAGGCCACCATCATCCCTGCGGGGCCAAAAGGCAGCTTTACTGCCATATCAGCCAAAGAAAGCCCGGCTTGGGCAAACCAGCGGGCTGCAGGGCTGTCTATGTCTTTTAATAGTTCTTCTTCCGCCTGTGCCTGGACACGGCTGCCGCTGTACCATTCGGAATTGGTATCTATCGGGCGATATTCGCCGCCCAGCGCCCTCCTGATATTTTCAACTCCGGTTGCCCCCCATGAAGCTGCGCCGCCCAGACCGCCGCCCAAATAGCCCAGTAATTGGGCTACTTTGCCGCTGTTCTGCAGCTTTTCATAATCTTCTTCCGCAAGCTGTTTGTTAGTGGTCTGGCTCAAATATTCGTTGTAGTCAGCCAGCCTTTCAGTATCGCCTTCCTTAAAACATTTTGATTAATATTATTATA
This sequence comes from uncultured Bacillota bacterium, assembly GCA_934271085.1. Classification (GTDB taxonomy): domain Bacteria; phylum Bacillota; class Dehalobacteriia; order UBA4068; family UBA4068; genus HGM13862. The sequence goes on along the minus strand of CAKQQU010000015.1, from coordinate 28,456 downwards.
TAATGCTTTTTTGCGTTAAGCCAACGCTATTTGCATTTTTTATTGACAAAATTACGCAAAAAAGGTATTCTTAAACTGAGGTGATATTTATGAATAAAGAAACAGAAACTTATGATGAGGCTACTCAACGGCTACTAAATGTTTTTAAAAAAAATTTGAATTATTATATGAAGCAAACAGGTAAAACTCGCGAAGAAATTAGTAAATTATTGGGCATCCCTTATAATACGGTAGGGGATTGGATTAAAGGCTCAAAGTTCCCTCGCATGGCCAGATTGGAAAAATTAGCTATTCTCTTTGGGGTCAATAAATCCGATTTAATCGAGGAAAAAGATTTTGATAATTTAGATGACAAAGATGAGGTGTGGGAAATAAGGGCAAAATTGCAACAGCGTCCAGAATTAAAAGTGCTTTTTGATATGTCTTCAAAAGCCACCAAGGAAGATGTAGAAAAAGCCATCCAGATGGTAGAGATAATTACCAACACCCGTAGGGATTGAGGTGATTAAAATGAGTGAAGAAAATGCTATAAGATTAAAAAAAATTTTTGCCAAAAATTTAAATTATTATTTACAGAAAAAGGGAGTAGATAAACGAACTTTCGCAAAGGAAATAGACACTCCTTATTTTACAGTTGTAGATTGGGCAAAGGGAGCTAAATATCCACGCATGGATAAGGTGGAAAGAATTGCCAATTGTTTTAATATTACTATGTCCGATTTGATTGAAGAAAAAGGCAATAGAACAAGCCCGCAGGATGAAGTTTGGGAAATGCGGGCAGAGCTGCAGCAGCGTCCGGAGTTAAAGGCACTTTTTGATATGTCCAAAAAAGCCACCAAGGAAGATGTCGAAAAAGCCATCCAAATGATGGAAATATTTATAAGTAAAAAATAAATTTCAGACCATAAATCAATATAAAATTGTATTCTTGTCATAAAAGGGGTGTTACTTATGGCAAATAATAACGATTTAGTAAAGGTTTTTTCCAAAAATTTTAATCACTATTTAAAGATTTGCGAAAAAACAAAGCAGGATATTAGCGACCTGCTTAACATTCCTTATCGTACTGTTTTGTCTTGGGCAACTGGCGATAGTTACCCAAGAATGAATAAAATTGAAGCTTTAGCTAATTTATTTGGAATAAGAAAATCTGATTTAATTGAAGATAAAGAAAAACTCATACCAAGTCCGCAAGATGAGGTGTGGGAAATAAGAGCTGAACTACAGCAGCGTCCGGAGCTAAAGGTACTTTTTGATATGTCCAAAAAAGCCACCAAGGAAGATGTCGAAAAAGCCATCCAGATGATGGAAATAATTACCAACACCCGTAGGGATTGAGGTGATTAAAAATGCCAACTGATAGAAGCCAGGAATTAGCAAAAATTTTCTCAAGTAATGTTAATTATTATATAAGGAGAAAAAATATTAATCGCGCTGATGTAGCTAGAGACTTGGAAGTTCCCTATACTACTTTTGTCGATTGGACCAAGGGCATAAAATTTCCTCGTATGGATAAAATGGAAAAATTGGCCGATTATTTTGGAGTGACAATAGATGATTTACTAACCCCAAAAGATAGTAAAACAAGCTCGCAGGATGAAGTTTGGGAAATGCGGGCAGAGCTGCGGCAACGACCGGAACTGAAAGTCCTTTTCGATATGTCTAAAAAAGCTACCAAAGAAGATGTTGAAAAGGCTATTCAAATGATGGAAATATTTATAGGCAAAAAATAAATTTCAAATTATAAATCAACATAAAGAAGGTGCAGAGGTGTGAGTATGGCTGACGATAATAAAGATTTAGTACGATTAAGGCAAATTTTTTCAGCTAACCTAAATTATTATATGGAGCTTACCAAGAAATCACGGGATGATATTTGTAGAGCCTTAAATATCCCGTATATGACTGTAAGCGATTGGTGTCGTGGGTTTAAATATCCTCGGATGGATAAAATAGAGAAATTAGCTAATTTGTTTGGTATTAAAATGATCGATTTGATCGAGGAAAAGAATTTTGACGATTTACCTGAAAAGGATGAAATATGGGAAATAAGGGCAAAATTACGACAGCGTCCGGAGTTAAAGGTACTTTTTGATATGTCTTCAAAAGCTACCAAGGAAGATATTGAGAAAGCCATCCAGATGGTAGAAATATTTATAAGTAAAAAATAGTTTCAGACCATAAATCAATATAAAGAGGGTGCAAAGATGGAATATATCATAACCCGTTTTATTTCTTTGCCGCCAAAAATAAAGGCAATGACCATCTTAGATAATAATGGGGACTATAATGTTTACCTTAATGTTGGTCTGTCGTGGGAAGAGCAAAGAGCTGCCTATAAGCACGAAATGCGGCATATAAAATTTGGGGATTTTTTTAGCTTAAATGATATTCAGTTCTTAGAACAAAGAGCGGAAGGGGAGTAATATTATGAAAAGAATTAAGCAAATTTTCGTTATTATCTTTGCTGTGTTCGTAGTAGTAGGGGCTTCTGCCTGTTCTGATGACAACAAACCTAAAGCAACAAATTATGACTATAGTAGCGACTATAGGGATGGCAAAAATGACGGATATAATGAAGGCTATAATGATGGGTATAGAGATGGATATGCGGACGGACTTGAAGAGGGGCGAAACACTTTTGATGAATATGTTGAATTGCCCGATGAAATCGTCGAACAGTATTTTGATTAATGAAAAAGACAGCTTATATCATAATTATCGTTATATTAGCCGCTTATTCTTTAACCCTCAGCTACCTTTGTTTTTGCCAAGCTGGTGTTTATATTTCAGCCTCCGGCGAGTGCTACCATAAAGACCCGCATTGTTCCAATATGGTAAATGTAATTAAAATAACCGAGGGAGAAGCAGAAAAGCTCTACCGCACCCCCTGTGGGATTTGTGTAAACGATTAACGAAAGGAGGTCAAAGCTTATAGTCCTGCTCTGTCCACTCCTTACCGTTCTGCACCGTGCCGATGAGCACTTTCATTTCCTCGTCGCGCTTGGCAAACTGTTCAAAGCATGCGTCAATAATCTTATCTGCAAGCGGCAAAGGGAAATAGGCTATCTGCGTTCCATAGGCCTGCGGCGTAAGGATATTTTCCTTTTGGCCGGAGGAGAAATAGCGCTGATGAGCGGCATGGGAGGTTTACTTGGCAGTGCAATAGCAGTGCTGTGTCTGAACCCTGTTATTACTTTTCTGCAGCAGCTTATGATCATCCCCGCAGGGGGGCAGAGTTTGGGCGGCAGCCTGCTTTGGGTAGGCGCAGGTTTGATATTTTCCCTGCTGCTGGGTTTTGCTTCCGCTTTTTATCCCGTCTCCCGCATTATTAATATGGAACCTGCCATGGCAATATCCGAAGGAGAACTGTAATGCTGTGTGAATTGCGGAATGTAACAAAAACATATGGCGGTGAAAGAGCAGTTACGCCTGTAAAAAATCTGGATCTTTCCATTAATGAAGGGGATTTTATTTCCGTAAGTGGTATATCCGGCGCGGGTAAAAGCACTCTGCTGTTTTTGATAAGCGGTATGCTGCAGCCCTCATCCGGCGCCATTTTCTTCGAAGGACATTCTTACCGGCAGATGGACGATGCCCGGTTATCGAATCTCAGGGCTGCCAATATCGGTTATGTTTCTCAGAATATCCAGTTGGTTCAGGCCCTGACCGTTGAAGAAAACATCCGTCTGGCTCAGAAAACAGCCGAGCGTGCCTGCGGCAGTAAAAAAGATGCGCCGGATACGGATTATATTATGGAATATCTGGGGCTTACCGGGAAAAAAGATGAGCTGCTTGCCCATTTAAGCGGCGGTCAGAAAAGGCGGGCGGTGATAGCAGTTACCTGGGCCAGGAATCCCCGGCTTATTTTGCTGGACGAACCTACCAATGATTTGGACGGCTTCTGGAGCCGTAAAGTAATGGATCAGTTGGCAGTATGGCATGATGAGGGAAAAGCGCTGCTTTTGGTGACTCATGACCATGAGTATGCTTCCAGTGCCGATATCCGTCTGGAACTGGTAAACGGGGTTCTGCCTTCTGCAGAATAGGCAAATGGTTTGGTTTTGGGAAAAAAACCGGTGCTATAGAAAAAATCTATAATACTGCTGATGGTAATGATTATTGCTATATCATTGCCCTTTTTGTTGAAATCTGCGGTTTTTATTCGAGCTAAACGCCAGTTAAACCCATAAATATTATTTTTTCTTATTGCTTTAGGGTCCATATAAAAAAATATAATAAATATTGCACGCCTATTTCTTCCTGTGATATAAAAATAAACGGTGATTTTTAGAGGTCTTGCAGGCAAAATGCTGTTTTGCCTGCAGTGCTTTTAAGAAAGGCTGTTTATGATCAGAAGATTTGTTTGCGAAAGACATCCGGATATCCCGTATGGTCTTTGGCCGGCTGACGCCTCTTTGCTGGCTGAAGACGCCCGGCGTATTGCTGAAGAAAAACAGTTGGCATATATCCGGCTGCCTCTTTATCCTTTGGCTGAAAGCCGTATTCTCGGCGCAAATATCCTGGATAGCCCTGAGGGAGCCCGTATGGGTCAGCCTTTGGCCTATCTGCCCGAGCCGGTATTGGCCGGGAATGATGCCCGGCTGATCCTGCAGGCTGTTACCGAGGCCGCAGCTTCCGGTAAAAAAGTGATGATGGATATCAACGGGCCTGTGGCAGTACTGGAGACTTTGGCCGGAACCGCGGCAGCCTACCGTTTTCTCCGCGGGGATGAGCCTTATCTGCAGCAGCTTTGTCAGGCATTGCTGGATTGGGCCTGCAGTTGTCTGAAAGCAGGCGCTTCCATTATTTCCTTGGCAGATCCTTTGGCAACGGAGGATCTGATCGGCAAGGCTAATTTCTGCCGCCATTATGCCCCGCTGCTTATCCATATGCTGCAGGGGATAATTAACAAGTATCCTGATTGCGTTATCCATATCTGCGGCAAGCTAAGCCAGGATATGCTGGATAATTCCCTGGCTGTGGCTGAGGAATTGCCCTTACGGCCCCCAGTATCTCTGGATAAGGCTCTGGCTGGCCAAAAAGGCATTATCAGTGGGCTGGCCTGTGTAAACAATACCGCCAGAGATCTGGACTGCCTTTATAATCTGATCCTGCGGTGCTGAAACAGGTTTATCAGAAGGAGTGCCGGCGCTCTTTCTCTTAAATAGATAAGAAAAAAGATAGGAGGTTGCATATGCTGGAAGTATCGGTCAACCATCTCAGCTTCGGCTATGATAAGGAGCTGGTTTTGGGAGACGTGAACCTGCATGCCAATGCAGGTGATTTTATTTGTCTGCTGGGGCAGTCCGGCTGCGGCAAAAGCACTCTGCTGCGCCTGATAGCCGGTTTGGAAAAATCTGATCCGGAGCAATTACAGGTAGGGGGCAAACCGGTAGAAAAACCCAGCCTGGAACGGGCTATGGTTTTCCAGGATTACGGACTGTTCCCCTGGATGAGCGCAGGCGCCAATATCGACCTGGCACTTCATCAAAAATTCCCCGATTGGGACAAGCATAAACGCAGGGAGGTTACTCTGACCTGGATGGAAAACCTGGGGCTGGACCATGTCCTGTATGACAAATTGCCTCTGGAGCTTTCCGGCGGTCAGCGCCAGCGTTTTGCCACTGCCCGCGCCTTTGCCATTGACGCGCCCCTGTTGCTCATGGATGAGCCTTTCGGCGCTCTGGACGCAGTTACCAAGGCCCTGCTGCAGGATACGGTTTTGCAGCTTTGGGATAAAGAAGAGCAGCGCAAGACAGTTTTCTTTGTCACCCACAGCGTTGATGAGGCTTTGCTGCTGGCTACTGATATCGTAGTTCTGGGCCAATCTCCCAGTAAAGTTATTTATACTCATCATTTTGACGAGGATAAACGTCCCCAGCGGGATACCATGTTTTCTGATCCGGAAATTATGGATTTGCGCAATACCCTTTTCCGCATTATCGACGAGGAAATTCAGGCTAAAGCTCGTGCGGCTAAAGAGGCCCGCTTAGACGGTTAAGGGAAAAAGACGTTGGTAATTTGGTAATAAAATATTTTGGTAATAAAAATATTAAGGAGAAAACAAAATGAAGAAACTTGCAGTTTTGACCGCTTCCGTTGCTCTTTTGGCTTTTGCTCTCTGCGGCTGCGGTGAAGGCAATAATAATGGTGATAACAGCGGCGCTCAGGGAAACGCCGATAATGAAAACTATAAAGTAGTAGTGGCTGCTCAGTCCAACTCCGGACAGGTATTCCAGTATCTGGCAGAAGACAAGGGCTATCTGGAAGAAGAAGGCGTTGAAGTGGAGCTGTCCTACATCAACAACGGTACCGACGCTTTTACTGCCATGACGGCAGGCCAGGTTGACGTTATGTCTACTTACGGCACCGGCGGTCCGCTGATTCAGATCGCCAACGGTCAGGATTACACTATTTTCGGCGGTTATATGATCATCGGCGAGACCCCCTGCTATGGTCTGCCTGAAACCGAATGGACATCTTTGGAAAGCTTCCGGGGCAAAACAATCGGCATCACCCGTGCCGGCACCCCTGATATCGTTCTGAAAGGCATCCTGTATGACGCCGGACTGTTGGACGAAGTCACCTTTGTGGAATTCAAAAAGAATCAGGAAACCCTGCAGGCTGTTGCCAGCGGCCAGGTGGATTTCGGCGCTACTGCCACCGGTTATCAGCTTCAGGCCGCTGATCTTGGCTTGGAAATCAAAATGTGGCCCGATGATTTCTGGCCCAATCATTCCTGCTGCCGTATGCTCTGCAACACTTCCTACATCAATGATGAGCATAATCAGGAGGCCCTGTACAGAATGCTCCGTGCTTATCTGCGCGCTGAAAAAGATCTGAACGAGGATAAGTCCCAGGTAGTGGATCTGGTAGTTGAAAACCTGGATCTGGATAAGGCTACCGTTGAAAGCTTTGTTTACAGTGAACATATGAAATACGATACCGATCCTTTCAAAAACAGCGTTATTAAAATGTGGAACAAGATGGCTGATTTTGACTATATCCCCGATACCTCCATCAATATCGAAGATCACATTAATACTTCCATTTACCAGAAAGCTCTGGAATCTCTGATCGAAGATTATCCCGATGAACAATTCTTCAAGGATAAGCTGGCTCAGTTCCAGAAAAACAATTTTTAAGCAGGAGTAAGATATAATGACGAATTTCCGTAAGAAATATCTGGGGATAATCTGTATCGGAGTGGGTATCATCCTTCTGTATATCCTGCTGACAGATGTGTTCCATGTACTGAGCGCTTTCCTTTTCCCCAGCCTTTTGGATGTTATCAAACTTATCCCGGACTACATAGGGCAGTTGCTTCAGGGTCTGGTAAGTTCCCTGAGGCTGTTGGTAACAGCTTATGTGCTGGCTGTTCTCCTGGGGGTTTCTTTAGGTACCCTGATAGGCCTGAAAGCGGGATTGCGTAAAAACCTTAATCCTTATATCACCGCTTTCAGCGCCATCCCCGTTCCTCTGCTGACTCCCTATGCTATCAATATTTTTCCCACTTTCCGCGCTGCCTCCATTTTCCTGATCTGGCTGGCTGCCTTTTGGGTAATACTGGGCACCACCATAGGCGCTGTTCAGAGCATAGATAAGCGCTATCTGGAAAATGCGGCTACTTTGGAGCTGCCCAAGAGTACCCGTCTGTTCCGGGTCATTCTGCCCGCAGCTTCTCCCACCATCCTGATTGGCTGCTCCACTGCCTTGCTGCTGTCCTTCATGATGCTGGCTGTAGCCGAAATGTTCGGCGCCTCTTCCGGCATGGCTTTCTTTATCCAGTATTATTCCGACTTTGCCAGGTTCGATCTGGTCATGCTGGGATTCCTTTTTGTGGCTATCGTGCTGGTCATTATCATGTATCTGTTCGACCGCCTGAAAGCCCGAATTATTCACTGGACGCTTAACAACTAGTCTTTTTCATTACATTCTCCCCGGTTACCGGCGTAGTTCAGGCTGCGCCGGTAGACCTATGTTTGGGGATATTCCCCTTATCCATTAATATCACCTGAAATTGAAAGAAGGTATATTTATGAGCAGCATATTGAAAGACCAAATGACTCCTGCCCAGCGGGCCGCTGCTTTGGCTAAAGGCGAACCTGTTGACCGCCTGCAATGCAATCCCAATATTGCCAACGGTGTGGCCCGTATTTACGGCTGTAAGATCGGCCGGTTCAATACCGACCCCAAGGTTCTGGCAGAGGCGCAGATAGCCGCCTACCGCCGTTTTGGTTATGACAGCATCCGCATTTTTACTGATCTTTTTCCCTGGGCGGAAGCCATGGGCGCAAAAGTTATAATGCCTGAGGACGATACAGCAGATCTGCTCAGCCCGGCTGTCAGCGATCTTTCCCGCATAGATGAACTGCAGCCCGCCGATCCTTATCATGACGGCCGCCTGCCGGTGCAGCTGGAAGCCATGAAATATCTGGTGGATAAAGTGGGCAACGAAATAGGCTGCTCCGCCGGAGTGGTTGGCCCCTTTACCAATGCTTTTTTCCTGATACAGGTAGAGCGGGCGCTTAACCTGATATACAAAGATCCGGAGGCCATGCATAAACTGTGCCGCATTTCGCTGGAGACCTGCAAAAACTATGCCGCCGCCGCCATAGATCTGGGCTTGACTCCCACTATTTCCGAGCCCATGTCCTCCTGCACCGTGGTCAGCCCCAAGGTATTCCGGGAATTTTCCCTGCCTTATCTTAAAGAGCTGGTTGATTTTATTAAAAGCAGGGGCAAGGGCGTGGTCATCCATATCTGCGGTCAGACCAATAAGATCTGGAAAGACCTGGCCGATATGGGCATTGCCGGCATGAGCATCGATAATGTGGCCAGCCTGAGTGAATGCAAGGCTGTGATCGGCGACCGCGCCAAGATATTGGGCAATGTGGATCCTGGCAGTGTGATGTATGCGGGCACTCCTATGGATGTGCGTCTGCGTACCCTGGAATGTATCCGGGACGGTTACGATTCTCCCAAGGGCTATCTGGTCATGTCCGGCTGCAGTTTGCCGGTAGAATCCCCTCTGGAAAACATACAGATGATGATGGATACTGTTCGGGAAGCAGGCTATCCCATTGATCCGGAATGGGTGGAAAGAGAGATAGCCGCTTGCCGCAAAGCATTGAACATGGAGGAAAAATAAATGGCGAGAACTAAAGAGGAATTATTGGCCGAACTGGCCCGTTGCGTGGTGGAAATGGAAGACGAGGCTGTGGTTCCGGTAGCGGAAGAATATGCTGCGGCGGGCTATGATCCCCAGGAAGGCATTTTGAACGGCCTGGTAGTTGGTATGAACCAGGCTGCCGATCTTTACGATCAGGAAGAATACTATATACCCGAGCTGTTGATCTGCTCCGAAGCCATGTATAATGGCCTGGCTGTATTCCGCCCCCTGCTTCCCCAGGAAAAGCAGGCTGATGAATGCAAGATAGTCATAGGCGTAGTTCAGGGCGATACTCATGATATCGGCAAGAATCTGGTGAAGATAATGCTGGAAGCAGCAGGCTTTACCATGATAGATCTGGGCCGTGATGTACCGGTGGAAAAATTTGTAGACGCTGTAAGGGAAGAAGATGCCCGGGTGGTCGCCTTATCTACCCTGATGTCCACTTCCATGCAGAATATGGGCAAGGTAGTGGATCTGCTGCGGGAAGCAGGCCTGAGAGATAAGGTAAAGGTCATTATCGGAGGCGGTCCTGTGTCCACTGCTTTTGCCAATAAGATCGGTGCCGACGGTTATGCAATCAATGCTACCGATGCGGTGCATCTGGTGCGGGAGCTGCTGGGAGCCTGACCGTTTGGAGTGAGTATAGCGAGGGTATAAAGATGAAACCTGATCCTAAGGAAAGATTACTGGCTGCCGCCAGCGGGGCTGCAACCGACCGGCCTCCCTGCATTTGCCCTGGCGGTATGATGAATATGATGTTCCGCGACATCATGGAAAAAAGCGGCTGCCCCTGGCCCGCCGCTCACAGCGATCCCCGGCTTATGGCCGGGCTTTCCGCCGCGCTTTATGCCAACGGCGGGTTTGAAAACTATGGCGTGCCTTATTGTATGACAGTAGAGGCGGAAGTGATGGGCGCCCAGGTGGATATGGGCGATTTGATCTGCGAGCCTCATGTGGTGTTTTCGCCTCTGGCAGAATGCGGTGACTGGCCGCAGCTTAAACCTTTGGATATCAATAAGGGACGCATCCCCTGTGTGCTGCAGGCTATACGCTTGCTGCATCAGCGTAATGACGGCGTTCCGGTAATAGGCAATATCACCGGTCCGGTAAGCGTGGCCGGTACTTTGGTGGATATGGAAAAATTGCTGCGCACCATGAGCAAGGATTCGGATACTGCCCACGGGCTGCTGGATTTTGTGGCGGATCAGCTGATAGTTTACGGCCGGGCTATGGTGGAGGCAGGGGCGGACGCCATCTGCATCGCCGAGCCCAGCGGCACCGGCGAGCTGCTGGGGCCCAGGCATTTCCGCAATTATACCGTGCCTTATCTGAACAAAGTTATGGATGCCCTGCCGGTGCCGGTAAAGATCATCCATATTTGCGGCAAGCTGCAAAGCGTATATAAATTACTGGCTGATCTGCATTGCAATGTATTCAGCTTTGACGCTTTGGTGCCGGTTAAGGAGATCAAGCCATATCTTGAGGGCAAGGCGGTCATGGGCAATATCAGCACCCTCAAACTGTGGGATACCACTCCCGAGCGTATCCGCGGCATGGTACGGGTAGTCAAAAAGAATGGGGTAGATATAGTAGCTCCGGCCTGCGGCCTGCCTACAACCACTCCTTTAAGCATCGTCCAGGCTATGGTGGACGCAACCAGGGAGGAAAGCTGATGCCCAAGCTGATTATCAGCGGCGGCCCTGTGCTGGACGGCGCAGATAGGGCCAATATTTATCAGCTGCTGGCGGATCATGGCCTGCTGGACGCTGCCTGCGGCGGCTGCGGCCGTTGCGGCAAGTGCGGTGTGATCTTTGCAGATACCAATGAGCCAGTGCTGGCAGATGACCGCAAATTCTTTTGCGAAGAAGAGCTGGCAGCCGGCTGGCGCCTGTCCTGTCTGCATTTTCTGGATCAGGATAAGGTTATCTCTCTGTCCCGGAAAGAAAAGGCTGCCTGTACCATGGATAGCGGACTGTGGAAAGAGATAGTTCCCGACCGTGCCTGGGGTATCGGGCTGGCGGTGGATATAGGTACCACCACGCTGGCAGCATCCCTGCTGGATCTGGCCAGCGGTAAGCGGCTGGCCGGCGCAGCCAGGCTAAACAGCCAGAAAAGCTTTGGTCAGGACGTGATAACCCGTATTGATTATGCGGCCAGTCACAAGGATGGTCTGGCCAAAATGGCGATGGCTGTCCGCGGCGATATCGCCGCTATGGCCGGGGAAGCCTGCGCCAGGGCAGGCTGCAGGGTAGAGGATATCAAGTGCGTTACTGTTGCCGCCAATAATGTTATGACCCATATTTTTGGCGAAAAAGATCCGTCCTCCCTGGCGTCTTATCCTTTCACCCCTGCTTTTACCGGGCCCCTGCAGTTGCCGGGCAATGCACCCGGGCTGCCCTTTGCTGCCCAGGTGCCGGTATGGTGTCTGCCTGCCATATCTGCCTATGTAGGCGGCGATATCACTGCAGGCATGCTCGTCTGCTCTCTGGACGAGTTGCAGGGGAATGTACTTTTTATCGATATTGGCACCAATGGCGAAATGGTACTTGCCCGGGGCGGCAAGATGGTTTCCTGTTCCTGCGCTGCCGGCCCTGCCCTGGAGGGCATGGATATAAGCTGCGGTATGCGGGCTGCGGAGGGTGCTATCGAGGATGTGGTATTGGGCAGCGACGGCTGTTCGGTACAGATCAGCACCATAGGTAACAGCGAGCCTCTGGGCCTATGCGGCAGCGGTTTGCTGGCCCTTATATCCCAGTTGGTACAGGCTGGTATCATTGCCAGGAACGGGCGGCTGCAGGATCATCCTCTGGTGGATAAGGCAGAGGGGAAAAAACGCTTTATCGTAGACCGGGAAAGGGATATTTATCTTTCCCAGCGGGATGTACGCCAGGTTCAGCTGGCCAAAGGCGCGATCCTGGCTGGGGTCAATATTATGCTGCAGGAAATAGGTCTGGCTGCCGGGCAGGTGGATAAGGTGCTGGTAGCAGGGCAGTTTGGAGCTCATTTGCCGGCGAGCAGCCTGATCGGTGCGGGACTTTTGCCCGCTGTCTTCAGCGGCCGTATTGATTATGTAGGCAATACCTCTCTTTCCGGCGCGGCAATTTGCCTGTTATCCGGCGAGCAGCGGCAAAAGGCCTGCAGCTTTCCCGGCCAGGTGAATTATCTGGAGTTATCTGCCTGGGATGGGTATGAGCGGGCTTTGATGAAGGCTATGTCCTTCTGTTAGCTGCCTTTGCTGATAAGACGGTATCGCAGGTTATGAGTTTTTTGTTTTTGACGTCTGTGAGCCGGTATTCAGCGGAGCAGGCGGCGGGCATCTTGCAAAATGGCTGAAGGTACCCCATATCATAATTTTTATAGTACAAAAAAGAGCAGGCTGCTTTAAACAGCCTGCTCTTTTGCTATACAAATAAATTTATACCGCTATAAATTTATACTGCCGGATTTGTGGAAAAGGGCGGCCTTTTCCGGCACTTTGCCGGAAAGGATGTTCATGGAGCCATAGCGTATCTTTTGCAGCAGCAGAAGACCTGCACCGATAACAAGGCCGATAACGTCAGTCTGCCAGCCGGGGATGATCATCAGCAAACCGCCAGCCGCGCAAATCAGGCGTTCCCAGGCATATATCCTGCCTACGGCAAAGCCGGTGAGGGCCAGGGATATCAAAGTGGTACCCAGCAGAGCGGTGACCACGTTCAGTATAACTTCACCAAAGGTGGTTTCTATCAGCAGCATGGCCGGATTGGTGGCAAAGATATAGGGGATAATGAAGGCGCAGATAGCCAGTCTGGTAGCTGCAACACCTGTTTTCAGAGGATTGCTCTTGGCAATGGCCGAGCCTGCATATGCCGCCAGAGCTACCGGCGGGGTGATATCCGCCACTATACCAAAGTAGAATACGAACATATGGGCTGCCAGCATGGGCACACCCAGATTGATTACAACCGGAGCGGTAACTGTTGCCATGATAACGTAATTGGCGGTGGTGGGAACGCCCATGCCAAGTACTATGGAGGCCAGCATGCAGAAGAACAGGGCAGCCAGCAGATTGCCGCCAGCGAAGCCCTGCAAAGCTCCGGCAAAAGTGAAGCCCAGGCCGGTACGGGTAACTACGCCTACTATGCAGCCGGCCATACCGCAGGCGATGGAAACGCCGATGCAGTTGCGGGCGGCATTCTCAAAGGAATCCAGCAACCGGTGGATATTGATGCGGGTATCTTTGCGGAACAGGCTCATTACAATAGCGGTGGCGCAGGCCATCAGAGCTGAGGTGGAAGCAGGGAATCCCAGGGACAGGAAAACGATTATGGCTATGATAGCCAGGAACAGATGTCCCTTTTCTTTCAGCAAAGTCCAGGCACGGGGTATCTCTTCTGCAGGCATACCGTTTAATCCCAGCTTTTTGGCTTCAAAATGAACCTGCAGTAAAATGGTTGTAAAGTAAAGCGCTGCCGGGATAGCTGCCGCCAGAATAATGGTAGCATAGGGGATGCCGGTCATCTCCGCCATAAGGAAGGCGGCTGCACCCATGATAGGCGGCATCAGCTGGCCGCCGGTGGAAGATGTTGCCTCAACAGCCGCGGCAAATTCCGGCCGGTATTTCATCCTTTTCATCATGGGGATGGTGAAGCTGCCGGAGCCTACTGTATTGGCTACCGATGAGCCGGAAATGGTACCCATAAGGGCAGAGCTGATAACAGCTACTTTGGCAGGGCCGCCCACTGCCTTACCGGCAATGGAATTGGCGAAATCGATGAAGAACTGGCCGATGCCGGTTTTCTCCAGCAGCGAACCAAAGAGAATAAAAATGAAAATAAAGCTGGAACATACAGCAATAGGTGTTCCCAGAATACCCTCCTGAGTGAAGAAGAGGAAGTTTACGGTACGGTTTATGGAGAACCCTGCATGGCCGAAGCGGCCGGGGATCAGATAACCGAAAACAGCATAAAGTATAAAGCAGCCAACCACTATCATCAGGGGTATGCCCACTACCCTTCGGCAGCATTCAAAGAGTACTGCTATACCTATCAGACCTACTATCATATCCACAGTGGTTATGGTGCCCATCTGATAGACAAGCTTTTCATAGCAGATGACGAAATAGAAGAAGGCTCCGCTGCCTGCCAGGCCTATTATCCAGTCGTACCAAGGAATATAGTCGGATTTTTTATCCCGGTTGCAGGCAGGATACATCAAAATAGCCATCAGGATTATAAAGCTGAGATATGATGCACGGTGGATCTGGCTGGGCAGAGTGACCAGCGGCGAGTTGATGATCAGGGCATAAATGGTAAAAGCGATCAGTACCCAGCGTACAACTATCTTGCGGCCGCCGGTAAAAATGCGGGTGTTGGATTCTTTGTCATATTGTGCCAAGATCTCCTGTATCTCATTTTCGCTGACTGCTTCGGCATGGGGTTCGCCGTCTACCCCTATATAGCTGTCAACGATATTATCCAGGGGTTCGCCCGGCGGAGTCAGTCCGTGTCCTGTGCGCACAGCAGTTATTTGCTCTGCTGCCGGTTCAATTTTTTTACCAGCATCAGCCTGGGGGTTGATGTTGTTATCGCTCATAAGCAGTTCTCCTTTGTTGATTATATATTATTACACCTGCAGGCTTAAAGCAGCCATGCGGGATAAAGTCCGGTTTCAAAGTGCAGCAGCTCGCCCGGCCCAGCCAGATCGCTGAAATGTATCTGCTCTCCCCGGTAGTGGAGGATCAGATCAGCCGTTCGCGCTACGCTGTAAGTAATATCATCCAGCAGCTTGTCAAATTCCACTATCATCTTGCCGTCCTGGTAGGAAATTGATAAACCGCCGTCCGCATAAATATCGGTAGTCATACCAGCGCCGAAAGCAGAGTAGTAAAGGCGGATAAGATAAAAATCATCCTGCCGCAGCTGGTATTCTTCATTGACGTCGCTTTTGTTGACCGAATGGGTGTAGGAAACGGAGAATGTTTCCTGGTCGGCCAGCTGCCCCCGCCAGACTATCTTGCCGCTGTTGATATCCCTTAGCTGCAAGCAGTTGGTCAGGGAAGCAAGGGTAAATACCGTAAGAAGGGCAAGCGCGATAACAATCGCGCTTGCCCAGATAAGCCATTTTTTATTTTTTGACGGCTTATTGGAATTGCTCATGGTTTAGAGAACACCGGCTTCTTGATAATATTTAAGAGCGCCGGGATGGAAATCGATGGATACGCCCTGAATAGCGTAGGCAGGATCGATGTATTTGCCCTTTTCGTGAGCGGTAGCCAGGCTCTCGGCATTGTCGAAGATACCTTTGACGATATTATAAGCAGTATCATCATCCATATCGGAAGAGCAGATCAGGGTAGCCTGAACTGCGATGGTTTCAACGGGCTCGCTCAGGAAGGAATAGTCGTCAGGAGTGATGGTAGCTTTGGCATAGAAGGGATAGTCAGCCAGCAGGGCATCAGCTTCTGCGCCGTTAACGGGGATAATGACCAGATCGCGGGAAGTGGCCAGATCCATTACAGCAGTGTTGGGAGCGCCGGCAGTGATGAACACAGCGTCCAGAGTGTTGTTCTTCATAGCGTCAGCGCTGTCGCCAAAGCCCAGGTTCTGAACTTTGATATCATCGGTAGACAGGCCGTAGGCAGCCAAGATCTGTTTGGCATTGGTTTCAACGCCGGAACCGATATCACCGATGGAAACGCGCTTGCCTGCCAGGTCGGCAACGCAGGTGATGCCGGAGCTGGCGGTGGCTACGATCTGGCAGATCTCAGGATAGAGGCAGGCCAAAACCTTGGTGTTGGTAATAGGCTCATTGCCTTCCCAGGTGTTGGTGCCGTTGTAAGCATAGTCCAAAACGTCGTTTTGCAGGATGGCCAGCTGAACAGCGCCGGAACCGATGTTTTTGACATTTTCGCCGGAAGCGCCGGAGCTGGTGACCTGAATGCTGAAGCCCAGATCAGCATTGTTGAGAACTGTGGCCAATGCACCGCCGAATGAATAGTAGGTGCCGGAAGTACCGCCGGTACCCATGGTCAGGTTGGTGTTGCCGGTGGCGGCGCCGCCTTCACCGTCAGCATTGTTGTTACCGCAGGCAGTCAGGGTGAGGCAAAGAGCCAGAGCCAAAACTATAACCAAAAGCAGATTTTTCTTCATTACAATACCTCCATGTTTTTTACTCTGATATTTTACCATAGAGCAATAATGCGTTTATTATAATAAATTGTCGGACAAATGTAAATAATTAAAATAATCATTAAATGTGCAGATAAAGGCTTTTGCTGAGGGAATATGCAGCAGTTGGTATGTATAAACCAGCGGTGTTTTTATAAAATCCCAGTTATAAATATATATTTTGGCAGCATAAAGAATACTTGTATACAAAACCTGTGAAAAGAATACGAAAAAATTTTTCTGCATAGCATAAATAATATGTAAAAATTGGCTTGTCCTTTCATACAGATGATGATGGAACCGATTCTTCTGTGCCAATATCTGTAAGCAAGCCCTTAAGATTATTGGCGGGCATGGTATAACGTTGGGCCAAATAACGCAGAGCTGCGGAAAGCTCGCCGTCTGCTCCGCCATAGGCTGTCATCAGCATTTTTGCCAAACGGGGATTGGTACTGTTGGTCTTAACCGGATACTGCAGTCTTTTTTCGTATAACCACATAGCGGCCCTCCTTAATGATCCCAGGGAAAATCGCTCAAAGCCCAGAGCCATTCCCTTTCGTTATTGTTCTGCGAAGCGGAGCATAAAGGTGTGAATCTCCTGGAATACTCATCCTTCATAGCGGCATATTCTGCGGCTGAACTGTTAAAACGCTGGATAGCTCCGCTGTCCATAGGGTGGGTATCCAGATATTCTCTAAGATCGTCCATGGTCAATCCTACCTGCTGTATTCTGAGCAGCAAGGCAGCCTGTTCGCTATTCATTTTATCCCTCCTTTGTTCTTTTTGCTGTTTGCATAATACTTTTTCAGGAAAAGATTTCATTTGGTCCGTATTTTCCCCTGGGATAACTCAGCTCCGGAAAAATAGTGCCGGTTATGAATGCTGATTCATAATCATACATGCGGTCCGTATCCTGTACCATGACGAAACCATAACCTACCAAAGGGCAGGCGTTTCCGCATGGCCAGGCTGCTCCGGTACAAACTTTCATATGGGTACCTCCTGATTTGTTTTGTACTGTTACCATATGCCGCATTTACAAACTTGTGTCGAAAAAATGGGCGTCCCCGGCGGACGCCCATTTATTATGAATGTTTTCCTGTTATCGGCTCATTGGTTTGCGTTATGTATCAGTTGGCAAAGATCTGTACCCAGGCATAACCGCTGCCGTTGGTATTGGGAATGGCTGCCACCCCGATACGGCTGTAGGAATCGCTCATAATGTTGGCCCGATGACCTTCGCTGTTGAGCCAGTCGGTCATTACGTTTTCAGCGCTGGTTTGACCCAGAGCTATATTTTCACCGGCTGCCATGTAAGCGATATTGTTTTCGCTAAGTACGGTAAAGCAGCTTTTGCCGTTGGGACGGGTATGGGAAAACAGGGTCATAATTTCTTCCCCCCTGATATAAGCAGCCTCAAAAAGCTGAGGATCTGCAGTAAGGGGCTGTAATCCGGCCGCCTGTCTTTGCTCATTGACCAGCTCAACGACCTGCAGGCATAATTCGTCTGCATCGGCCAGCTGATTGCCGGCGGTGGTTTCTATTTTGCCGCCATTCAGATATTGCAGGAACTGCCAGTTGCTCAGGATATCGGAGATACCGGAGCAGTTATTATCATATTTGCTGCAGTTTTGGCCGTTGCACAGAAGGTTGGCCAGACGGCAGAGTATGTTCAGCGAACTGTTGCAGCCGGTGTTTTCAGAGTAGCTGACAGTATTTTTTTCGCAATCATTTGTGCTGCAGTTATTTTTGCTGCAGTTTTGATTATTGCTATTGGCTGCGCAGCCGCCTTTATCGGCGGCAGTATTATCCTTATTGCAGGCAGCGGCGTTACCGCATTTGCCGGCATCTGCATTGCTGCAGTCGCCGGTCATGCAGGAAGATACCGTTTGGGAGCCGCATTGCTCCGTAGGGGAAGATGCTGCTCCCGAACAGGCCGCCTGAGCGGTGAAGGGCAGGGCCAAAAGGGCCGCCGCCAGTGACAGGGAGAAAAAAATTCTAACGGGTCTCTTCATGTTATCACTCCGATCTTGAGTTTTCTCCGGAGGCGGCGCCAACCCCCGGCTTCTTTCCCATTTTACCACACCAAAGAGCCGTTTCCTAATCCAATATTTGGTTTAGCTGGGATTATATAGAAATTTATATTTTATGGCAGACTACGACAAGTTTCTTCCGCATCATGGAATATAATGTAGTCGAGTTCAATTGGACAAGCAAAAACTTTAGCAAAACAGAGGTGATTGAGAATGTCGGATACCCCTCGTATATATCCTTTTAAACGGGCGGCGGAGGCAGCGGCGGCCAGACCGGTTTTTGCTCTTCCTAAAAAAAGCGGCGAAGCAGTTTATGTAAAAACATTGCGGGTGCTGCTTTTATCACTGGCGGCGTTTCTTTTTGCCAGGGCTCAGGTGCTGGGAGGCCTTTATCCTTTTGCCCCTGCGTTTCTGGCGGCTGCTTTGGTTACTTATCCCAAAAAAGGAGCGGTATACCTGCTGCCTATGCTGGCGGGGCTATATACAGCCATGACCTGGAAGCTTTTTTTGGTATATGCGGCTGTTATGGTTTTGCTGACTATGATCTTTCTGCTTTATACGGTGGATAATAAAAAGCAGTGGTTCGTGGTGCCGGGAATGGTTATAGCAGCTATGATGGTCAGCAAAGGGCTTTTAATGGCGCTGACGGTATTTACTGATTATCAGCTATTGACCAGTATCTTCGAAAGCGCTATCGCCGGCGGTCTTTCCCTGGTATTTCTGGTTATCCTTACGGCACTGCGCCGTTTTGATGTGGCCCGCCGTTTTTCTGCTGATGAAATTATCTGCATTTTTCTGGCGGGGATGGGGCTGATCTGCGGTCTTAACGGCGTTACCATCGCTCTTTTGGATGTGCAGGGACTTTTCAGCCGGCTGCTGATTTTGCTTGTGGCTTATTTGGGCGGCGGCGGAGCCGGGGCTGCCGTAGGCGCTCTGGTGGGAATAATACCCAGCATATCCCAGGTGATTGCCCCCTCTGTTATAGCTACATATGCTTTTTCCGGATTGCTGGCGGGAGTTTTTGCCAATTTTGGCCGCATCGGGGCTTCTGTAGGATTTATTTTGGGTAATATGATACTGGCTTTATATATGCTTTCTCCTGATGAGATCTCTGCCGGATTGCTGGCCTCGGCTATTGCGGCGCTGCTTTTCTTTATGATACCCAAAAAACTCAGCGCCGCTTTGGGCAAGGCTTTCTCTGCCAGCGGCCTGCGTTCTGCCAAGGAGGAAAAAAGCGAGCGCCTTCTCCACCTGGCTTTGCGCCGGCTGCGTAATTCGGGATGGTTATTCCGTGATCTGGGCGCCTCATTATCCAAACTGGGGGACAGCGAGCCTTTGACCCAGGAAGAAGGTATCAGAGAATCCATGGAGCAGCTTTCCCATCAGCTTTGCAGTCATTGTTCTTTGCGGGATATATGCTGGGAAATGGATTATCAGCAAACAGTGATGGGCGTGATCTCCCTGTTTGAATCAGTGCGGGAAAACGGTGCTGCCGAAGTGCGGGACGCGCCGGATAATTTTTCCCGCCGCTGCCCCCATATCAAAGAGCTGATCGCTACTGTCAACTGTCTTTTCGATATGCAGTGCCGCAGTAATTACTGGCAGTTGCAGAAGCAGAATACCGGCAGGCTTATCAGCGCCCAGCTTACGGGTATTTCGGAGATGATGGAAAAGATAGCCAGGGAGATCATGGATTTCGGCGACGAGCGGGAAGTTTTGGAGCGGGAACTGGAAAAAGCTGTGGCAAAGCGGGGCTTGCCGGTGGAAGAGGCTGGTATCACTGATGTATCGGACAGATCCATAGGCGTGTGGGCCAAATATATACAGTGTCCCGGCGAGACCTATTGCCGTCAGGCTATCGAGGAGGAAGTCAGCAGATTGCTTGGCTGCACCTTCATTGTGCATGAAAGCACTTGCGGTGCCAGAGAAAACGGCGGTTGCCGTTGTGATTACAGATTATTGGCTGCGGGAGCTCATAATCTGACTCTGGGAAAAGCACAGCTGGCAAAAGACGGAAAAGGGGTTTGCGGAGACAGCGGCGGGAATATTCTTTTGGAAGACGGCAGACAGTTGCTGATGATAAGCGATGGCATGGGCAGCGGCGATACAGCGGCCAAGGAAAGCAATGCAGCCATATCGCTGATGAGCAAACTGCTGGAAGCGGGTTTCAGCAGGGCTACGGCTATTGATATGGTAAACTCAGTGTTATCTCTGCGGGGCAATGCGGAACGCTTTGTCACAATGGATATCTGCGTGGTGGATATGTATGACGGGAAGACCCAGTTTATCAAGACCGGAGGGGCTGCCAGCTATATCAAAAGGGACAGCACTGTGCAGGTAGTGGGTGGCAACAGCCTGCCTGTGGGAATGCTTGCCAGCGTTGAGCAGGAAATTTATTCGGAACAGGTGCTTCCCGGGGATATGATAATCATGGCCTCTGACGGTTTGCTGGAGATGGACGCTCCTGAGGAGGGGCAGTGGTTAAGCCGGGTCATCGGCCAGGCTGTGGTAAACGATCCGCAGGTAATGGCTGAATACCTGCTGGATAAAGTCATCAGCATCAGCGGCGGCAAGATCAGGGATGATATAACCGTGCTGGTGGCAAAAATGGGCGAGATCGCCTGATAACCCTATAAGCAGGAAAAGAATAATATTTACAGAATAGAAACTGCATTGCAGTTTCTATTTTTGTGTAAAACAGCACCAGAAAGGAGCGTTATATGGACCTGGCCAAAAGGACGGAGCTTTATATCAGGGAGCAAGGTCTTTTGCAGGCAGGGGACAGAGTGCTGCTGGCTGTTTCCGGCGGTGTTGATTCCCTCTGTCTGGCGCATATAATACTTTCTCTTCGCTCGAGCCTGCGTATAGAAGCGGCTGTTGCCCATTTTGATCATAAGCTGCGTCCGGAATCAGCGGAGGAAGCCTTGTTTGTGGCTGATTTTGCGGCTTCCCACGATACCGCCTTTTTCAGCGGCAGCGCGGATATCCGGGCTCTTGGCGGTAATATTGAGGATACCGCCAGAAAAGAGCGGTACGCTTTTTTGCGCTCCACTGCCCCAAAAATCGGGGCCTGTGCCATTGCCGTGGCGCATCATGCCGATGATCAGGCGGAGACGGTGCTGCTGCATCTGCTCAGGGGCAGCGGCCCCAATGGGCTGGCTGCCATGGCTCCCAAGAATAATGATATCATCAGGCCGCTGCTTTTTGCCTCCCGCAGCGATATACTGGATTATGCGGCCCGTCATGGTCTGGAGTATTGCGAGGATGCCAGCAATCAGGATATAATTTATTTGCGCAACAGGATAAGGCATCAGCTTTTGCCCCAGCTTGCTTCGTACAATCCGCGTATAAGAGAGTCGCTGAACACCACAGCCGATATTTGCCGGGAAGAAAACTATCTCCTGGATGAAATGGCCGAATATGCTTTTGCCCAGCTTTGGCTGGAGGAGCGGAACGCTTTGAACAAAGACGGCCTTTCCAAACTGCCTTTGGCTCTGCGGCGAAGGGTCGTGCGTAAAGCATGGCAGCTTTTGACAGGAGAAGAACTGGATTTTGCCCATACAGAAGCGGTTCTGCAGCTTGGGGATGAGGATTGCGTGCAGTTGCCTGCGGATATGAAGGCTTATCAGCGGGATGAGCTTTATTTCGCCCCGTATATGCCACAACTGCCCAAGGGGTACGATCCTTTGCCGGTAGAGGCTGATAACTGCTGGCACAGGCTGGCCGATACTTCCTGGCAATATAAGGCGGCGTTGAGCAGTAATACTTCAACCGGAGAAAAATGGAGTTTTATAGTAGATGAATCTTTGCTGCCGCAGCTGTCATTCCGCTGCAGGCAGGATGGGGACAGAGTGGATTCTTCCGGCAAGGCAGGCAGCAAAAAGATCAAGGATATTTTTATTGATAAGCATATCCCGGTATATTTAAGGGCGCAATGGCCTGTTTTGATTGCCGGAGAAGATATTATCTGGCTGGCCGGCCTGTGGAAAAAAGAACAGATAGTTGTCACAAAGCCTGTATTGATAAAACTTGATCCCTGTGTTAAAATATAAAAATATTATAAAAAACCGGTAATTCTCAGGAAAGTCGTTTGCAAATATCCCCCGGACGGACGTCTGATATCCTCCAGGCAGTTGGCATAGTAGCGATTATCCATAGAAAATTATCCATATAATCAGAATGACTGTTGCCGTAAGCCATTGTAAAGCCCTTTGGCCGTCCGGCTGATCAACTGTGACGCTGTATTTTTTCTTTATTATATTTATGGTTTATGCGTTGTCCGATGGCAGCGAGCTGGCTTGCAGGATGATTTTGCCGGACATTCCGGCGCAGGCTGCCCGGATGACCGGTATTTATGGCAAGTGGCCGCAGGCTGGCTTTAAAAACAGAAAAGGCTTTATGCCCCGGTATGTCGGTATGTCAATGATAGTAAAACATAATAACACGGCATAATGTAAAGTATAAGACTGCACGGTTTCACTGCATTTCCCGCAATCGTTTGCGAAAGGAGTAGCTTTTGAATAAGATATTAAAAAATTTCACCATCTTTTTTCTGATTGTACTGGTCATCCTTTCTTTTTATACATGGGGAAACCAGAAGCCGGCTGTTACTGAGCTGAACTATACTCAGTTTATGCAGAAAGTAGCCGGCGGCGAGATCACCGAGGTGGTTATTGCCGCTGAAACTGAGGCCGGCCGTTACACCATAACCGGCCAGCTTCCTGATGGCAAGGCTTTCAAGGCCGTGACTTTTGCTGATCCTGCCCTGGCAGATTATCTTACGGAAAATAATGTTACTATAACCTATGATGCGGTAGTTGCTTCCTGGTGGCTGTCCCTTTTGGGCACGCTTATCCCCATGCTGCTTATAGTCGGACTATTTATCTTTTTGATGCAGCAGGGTCAAGGCGGCGGCGGAAAAGTGATGCAGTTTGGCAAAAGCCGTGCCAAAATGCAGACCGATGCCCGCAAAAAAGTCACATTTGCCGACGTGGCGGGAGTTGACGAGGTAAAAGAAGAGCTGGAAGAAGTAGTAGGCTTTCTGAAAGATCCCCGTAAGTACAGCTCATTGGGCGCTCGTATACCCAAGGGCGTGCTGCTTTACGGCCCTCCCGGCTGTGGTAAAACCTTGCTGGCCCGTGCTGTGGCAGGCGAGGCTGGAGTACCCTTCTTTTCCATTTCCGGCTCTGATTTTGTGGAAATGTTTGTGGGCGTTGGCGCCAGCCGCGTCCGCGACCTGTTCGACCAGGCCAAAAAGCATAGCCCCTGTATTATATTTATCGATGAGATAGATGCCGTTGGCCGTCAGAGAGGCGCAGGCCTGGGCGGAGGCCATGATGAAAGAGAGCAGACCCTTAACCAGCTTTTGGTAGAAATGGACGGCTTTTCCAACAATGAGGGTATCATTGTTATGGCTGCGACCAACCGCCCGGATATTCTGGATCCGGCGCTGCTGCGTCCGGGCCGTTTTGACCGGGAAATAACCGTTGATCCTCCGGATGTTACCGGCAGAAGGCAGATACTGGGCGTGCATGCCAAAAACAAGCCCCTGGCAGCAGATGTGGATCTGGATGTTGTTGCCCGCCGTACTCCCGGTTTTACCGGAGCGGATCTGGCCAATGTGCTGAACGAGGCTGCCCTGCTGGCTGCCCGTCACGGCAAAAAGAAGATAAATATGGAAGAAATGGAACAGGCTGTGGAGCGGGTCATCGCCGGGCCGGAAAAGAAATCGAAAGTTATCAGCCCCAGGGAAAAGAAACTGGTGGCTTATCATGAGGCAGGTCATGCCGTAGTATCCTATTTTCTGCCTAATTCCGATCCTTTGCATAAAGTATCCATTATTCCCCGGGGCAGAGCCGGCGGTTATACGCTGCTGCTGCCCAAAGAAGACCGTAACTATGCTACCAAATCCCAGATGCTGGATTCGCTGGTGATGCTGCTGGGCGGCCGTATGGCCGAATCTTTGGTGCTGGGAGATATTTCCACCGGCGCTCAGAACGATCTGGAGCGGGCTACAGATACAGTCAGGGAGATGATCACCCGCTATGGCATGAGCGATGAACTGGGCCCGCTGACCTTTGGCAAGCGGCAGGATACGATATTCCTGGGACGGGATATTTCTCATGAACGGAATTACAGCGAAGCCATTGCCTACGCTATAGATAAGGAAGCCCGCAATTATATAGACCAGGCCTATCAGCGCGCCAGAAAGATACTCACCGAACATATGGATGAGCTGAATCAGGTGGCCCAGAAGCTGATAGAATGCGAGACTATCGAAGCGGTTGATTTCTATAAGATAATGAGTAAAAGCGCTCCCGCAGGCGAGGCTATGGCCGAAGCAGCAGCCGCTGCTTTGAAAGCGGATGCGGAAAAATCTGCCGCAGCAGCCGCTTTGGCTGAGAAGATACAGGCCCGCAGATCAGCCCAGGCTGTAAAGGATGACGGGGAAGAAACAGCAGATCCCGACATCCATATATCGTTTGAAGATAAGCAGTAGTTTGGCGCGTTTTGTTGATAATCCGAATCAGTATTTTACCAAAAGCCCTTAGCGTTTTAACGCCGGGGCTTTTGGCTGTTAAAAGGCTGAAAATAAAAGACAGGTTTTTGTACCTGTTATGTCGAAATATGTCCAAATACAGGAGTATCAGATGAAAAAACTTTTTTTTGAAAGACCCATGGTAATGGGCATAGTAAATATCACCCCGGATTCATTTTTTGACGGAGGGTTATATTTTAATAAGCAGGATGCTTTGGCTCATGCCAGGGAGCTGGCTGATGCGGGAGCTGATATCCTGGATATAGGTGCCGCATCCTCCCGTCCCGGTTATACTCCGCTAAGCGCCGGTCAGGAACTGGACAGGCTTAGCCCTTTGCTGGATATATTGCCTGCGGATGAGCTGCCGCCCCTTTCTATTGATACCGATAAACCGGAGGTTGCAAAAGCAGCTCTTGAATACGGATTTACCATCATTAACAACAGCGGTCTGCCCACCCCGGAGATGAGCCGGGTAGCCGCTGCCTATGATTCGTATCTGGTCCTGATGTTCCGGGGGCCTTTTGCAAAGGGCGATATTATATCGCAGATGAAAAGCTTTTTTGAGAGGAATATTGAAATGGCGGTTTCTCAGGGAGTGCCTTTTGATAAATTGATCCTGGATCCGGGTATAGGTTTTGATATGGATATGGAACAGTGCCGCAGGCTGGTGGCGCATACGGCAGATTTTCTGGAGTTCGGCAGGCCGCTGCTGCTGGGCATGTCCAATAAGCGTTTTATCGGCGCTCTGGGCGGCGGCGAAGCGGGGCAGAGGGGTCCCGGCAATATTGCTTCGGAGCTGTTCGCCGTAAGCAGGGGGGCCAGCATTATCAGGGTGCATGACGTAGCAGCCAGTGTACAGGCTTTAAAAATTTTTGGTTCTTTAATGAAAGGTGCGGAGGAATAGTGGATAAAATAATTCTCAGTAATATTCAGGTCATGGGCAAACATGGTGTAAACCCTGTGGAAAAATTGGTAAAGCAGCCTTTTTCCATTGACGTTGCCCTTTATACGGATCTTTCTGCAGCCGCTGCCAGCGATGATCTGGCAGATACCCTGGATTATGCCCAACTTTACTGCAAGATCAGATCTTTTGTGGAAGACAACAGCTTTCAGCTGCTGGAGACCCTTACCTCCCGGCTGGCCAGTATGATACTGGAGGATAAACGTATTGCCAAGGTACGCATCCGGGTGGAAAAATCCCAGGCACGCCTGGATAATATGGTGTTCCCGGCTGCCATTGAGATGGAACGCAAACAGCGCCCGGAGGATAGATGATGCCCCGGTGCGTCTGGTTGGGCCTGGGCAGCAATATGGGGGACAGGCTTAAGTGGCTGCGTTTCGCCGTCAGCTTTCTGGCCGGCCATCCCGGTATAACCGTTGGAAAAATTTCTTCTGTATACGAGACCAGCCCCTGGGGGGTAGAAGGTCAGGAAAACTATTATAACGCAGTGGTGGAGATCAGCACTGCGCTGGGCCCCTATGAGCTGCTACAGTTGACGCAGAAGGCAGAAGAGCTTTCCGGCAGAGAGCGCAAGTATCATTGGGCTCCCCGCAGGCTGGATATAGATATCCTGCTTATTGAAGGCCTGGTGCTGGATGACCCCCGGCTGACTGTGCCGCATCCCCTTATGAAGCAGCGCTTATTTGTCTTGCAGCCTCTGGCAGAGATAGCCGGCGGTATGACGCTTCCGGATGGGGAAAAGCTGTCTGATATCCTTTGCGGTATTGGCGGAGAACAGAAAGTCAAACTTTTGATCAAGGGATCTGAATGGATGAGAGGTAATGAGCAAATGAAAACAGTCAGCAGCGTTAAGGAAATGGGCGAACTGGCACGGTTCTGGCATAAGGAAGGTAAAACCGTCGGTCTGGTGCCTACTATGGGGTATCTTCATCAGGGGCATTTGTCTCTGATAGAGGCAGCCCGTAATAATAATGATATTGTTGTAGTAAGTATATTTGTGAATCCTACCCAGTTTGGCCCCAACGAGGATTATGAGCGTTACCCCAGAGATCTGGCGGCGGATAGTCTGGCCTGTGAACAGGCCGGGGTGGATGTGATTTTTGCTCCGGAGCCCAGGGAGATGTATCCGGAACATTTTATTACCTATGTTGAACCTACTCAACTGGAGACCCGGCTTTGCGGCGTCACCCGCCCTATTCATTTCCGGGGCGTATGCACTGTGGTGCTGAAGCTGTTCAATATTGTTCAGCCGGCTAACGCCTATTTCGGTCAAAAAGATGCCCAGCAGTTCTTTATTCTGGAGCGGATGGTGCGGGATCTTAATCTGGATGATAAGCTTACCCTGCACAGAATGCCTATCATAAGAGAGGAAGACGGTCTGGCCCGCAGTTCCCGTAATGTTTATCTCAGCGAAGAAGAGCGTCAGCAGGCTCTTTGCCTTTCCCGGGCAGTAGCTGCGGCAGAGAGATGCTATGCTGCCGGCCAGCGTGACAGCCAGGCTATAATATCCCTGATGGAGAAGGAGATAAGCAGCTCTCCGCTGGCCCGTATAGATTATCTTACTTTGGTGGATACAGTGGACCTTTTGCCGGTATCCAGGATTGAAGGGCCGGTATTGGCTGCTATGGCAGTGTATTTCGGCAGTACCAGGCTTATCGATAACACTATTTTGGGTGAGAAATAAGCGAAGAGGGTGCCTGGATGAGCAGGGGAGTCAAGGATAAAAAGCTGTTTTTTATAGTAAACCCCGTTTCCGGCGGAGGAACTGCCGCAGCCTTTTGGGATGCTTCTTTGCCCTTGCTGGATGCGGCCGGTTATACATATTCCTGGGAATACACCCGCCCCGGTGAGATCTGCGGGCAAATTCGCCGGGCAGTTCTGGAAAAGGATGCGGAAGTGGTGATAGCCGTAGGCGGGGACGGCACTCTTTATGACACTATTAATGCCCTTGTCTGCGATGATAAACTTATACGCAGCGATATTATATTGGCAGCTTATCCCACCGGTTCAGCCTGCGACTTCAGCCGCAGCATATATCCGGGAGGCAAATGCAGCCTGCGCGAGCTGATTGAAAATTCCAGTCCCCGGCTTATTGATATAGGCCGCTGCCGCTTTGACCAGGGGGATTGCCGTTATTTTATAAACAGTTTTGATATTGGGGCGGGAGCCGATACCTGCGAGGCGGTAAATGATAACAGCGGGAAGGTCAAGCGATTCTGGCGTAATGGCAGGATAGCTTTTAAACTGACCGCCCTGAAAATTCTGATGAATTTTAATTATACCGTTACGGAAATAGAATTGGATGATGAAAAATTTTCCGGGGAATATATTATCATGGGTTGCGGCAACGGCGCCTATATCGGCGGCGGAATGATACTGTTCCCCCAAGCTAGTCTTACCGACGGTAAGCTGGATCTGCTTTTGATACCTAGAAAAACGAGATTACAGATACTAAAACTTTTTACCAAGGTTTATGACGGGACTGTCCTGGATATCGACGGTGTTGTTTACCGGCAGACCAGCAGAGCCCGCTTTGCCAGTGCCAGGCCTGTTGCGGCAGAACTGGATGGAGAGATCCCAGGCTGCGCCCCCCTGGAG
>CAKQQU010000014.1 GCA_934271085.1 uncultured Bacillota bacterium | reverse complement strand
CTCAGCGGCTTCTTCCGCTGCTTCTTCCGCGAGCTCGGCCTCAACAGCTTCTTCTACCGCCTCTTCCGCAGGCTCGGTCTCAGCGGCTTCTTCCACTGCCTCTTCCACGGGCTCGGCCTCAACAGCTTCTTCCACCGCCTCTTCCACGGCTTCGGTCTCAGCAGCTTCTTCCGCTGCCTCTTCCCCAGCTTCAGCCTCAGCTGCCGGTATCGTTATTTCCGGGCTGGCATATTCATAGCCGGTAGCAATATCCAAAGTTTCCACATAGGAAGCGACCTCATCAGAAGCCTTATGAGCTTCCTCTTCAGCCTGACGGCGCTGTTCCACATCAGCCTCTGCAGCCATGATCTGCTGTGCCGCAGAATCAATAAGCACCTTTACCTTATCTTCCGCTGCCGCCAGTTCCTCTTGCAGCTTTTCTTCTTCCCGCGACATATTTGCCATAGCCGCATGTACATCAGCTAATTTATTGCGCTGATAAGCAGCGTCATCCACCGCGCTTTGTTTTGCCTCAAAGATAGCGGACAGACGCCCCTGGCTGGCTGCTTTATAAGCAACGCAGGCATCCTCAGTCTTACTGCGGACAGCTGCTATCTCATTATCACAATTCTTTATCGACTGTTCCAAAGCCAGAATAGCGCTTTCCAAAGAGCGCACCTTCTCTTTAGCCCTGACAATAGCCTCCTTTTTCTCAGCGGCAACCGACTGGGCAGCGGCAAGTTTTTCCTGATAGTTCTGTACCTTCAGATCAAAAGCATTGCTCAATTCACTTTTGGCCTGGTCTACCGTAACGATCTCCCGCTTCAAAAGATCTTCCTGATTCTCCCAGGCAGACTTGGCCTCAGCCGCCTGGCGCTGCGCCAGAGAAACATCCAGTTGACCGGCGGAAACTTTTTCATCTATTTCCCGCCCCTGTTTTTCAACAGCCAGCCGGGCCTCCTGCTTCTGTTTCATCAAAGCGTCGGCAGCTTCCGCAGATTCGCTTAATACCTGCTGTGCCTGGAAAAGCAGATCTGCGCTCTGCTGACCTATGGTACTGCGGATCTTGCTGGTATTATCTGCCAGCCTTCTGGCCACCTCGGCTGCATCACGGGCAGATTTTTCTTCTTCAATAGCACAAGCTATCTGCTGGCGCAAAGAATCTGCCTGCTGTTTCATATCTTCCAACCGGGAATTGGCAGTAATAGCCTTTTCCTCCACAGCCAGATAAGCCAACTTTTTCCGGGAACCCTCCTGACGTATATTCTCTATGCCTGCATCCCATTTGGTATAAGATGCTTCTTTTTCGTTCTGGCCATCCTTGATAACCTGTTCTGTTTCAGCCGCAATAGCCGCTACCTCTTCGGCAGCCATTTTGCTCACATCCAGGCAGCTGGCTTCCTCCGCGTTTGCCAAAGCAAGCTCCTCGGCCTTGGCAGATTTTTCATCTTCCTTGATCTTGCGCTGAGCGGTCAGCTCATCTATACGCTGGGAACAGGCTGCCTTTTCCGCATCCTGCTGGGCCTCTACCGCAGCCTTTTCCTGGATCTCTGCCTGTTCATTATCGGCAATACGCTGCTCTGCCACAGCCAAAGCATTCTGAAAACGCTCTATATCATCCTCAAAGCAAGCGGTATCCCTCTGGTGAGCCAGCTGATCCAGTTTTCTTTGCCAAACAAGCACACTGCTTTCCGCTTCTTTTATCTCCGCTATTTTTTCAGCAGTGATTTTTTCTTTCAGGCGGATACCTTCGGTAGTATATGCCCGGGCAGCAGCATAATCTATGGCCTTCTCTGTGGCGAAAATACGTACAGTTGCCTGATCTGCGGCCTTACGCTGTTCGACCTTCTGCTCATAAAGATCATTGGCGGATTTAATGGTATCTTCCAATACTGCGGCAGCCCGCTGCAGAATATTTGCCGTATCTTTGTTGGCGGCAACATTGATCCGGGTGGCGTCTTCCAGCATTTTCCGGGCTGTTTCCACAGCTATCCGCGCGTCATTCTCCTCTGCCGCTGCTGTAGCTGCCTGAGCCTCACTGGCCTCTCTGGCCGATTTAACAGCGCTGAGCTGCTGCTCTGTCAAGACGATGGTTTTCTGTGCCTGCTCAAGCTCTAAGGAACATTGGGCAATATCAGCCTTGGCCTCTGTAATGATACGTTGAATATCCGCCTCGCTAATTGCGGGGGCGTGCAGTTCATCACAGCATTCAGCCAGGGTTTTCATCAGATCATCTAGTTTATTTTCCATTGATTATTACCGCCTTTTTAAGTTCTCTGTGCAAGCACCTGGTAGTTTTCAGGATATACGGACAATTTTATTTACACTTATACACATTAATTAATTATAAACAAAAAACAGGGAAAAAGCAATGCCTTTTCCCTGTTAGCGGCTAAAGCAGTACTGCATATTATCTGCAGACGTCTTTCTTATCCTTGCCGAAAGGAACGCACATGACACGTCCTCTGCCGGCACAGGTGGGGCACTCTTTTTCGATTACCGAGCTAAGGCTGTGCCCTACCTTTTTGCGGGTCATTTCCACCAAACCCAACTGGGTAATGCCCATTACAGTGATCCGCACCCGATCGTTTTTGACTTCTTCCGCAAGAGCTTCCAGCAGTTTTCGGCGGTCCTCGCTATTATCCATATCAATAAAATCTATGATTATGATACCGCCGATATTGCGCAGGCGCAGTTGGCGGGCTATCTCGGTTACTGCCTCCATATTGGTTTTAAAAACCGTATCCGCCAGATTATCCTCGCCTACATATTTGCCGGTATTTACATCTATTGCCGTCAGCGCTTCCGTCTGATCAAAAATAATATAACCGCCGCTTTTCAGCCAGACCTTACGGCGCAAAGCACGCTCT
Organism: uncultured Bacillota bacterium; assembly: GCA_934271085.1. GTDB lineage: Bacteria > Bacillota > Dehalobacteriia > UBA4068 > UBA4068 > HGM13862. The sequence continues at coordinate 31,810 of CAKQQU010000014.1, read as the reverse complement.
AACTGCGTATAAATATCATAGTCGGCAAAAATATCATCTGTTTCCTGCAGGCGCAAAAAGCTGCGCAGGCCGGGCGCCACCATATTGCAGATATCTTCTACTCTGTCATACTCCTCTTTACTCCCCACCAGGATACGGTCTATTTCATCGCCATTGGTATCACGGATAACTCTCTGCAGCAGATCGGAATCACTGTAAAGCAGTGCCGGCGGAGCAGCTTTGGCAGCTTTTTCCTGAATACACTGCCACTGGGAAAGCAAATAACGCAGATCTGACAGAATAGTCTCCGGGCCGGTATCAGCAGCCACTGTGCGGACAATAGCACCCATACCGGCCGGAAGATGGCTGCGGACCAGATCCTTAAGCTGCTGCCGCAGAGTTTCATCGGCAATGCGGCGGCTGACCGCTATATAATCGCCCTTTGGCAGCAGCACCACATAACGTCCCGGCAGGGACGGCTGCATGGTTACGCGCGCCCCCTTGGTACCAAAAGGTTCCTTGAATATCTGCACCATGACATGCTGATCACGCCTTACCATATCTGTAATGGAACGAGCCCTTAGTTTGGGATCTTCGCCCACCGGCACTGTTCCCGCCACCTGTCCGGGAGAAAGAGCGTCTTCAACATAAAGAAAACTGTTTTTGACCAAACCAATATCGATAAAGGCAGCCTGCATTCCGGGAAGGACATTTTCCACCCTGCCCAGATAAATATTACCCAGCAGATTCTGACGGTCCTGCCGGGGGAGATAAACCTCGCTGAGCTGCCTGTCTTCTGTCAGGGCAACAGAGCTCTCCCCATTGTTTATCTTTATCAGCATCTCTCGCTGCAACTTATATCAACTCCTTTGCTCAGGCAAAATAAAAACGGAAAAAGCCGCGCCTGCATCAGGGGCGACGGCGTTCCTTTCCGTCATCAATAAATAATCCCAAACGTAATCCTTTGGCATATTTTCCGGCCAGCAGCATGCTTAATTCGGTGGGTTTTATCGCAGCTCCATTATCCAGGCGCAATTCATAAAAGACCCACTGGCCCTTCTGTTCCATACTGCAAATGGAAGGCCGGATATCCACAGTTTTGCTGCCCTTGGAAGTATGCCGTTCAATAAAACAGGACGGCGCAGCCAACAAACGGGCAATAGCTTCCGCCAGAGCCGTCTCGTCAACATCGCTGAATTCCAGCATATACCTGGCAAAATTCACGGACGACATCAAAGCAGGCTCGCTGAGCTCCACTTCTTTTGCTTCTACCAGCAGCAGTCCGTCAGGCAAAGATTTTGCCAATACATCTTCCCACTCTTTGCAGGGCTGTTGGGTGACGATAATATCAAGATATTCTCCTTCGCTGTAAAGGCCAACAGGATGGGCAGGACCCCAGGATATCTGCATATGAGGGTTGAATCCCTGGGAATAAGCTACCGGCAGGCTGCTGCGGCGCAGGCTGCGTTCTACTGCGCATAAAAGATCCAAATGGGAAAGCCAGGCCATAGTGCCTTTTACCGCCAGGCAAAGCCTGTATTTATACAACTGCTCGGGCAGGCTCAAAGAGCCTTTGCGAATCGCCTTTTCCACCTGGCGCTTAGGCGCATAGATGCAGCTCCATTCGCCATTGCAAACGCCGCATCCACTGCAGGAGCCATGGCGGCAATCCGCTGTAAGCTGGGCGCGGCCCGCCCGCACAAATTCCTGCCACAGCCAGTCAAATCTGACGCCGCAATCCAAGTGCTGCCAGGGCAGGGGCTCGCCATAGGCAAATTGCCGCTGGGCGTAGGCATGGGGATCCAGGCCCTCCTGCTCAAAGGCAGCCAGCCACTTATCAAAATCGAAATGCTCCTTCCATCCGTCCATATGGCAGCCTTTGCTCCAGGCATTCAGCAGCACCCTTCCCAGACGGCGATCTCCCCTGGCAAAAACAGCTTCCAGCATACTGGCGGGGGCATCGTGAAAACGCACAGATACCTGTTTCATAGGCTTAATGGTTTCTTTCAGCAATTGCTGTTTGGCCAGGATCTTTTCCATACTGTCCTGACCCTGCCACTGAAAGGGAGTATGGGACTTGGGAACAAAAGAAGAAACGCCCAGACTGATCCTGACAGGCTTTCTGATATCAGCCGGTTTATTTTTTTTGGCCTGATAAAGTATTTTACGGCACAGTTCGCCGATGGCTATAATATCGGCATTTTCCTCGTAAGGCAGACCTATCATAAAATAAAGTTTAATAGATGTATACCCCTGAGAAAATGCTGCGGCGGCTGCGCTGAGAATATCATCCTCGGTAACGCCCTTATTTATCACATCTCGCAAATGCTGGCTGCCTGCCTCCGGAGCCAGCGTAATACCGCTTTTGCGTACTTCCTGGGTGCGGGATGCCAAACCGACGCTCATTGCGTCCACCCGCAAAGACGGCAGGCTTATCCCTATACCGCAGCCGCTGTGGGCAGCCAGCAGATCCTCCATCAGGGGCAGGATATCGCTGTAGTCCGCAGAGGAAAGGGATAATAAAGCCATCTCGTCATAGCCGCTGTTTGCCGCCTGATCCGCAGCCTGTTTTTCCAGCAGCCGGCCGCTGCGCTCACGCAGAGGGCGGTATATCATACCTGCCTGACAAAAACGGCAGCCATGGGTGCAGCCCCGCATCAGTTCCAGCATGATCCTGTCATGTACCGGCTTGATAGTGGGCATAATGGGCCTGGTGGGAAAAGAAGCTTTTTCCAGATCCGGCAGTATCCGTTTTTTAATAACAGCCGGTGCTCCCTCCAAAGGCCTTAATCCTGCAAAACGGCCATCTTCCTTATAAGAGACTTCATAAAAGGACGGTACATATATACCAGGCAAATCAACAGCCTGCTTTAAAAGCTCCCGCCGGCTCCATCCTGCTGCCTTGCCTTTTTTCACCAACTCCAGCAGTTCAATGATGACCTCCTCGCCTTCGCCCAGCACGAACAGATCAATGAAATCAGCTAAAGGCTCCGGATTATAACAGCAGGGGCCGCCGGCAATAATCAGAGGACAGCTTTCATCCCGGTCTGCCGCCGGCAGAGGTATACCTGCCAGATCCAGCATAGACAGGATATTGGAATAGGAAAGCTCATACTGCAGAGTAAAGCCCAGCACATCAAAATCCCTCAGGCTGTGCCTGCTTTCCCAGGAAAACAAGGGAAGTGCCAATTCCCGCAAACGGGCCGCCATATCATCCTCAGGCATAAAGCTGCGTTCGCACAGAAATTCCTGCGACTGATTCACCACATGATAGATCAGCCGCAGGCCAAGATGGCTCATGCCTATTTCGTATGTATCCGGGAAGGCAAAACAAAAGCGTACCGCAGCATCATCCCAGTTTTTATTGGGTATATTAAATTCGCCGCCTACATATTGAGCCGGTTTTTCCACCAGAGGCAAAAGCTGGTTTTCCCAAATATTATCTGCTATTCTCATCGTACTCCGTAATAAACTTTTTATTCAGCATACAAAAGGCACTGCCAACGCAGTACCTTTAAACGCTGTAGCAAATATGCTAATTCAACTTGTTCTTTTTATTATCTGCGTCTGAGCCGGAGCCACCGGCCATTATTTCCCGCAGGTCGTCCCCAAACATGGCGATATCCGCCGGATTGCTTATACCCATGCCGTACTGGCTGGCCAAAACCAGAGATTCTTCGTTATTGATATCAAGATCAGCCATAGCGCAAAGCACGGTATCAAGCGCCACAGCGTCAGATCCGGCCATTACGCAGGAGGATATGTTGTTCTGAAAACCGCTTTGGCCTTTGATACAATCCACTATAGTAAGATCAGGGGAAACAATGCTGTAAACATCCACCAAAGCCCGCTGCTTTAATTCAAAACTCAAATCCTGGGGAAAATCAGCAGCATATGCGGCATTGGCCAAGGCTCCGCCAAAAAGACGGTTTTCCGCGGTTTTAAACTTGGCCAAGCTGATTATAACATCGGCCGAATTAAGCTCATCATAAATATCAGCGTACTCCAATACCAGCCTGCTGTCAGTGGGATGGGGAGTTACGGTTGCCTGGGACAGATCAACTATTCTTATTCCCGGCAATTCTGCCAACTTGCCATAGCTGGTGTTTTTCAATATCTGCTCTATAGTGAACCCGTTTTCGGGTTTAATACATACTGTAAGCTCTTTTATTCCCTGCTCCTTAGCCAGATGCAACAGCGCCCACAAAAGGCGTATATCAAAATTGGCTCCGGTCTCATTATCCGCAGGCAGCGTAACATCTGCTAAAAAAACCACTTTTTCGCCGGGACAGAAAAAAAACTCACCGCCGCCAAAAGGCAGCAGCAAATGACGGATCAGCTGCTCGGCATTTTTGGCTCCGTCCATCATATCTGTTTTAAGCAAAGAGATCATTGACATAAACAGACCTCGTTCTGACTAATCCACAGTAACAGTTGGCTTAAAATATAAAACGCTATAACTATGGGGTTATTATACCATATCCCCTGGCTTTTAACAAGGGCGACTGTCCGCCGGGAGCATATGATAAAAGTCTTTACAAACCATAATCAATATATATTATCCACTGCTTTTAAAGGACTTTCTTCATCATTATCCTTAGCATTACGATAAATAATCATAAAAAATCCGCCGGAAACAAATTCAGGCGGATATTAAGCAAGCTATGTAAAAGCCATTTTTTAACGGCGGCGGGGCATAGTGTGTATACCCCGGCCCAGCAAACATTCAGCAGCCTCCTGCACCCCTTCGCCAAAGGTGGGATGGGGATGGATAAGGGAAGCCACATCCTCGGCAGTAAGCCCTTGCTTGACAGCCAGCGCCAGTTCATTGATAAGATCTGCCGCGTGGCAGCACATCATCTGCGCTCCCAGCAGCCGACCGCTGTCCGCCTCGGCTACCAGCTTGATAAATCCCCGGTCTGCCATTTCGATAATGCTTTTGCCATTGCCGGACATCAAGTATTTGGCTGTATTAACAGCTATGCCCTCAGCTTTGGCCTCATCCGCGGTAATGCCTACCACCGCTATCTCCGGCTCCACAAAAATGCAGGCAGGTATCACAGCCATATCCAGCTGTGACGGCTGACCGGCAATATGGCATACGGTATTCACACCATAGGCAGACGCGGCATGGGCCAGTTGCACATCGCCCTTGGCCACATCGCCTACCGCATAAACATGGGGCAGCGTGGTTCTATGATTCTCATCCACCACCAGCTGGCCTTTTTCCATGGCGACCTCCAATCCAGGAGCAAAAAGCCCTTCAGCGCAGCCCCGACGGCCAATAGCCACCAATACGCCGTCGGCGGCTGCCTCCTCCTGTTTATCCCGGCAATTGTAGGTGCAGACCAGCTGGCCGTCACGCTGCTCTATCCTGCCGACCCGGCAGCCGGTATGGATATCCACACCCTTCTTTTTGACTATCATGGATAAATTCTGTCCCAGCTCCCGGTCAACGGTGGGCAGGATGCGGTCCATAGCCTCGATAACGGTGATCTGGCACCCCAAGGCCTGATACAGGCAGGCGAACTCCATACCGATCACCCCGCCGCCGATGATTATCAGCTTTTTATAAAAAGCGCCTGCCAGCATATCATCGCTGGTGACTACTCCCGGCAGGTCGATGCCGGGTAATGGCGGCAGCAGCGGATAGCTGCCGGCAGCGATGAGGATATCTGTCACCCGATAATCCTCTCCCGCAGCGCTGATGCTCTGGCTGCCGGTAACTGTGGCCTGAGCCTTTACTACCTTTACCTTATTGGCCTTGAGCAAAGCTGCTATTCCCTCCGCCATCTGGCCGGTAACAGCCTCTTTGCGCCGGAGCAGGCCTGCCATATCAAAGGATGGCTCCCGGCAGGAAAGGCCTGTCTCGGCCCAGGAAGCGGTCTCAGCCAGCATCTGCGCGGCATGTATCATGGTCTTGGTAGGTATGCAGCCACGGTTGAGACAGACTCCTCCCAAAGCCTCCTTTTCAAAAAGCACCACTTTCAGCCCTAACTGCGCGCCTTTGATAGCAGAAACATAACCGCCGGGGCCGCCGCCGATCACTGCCAGATCGAATTTCTCCATAAAGTTATCCTCCTAAAGCTCCCTTATGCATTGTTCCCGCAAATTACTTATTCAGATAGCTTGCCGCAACCATTTGCCTATATCCAGGAGCATGGCTTCTGCCTGGGGCTGGCTATTGGCCACAGCGCAGATACGGGATATCAGCTCTTTCTGCTCATAGCGGCTGCCGTTCAAAGCCGGGCCTACTGCCAACACAAAATCCCCGTCCATAGCGTCGGAATAAGCTACAGCGTCCTCCACATAGCCGTTATTAAGGGTCAGCTCCAATATAAGCTCGCCCCAGTCAAACCGATGTTCCAAAGTGACATCGCCGCTGCCCTGCGTGCCGTAAATCCAGTCCCAATCCCGGTAATCCTGAGTATAATTATCCACCTTTTTCCTATCGTCAGCATCCAGAACAAGTTCCTGGGGCTTTATACCATAAACTTCGCCCAAAGCGTCTATCAGCAGGATACGGAGCTGATCCACCGTAAGCTCTGGAGACAGCTCCCGCAGATTTATCACCCGGGAACGCACGGAAGTTACCCCCTTGGCAGCCAGCTTGGCCGGAGAAGGGTTCAGATAGCGCCCAAGCTGGGACATATCCACATCCACCATAATAGTGCCATGATGATAACGCTGGCTGCCGCTGTGATAAAAAGCATTGCCGGAAAACTTACGCCCGCCTGCCAGAATATCATTGCGGCCGCTTTTTTCCGCCGGGATACCTGTTTTCTGCAAAGCAGCTACAATAACGGAAAGTTGGCGGGCCACATCGTAGTCCGCCTCCCTTACGCAAAACGTAAAATTAAGATTTCCCAAATCGTGGAAAACAGCACCGCCGCCGGAAAGCCGCCGGGCCGGGTAACCGCCGTCGGCCAGCAGTTCTTCCACCCGGCATTCCCGCCAGCAATTCTGGTTGCGGCCAATGACCACCGTGCGCTTGTTTTGCCACAGATACAGAATCAGCTCATCAGCATTGACCTGCCGGAACAAATACTCTTCCAGCCCCTGGTTCTCATAAGGAATCAGACTGTTGCTGTTGATATAATAAACTTTTTTGATCATTATCCCTGTCGCTAATCCTCAAATTCATAGGTCAGCACCGGCTTGCGTGCTGCCATAGTCTCATCCAGACGGCGCACTGCCGTATGGAAAGGCGCCTGATGCAGACTGGCCCCATCGGCGCAGGCCTGCTCATAAATATCCAGAAACACTTTGGCTGCTGCGTCCAGGGTATCCTTGGATTCGGTTTCCGTAGGTTCTATCATCAGCGCCTCATGAACGATCAGCGGGAAATACATGGTAGGCGGATGAATACCGTTATCCATCAGCGCTTTGGCCACATCCAGAGCGGAAACATCTTTTTCATGCTTCAGCTTTTCCAAAGAAAGGACGAACTCGTGCATACAATGGCCGGCATAAGCAGGCTCATATTTGGTACTGAGCAGCGCTTTCAGATAATTGGCATTAAGCACCGCGCCTTCCGCAGCCTCCCGGATACCTTCTGCGCCCAGGGTGCGGATATACGCCAAAGCCTTGACCACTACCAGAAAATTGCCGTAAAAACCGCGTACCCGGCCAATGCTCTGCGCTGGATCGCTTAGCTGCCGGCAGCCGTTTTTTTCAGTGATCTGGCCAAGGGGCAAAAAAGGAGCCAGAAACTTTTTGCACCCGCAGGGACCGGAGCCGGGTCCGCCGCCGCCATGGGGAGTAGAGAAGGTCTTATGTATATTCAGATGAATCACGTCAAAGCCCATATCGCCGGGACGAACCTTGCCGATGACCGCGTTCATATTGGCGCCGTCATAATAAACCAGGCCGCCTGCTTCATGAACTATGCGGGTGATCTCCAGAATATTTTTATCAAAAATACCCACCGTATTGGGATTAGTCAGCATCAGTCCGGCAGTATCCTCGCCTACCGCGGCAGCCAAAGCCTCCAGATCCACGCAGCCCTGGGGGGTACTGGGGATATTCACTATGGTATAGCCGCACATATTGGCGGAAGCAGGATTAGTGCCGTGCGCACTGTCAGGTACGATAATCTTGGTACGCTGAGCGCCTTCTCCCCGGGAATGATGATAGGCCTTTATCAGCAGCAGCCCGGTAAATTCACCATGAGCGCCTGCTGCGGGCTGAAAGCTCATAGCATCCATGCCGGTGATCTCGCACAAATATTTTTCTGCATATCCCAATACATCCAGGCAACCCCGGGCAGTATGAGCCGGCTGCAGCGGATGAATACCGGTAAACTGAGGCAAAGCTGCCATGGCCTCATCTATTTTGGGGCTGTATTTCATAGTGCAGGATCCCAGGGGATAAAAACCGCAGTTAACACCATGCACATGATGGGAAAGCTCGGTATAATGACGGCTGATATCCACCTCGGAAAGGGCGGGCAGATGCAGCTTGCTCCTGCGGGCAAATTCAGCAGGCAGAGCATATTCCCCCACATCAGCCTTAGGTACATTTAGCTGGCCGCGTCCGCTGCGGCTGCGTTCAAATAAAAGCTCCATTATCTTGCCACCTCCCGCAATACATCTATAAGCCGGTCTATCTGCTCTTTATCATTCATCTCCGTAGCGCACCAGAGGATACGGCCGTCGGCCAGGGGCAGGCCGCCCAAAATATCATGGGATTCCAAAGCTGCCATAACCTTATCGGCAGGCAGCGGGCTTTCGGTAACGAATTCATGGAAGAAATGGGCGTCATAGGCCTGTTTAAAGCCGATATCTGCCAGCTTTTCAGCCAGATAATGAGCATTGGCATAGCAGTTTTCTGCCACCTGCCGCAGGCCCTCATTGCCCATGGCAGCCAGATAAACCGACGCTGTGAGCGCGCAGAGATTCTGGTTAGAGCAAATATTGGAGCTGGCCTTTTCCCTGCGGATATGCTGTTCTCTTGCCTGCAGGGTCAATACAAAGGCCCGTTTGCCGTCCACATCCACAGTCTGACCAACTATACGGCCGGGCAGCTTACGCATCATACTGCTACTGGCAGCCATAAAACCCAGATAAGGGCCGCCGAAGGAAAGGGGCATACCCAGGGGCTGACCCTCGCCTACTGCGATATCCGCCCCGCATTCGCCGGCGCTTTGCAGTACGGCTGCGGCAATAGGGTTAACGCCCATAATAAATTTGGCGCCTGCTGCATGAGCCTTTCCCCCCACATTAACAGCATCCTCAATGATACCGAAATAATTGGGCTGCTGCAGATAAACGCAGGATACGGTATCATCCAGCATCGTTTCCAGCGCAGCCATGTCCAATTTGCCATCCTTAGCGGGGATGATCTCCACCTGGCTGTTATTGCCAAAGCAATAGGTACGGATAGTCTGGATGACCATGGGATGAGTACCGGCAGCTACCAGCGCCTTGTTGCGTTTACGGTCCCGGCACATATTGGTAGCTTCGGCAGCGGCGGCAGCGCCGTCATAAACAGAGGCATTGGCCACATCCATACCTGTAAGATCGGCGATCATGGTCTGGTACTCAAAAATTGCCTGAAGTACGCCCTGGGATATTTCCGCCTGATAGGGAGTATAGGCGGTTACAAACTCTTCTTTATTTACCACAGAATTGACTATGGCCGGGATATAATGCCAGTAGGCCCCCGCGCCGCGGAAGATGGAGCCAAAGCAGTGATTCTCCCGGGCAATGCCTTCCATAAAACGGCGGGTCTCCAGCTCGGAGCAGCCGTCGGGCAGATCCAGCTTATCTACCCGCATCTGCGGGGGGATGGCCTCAAAAAGCTCGTCCACAGTAACTGCGCCAATGGCATCCAGCATAGCCCGGCGTTCAGCATCGCTTACGGGTATATAGGAGCCCATTTTATTCCTCCTCTTCGCACACAGTCTGATAGGCAGCAGCGTCCAGCAACTCGTCATCATCGGTAACGCCGCTTATCTCGGCTATCCAGGCGTCATAGGGCTGCTCGTTGATCAGTTCGGGATGATCCATAAGCTCTTCATTAACAGCAGTTATCTGGCCGCTGACCGGGCAATAAACGTCTTCCACAGCTTTTACGGACTCCACATCGCAAAGAGGCTCTCCGGCAATGACCGCATCTCCTACCTGAGGCATGTTGATAAATACCAGATCGCCCATGGCATTCTGGGCATAATCGCTGATACCTACCCTTACCTTACTGTCGCCGATATACTCTACCCATTCGTGAGAAGCCGCATATTTCAGATTAACAGGGATATTCATTAAAAGGTCCTCCTTAATTTTGGGGTTTTGAAAATATTAAATAAAATTATATAAAAACAAATTTTTATCTTTTATAAAAAGGCAGGGCAATAACTTCCGCAGATACCCGGCGCCCCCGGACATCAGCTTCCACCGTATCTCCCAAACGCACAGCGCCCTTGTCCACCAGAGCCATGGCATAAGCCCCACCCAGATAAGGACAATGAGTACCGGAGGTACTGTGTCCGATCAGCTTGCCGTTTCTGTAAATATCCTGATGCTCGCGGATAATGCCCCTGCCGGTTACTTTCAGGCCTATACGCTCTCTTTTTGGTTCACCGGCAGCTACCAAGGCATCCCGGCCGATAAAATCCTTGTTCAGTTTGACTCCAAAACCCAATCCGGCCTCCAGAGGAGTGACTGTCTCATCCATCTCATGGCCGTAAAGGGGCATGGCGGCTTCCAGGCGCAGGGTATCCCTGGCGCCCAGCCCGCAGGGGATCAATCCTTCATCCTCACCGGCAACAAGCAGCATATCCCACAGCTTTTCTCCATCCGCTGCAGCAACATATATCTCATAGCCTGCAGAACCGGTATAGCCGGTCTGAGAGATAATGGCGGGGATACCGCCTATCTTGGCGTCATTGATAAAGCTGTAGTATTTTTCCGGTATATCCTCAGTGACCCTGGCCAAAATATCACGGCTGGCAGGGCCTTGCAGAGCTAACTGAGCTATATTGTCTGAAATATCGCTGAACCGTACATTGCCGGTAAGATGCTCCTTTATCCAAGCCGCATCTTTGAGCCGGTTGCCGGCATTCACCACCACAAAATATTTGTCATCGGCCATTTTATAGACCAGCAGATCATCCACCACGCCGCCGTCTTCATAGCACATCAGGCCATAGCGCACTCTTCCGGATTCCATATTGCTGTAATCGTTGGTAAAAATACGGTTGATATTGGCCAAAGCGTCGGGACCTTCAAAAATCACCTCGCCCATATGGGAAACATCGAACAGGCCGCATTTTTCCCGTACTGCCATATGCTCGGCTATCACCCCGGTAGGATACTGTACCGGCAGCAGATATCCGGCAAAGGGAACGATCTTGCCACCCGCGTCCAGATGGCACTGGTATAACGGAGTTTTTAATTCCATGGAATACCCCTTTCAGATAAGAGTAAAAAACAAATATGATACTATAATACTATGAAATCCCGGAAGTGCAAAGATTATTTTGCACTTCTTTTAGGATAAATTGCGGCGCAGATCAGAGAAGTCAGGGGTATGGCCAGCATAATACCGATACTGCCTGCCAATGCCTGCAGCAATTCAAAGACAATAAGCTCCATATTCATCAGTTCGATCATGGTATAATTATACGACACCAGCAGCAGCGTAGTTGTCAGCGAACTGCCTATATAGGCCAGCACCAGTGTATTTGCCATAGTCCCCATAACATCGCGGCCGATATTGAAACCGGATCTGATAAGCTGCCTGCCGTCTATATCAGGCATATTGTTTCTCAGCTCGCTCAGGGCTGAGGAAATATCCATGGCAACATCCATTACCGCGCCCATGGCTCCTATGGTGATAGAGGCAAAAATAATACCCAGCAGGTCTATGTGATGCTCGCTTTGAGCCATATTAAGAAAAAGGGAGTCTTCATTAAGCATGCCTGTCATGGACATAAGCTCATTCATCAAAATAGTAAGCAGCCCTGCCATAAGCACCCCGAAAAAGCAGCCCATGCCTGCGGCAAAACTCTTTTTACTGGCGCCGTTTATCACCAGCATAGTCATGACTATAGTATATACGCAGGTAACTATTGCCCAGATATAAATATTCTGCCCGGAAAGTATGGAAGGTACGAAAACGGCGAATACAGCCAGGCAGGTAAAAGCCAGGGCTATCAGGGTATTGACGCCCTTAATCTTGCCGAATATGAGAATAGCCAGGAAAAAGGCAGCCGCCAGCCAGATAATCTTATCACTGCGCACATATTCCAGCATGGTCCAATCTATACCCTCGGTATATGTATTGGCAAAAACCAAAACCCGGTCGCCCTTAGCCACCGGTTCCTGCACCGGATAATAATTATAATCTATCTCCTGATTACAGGTAATGGTCTCGCCTTTCATCTCACCCTTGATAACCCGGGCTTTAAAAATGATGATACGGTCTTCGGCAGAATGATTATCCGATACTATTTCCGTAATTTTTACCTGCATCGGGTTATTGCCATAGCTTTCCAGCTGGGGAAAACCATTCATGGCTATATTGCGGCCCACCACCAGGTAAACAATGGAAAGGATAATCGTAGCTGCGTAGATTATTATCTTTTTAAGGCGAGGGTCTTTTTCTTTTTTTCTTTTTACCATATGTATTATGCCTCCGTTTACCGACTGTTTTTATATTTTCAGGTAAATCAAAGCAAAATCCTTGTTTTTCACCTTTTTTTCCGAAAACCCGGCTGCCGTATCCCCTGCTTTTGCATCCTGGGGTTTTCTGTGATATACTGTTTCCGAAATATGTGGGAGGTTTTGCCTTGAACTTTAATTCCCTGCAATATCTGGTGTTTTTACCCACCGTTATCATATTATATTTCCTGTTGCCGCTGCGCTGCCGCAATTATCTGCTGCTGGCTGCCAGCTACTATTTTTATATGTGCTGGGAGCCTCTTTACGCCCTGCTTATCCTGACTTCCACCATAGTAACATATTTCTGCGGAAGGCTGCTGGAATCTTTTCCCCAGCATAAAAAGGCCTGGGTGGCCCTGAGCCTTATCATCAATCTTTCTATCCTTTTCTTTTTCAAATACTTTAATTTTGCCGCCGATATTATAGGCAGCCTGTTGGGCCGTGTGGGGTTGGATTTTACCTCTCCCGGCCTTAATGTGCTTTTGCCGGTGGGAATTTCTTTCTACACCTTTCAGGCGCTGGGCTATACCATAGACGTATATCGGGGCAAATTGCCTGCCGAACGCAATTTCATTATTTACGCCCTGTTCGTTTCCTTCTTTCCCCAGCTGGTAGCGGGCCCGATAGAACGCTCTGTTAATCTGTTGCCCCAGTTCAGGGAAGTACATCGTTTTTCCGAAAGTAATATACGCAGCGGCCTGCTGCCTGTTTTATGGGGACTGTTTAAAAAAATAGTTATTGCAGACCAGTTGGCAGTGATGGTAAATACGGTATATGCTGCACCGGAAAATTATCTGCCGGCCCAGCTTATCTGTGCCACGGTAGCTTTTGCCTTTCAAATATACTGCGATTTTTCAGCATACTCGGATATTGCCCGGGGTTCAGCTATGATGCTGGGATTCCGCCTGATGCGTAATTTTGATTCACCCTATTTTGCCACCTCTATCCAAAGCTTCTGGCGCAAATGGCATATTTCCCTGACCACCTGGTTTAGGGATTATCTGTATTTTCCTCTGGGCGGGAGCCGCTGCTCCAGCTCTCGCCGCTACCTTAATGTGCTTATAGTGTTTACGGTGAGCGGCCTGTGGCACGGGGCTGCCCTCACCTATATTATCTGGGGACTGCTCAACGGTATCTATCAGATAGCAGGGCTTATCACCGCCCCCCTGCGGGATAATATCCGCCGGGCGCTGCATATAGGGGAAGGCTGGCCGCTGACCATCTGGCGTTATCTGTTCACTTTTGCCCTGGTCTGCCTGGCCTGGGTATTCTTCAGGGCGGAAAGCATCGGCGACGCGGTCAATATTATAGGCTCCATCCTGGGCATAATGCCCAGCGGCTTGGGACAAAGCTTCAGCCTGACAGCGCTGGGCCTTGACGCAGCCAATCTTAAAATGCTGCTGATAAGCCTTGTCCTGCTGCTGACAGTGGATTTTCTCCAACCTAGAATAGATCTGGAGAAAAAGATCGAAAGCAATATCTGGCTGAGCTGCCTGGTTTGGCTGATACTGATAGCAGCTATTCTCATTTTCGGATCCTACGGCACAGGCTATGATCCTCAGGATTTTGTTTATTTCCAGTTTTAACCTAAACTTACAGGAGAAAAAATGCAGGGGAAAAAGAAAATCATATTGCCCATATCAGTATTTTTGCTGGCGCTGCTGTTATTTATAGTCTGCGCCTCCAATATCCTTATGCCCAAACGCTATGAGCTGGGAGCTAACTGGGGCGCTTTTACCGCGGAGGAAGCAAACAGTATGGATGTGGTGTTCTTTGGCAGCTCCCTGGCATACTGCAATGTTATACCCTCTGTTATCTGGGAAGAAAGCGGTTTCAGCACCTATGTAATGGCAGGTCCGGAGCAGACGGTGGCCACCACCTATTACTATGTGGAAGAAATGTTCCGCACCCAAAGCCCTTCCGCCGTCATGGTGGAATTGAGTTCCGTACGCTATGACAGCACAGACGGGCAGGACAGCGTCAAAGTTAATATCGGCTATATGCCCTATGATCTTACCCGCATCAAAGCTACCTTCGGCGCCGCGCCCCCTGATCAGCGTCTGGGGCTGCTGTTCCCCCTTTACAACTATCATGACCGCTGGAATCAGTTGACTGCCGATGATTTTCGTCTGGGGCTGAACGGATATGACAGGGATATGCTGGCAGGATACAATTATCTTGATAAATGCGTACCCCAAAAGGAAATACGCCATTACAGCATCAGGCAAACTGATGAAGAATATGCCGCCAATATCTCCTGGCTGCAAAAAATAGCCCAACTGTGTGCAAGCCATAATTGCCGCTGTATATTCTATTCCACCGCCAGTTACGCTTACTTTGAGGATAGTTACTGGCAAAAACTAACCGCTGATCTTACACCCTGGGGCGGAGAAATGTTAAACTGCAGCCAAGATATTGATCTTTTGAATATTGATCCTGATTCTGATTTTTGTGATATACTCCACTTTAACTATCGGGGGGCAGTTAAAAATTCCCGCTATCTGGCAGATAAACTGGCGGATATGGGCATAAAAGCATCCGAGCCCTATGCTGATGATCAATTATGGCAGGAAAGATCTGCTTATCTGCAGAAGCTGATAGCTGCCAGCGAAGCAGCGCAATAGCAGGTGATATCCATGACCTTTTACTTTTACGGTAAACAATAAATACCTTTTTAAACCCATAGCCAAAGCTACCGGGGGCAGACTTTTTCCCATAGCCGGTCGAACAAAAAAAGCTGATTCTGCTTAAAAAAAGCATATTGATTTCACTGCTTATATTCAGGTTTACCTCCTTGGAGAATCTAAGGTTTTGCCTTAAATCTTCCGAAAAAAAGACGCGCACCCAGGCGCACGTCTTTTTATTATACAGTATTCATCCGGAGCAGCAAGTCCGGTTATACATCTTAGGGCCAAAGCTACAGCAGTTCCGGCAAAGCCTCATCGAGAATGGATTTCAGGATGGAAAAGGCGCCATCAGAATAAGTGGAGGTAGCCACCAGAACCTTGTCAATACTTAAAGTGGCTACATCATCGGCCTGACCGTAAGTACCGGCGGGGATAACGGATTTTTTAAATACGGTATTATTCGGATCAGTATTATCCAAAGCCAATAATGAAGCGCTGCCTATATCGGCGCTGCCCAGATCCCCAATGATAATGGCAATTTCCGCTTCCCCGTTATTCAGGGCAGCGGCAGCATCTCCGTATACCGGGGTAAAATCATCCGGCCCTATACCGTAAAGCTGCAATACGGCTAATGCCGCTTCAGCTTCGGCGGAATCTTTAATGCCTACGGCAATATTCTTACCTGCCGCTTCCTCAAGGGAACTGCTGCCGTCTGTGGCAAATGCCTGCACATAAACCTGACCCAACTGGGCAATAACACTGGCGGCGTCGGCATTAGCCCCAAGGGAGCTATTCAGAACAATAGCCATGGGAGCCTCTCCGTCAATTATTTTTTTCATATTTTCCGCATAACTGCCAGATACCACAGCCTGGGAATCGATACCTTCATCATTGATGCTTTTGGCTATCTTTTCCGCCAGCTGATAATCAGCGCTATCCTGGGGACCTGCTGCAATATAAACAGTAATATCTTCTTGAACCGGAGCGTCCTCGCCCCGCATCACATTAGCGGGCATCATATCCATAACTACAGCCATGAAGATGATAACAGTAATCACCATCAGGATCAGCAGGCCGTAGCGCGAACTCATGATCTTTTTAAACATAATACCTGCTCCTTTTTCTACTGAATTTTGTAGATAATTATATCATTTTTGGCTTATAATAGCAACCACTTTGACATTTGAGATAAAATGGCATAATACTGACAATCAGTGCCGGCTGGTAAAGACTGCAGACAAGCACCTTAGCTCATTTTGCACATGACTTAACTGCATATACAAACCCTATAAAGCGTCTTTGGGACAGTTTTTCACACATTCCATACAAAGGATACATTCTGTACCATTCTTACGCTTTCGGGAATTATCGGTAATATCCACATCCATCGGGCATACCTTTTTACACTTTCCGCAGGATACGCACTTTTGGGTATCGCACTTTATCCTGATAAGAGAAAAATAACTCATGGGCTTCAGGAATACTGTTATTGGGCATATATATTTGCAAAAAGCCCTGTTATCTTTAAAAGCAAATGCCAGGATGATGCCCACACAATAATACAGAGCATTACCGATAATAAATGCCCAGAACATAATTTTTGCCATATTCCCTACATCAAACAATAATAATGCCACTACAAACCCCAAGGATAAGACAAAAAGCAGATATCTTATCCACCCGATTTTTCTTCTTGGCTGCTGCGGCGTCTTATATGGCAAAAAGTCCAATACCATTGCCGTCCAGCAGGCATAGCCACACCAACCTCTGCCAAAGAGCAACGGACCAAAGATCTTGGCAACAGCATAATGGATAGTGGCGGCTTCAAAAACCCCGGTAAACAGATAGTACCAAAATCCCTCTATCTGCATATTTTCATTGCAAATAAGGCCGAGATAAACAAGCATATACATACCGACCAATAATTGCACTATCCGTCTTGCATATTTATATTTTCGGGCAAACAAAAACAGTCCCAGTGCTATGGAAGTACCGATATAAGTAAAGTTTATAAGATAAAACAAATTGTCTTTGGCCAGCCACAGGGCAACAGCCGTAATTTCAAAAGCACACCAGATCGCCAAAGCCCATATGTACTTTTTAAAATTTCCGTTCATTATCCTTTCCTCACAATCATCCCGGCAGGTAAAATTTCCTTTCACGGCTATCTGCCCTTTTCCTTTCTGCCGGTCCTTATAAAATGCCCTTCCTGAATTGCCGAGAAGGTAGCTGCAGCACGTACCGGAACAGCGCTGTACTGCAAATCAATTACAGGCAAAGTCAGCGGCAGAAGGAAAAGAAAAAACCCGGTAATCTTGTTCATTATGGTATGCTCTGCGGCTAATTGTTTATGAATGATAAAACCGGATACCACATTGATTATCTTTATGACAGCAATTATTCCTATCCATACCCAAAGCCATGCTGGTACCTCCATCACCGGAAGCAGTTTGCTTAAGCAGGCAGCAATAAAATAAAATCCGCGACGGTATCAAGCCTTGAACCAAACTCACTGACGGTATTTGCCTTTCTTGCCACCATACCGTCTGCGATATCACTTGCCCCTGCTGTTAAATAAAGGATATAAAAAGCCGGCGAAAATGGGGGAAAGAACAACATGGCGGCGCTGCACATAATACGCAGGCTTGTTATTAAATTTGCTATCATCCCATCACCTTAAGCAGCTCCTCGATATCTTTTTTTATAAGCGGCGACATGCTGTCTTTATATCCGGATAAATCAATAATATCTATCTCTGCTTTAATTGCCCCGCACAGTTCAGGCCTATACACGGCAACTTCCTGCAAAGCATTGAGGCACTGCCTTACCACCGTCGGTTTTTCATCGTGAAGCAGCATAAGCATAGCAGGCATTGCTTTTTGCAGTTTCCCATCTTTGTCCCATCTTGCCTGGGCGCAGCACAGAACAACCCTCCTGGCTCTCACATAAGAACTTTTTGCCGGGAGCAGCTCTGCGAAAATATCGAAACAATCATAAAATTCCCCGGATACAGAGGACTTTTCCCTGATCTCTTTAGTCAGGGCATATACCTTTTTATTATCCTTATTCTGCAGGGCTTCTTTTATCCCAGTCATCTGTCATTTCCTCTTTAATAATCCTGAAAAATTTTTTCGCGTCCTACTATTTGCTCCGCGACAGCAGACATACCGTCTCCACATGCACAGTCTGGGGGAACATATCAACAGGCTGAATAGTATCTGCTTTATAACCGTTATCGGTCAGCCAGTGCAGATCACGGCTAAGGGTAGCGGGATCACAGGAAACATAAACTATCTTTTCCGGTGATATCTTTACCAGGGCTTCCAAAACCGCTCTATCGCAGCCGGCTCTGGGCGGATCCAAAACCACGGCATCGGCGGTCAGGCCTTCTGCCGCCAGTTTTGGCAAAATTTCCTCTGCTGCGCCTGCCAAAAAGCGGCAATTTTCCACCCCGTTCATAACGGCATTCTTTTCAGCGTCAGCCGCTGCCGGAGCATAGCTTTCAACTCCCACCACCTGTTTGACTGATTTAGCCAGATACAGGGAAATAGCGCCTGCGCCACAGTAGAGATCAAGCACCGTCATATCCTTTTGGGGAGCTATGGCATCTTTAACCAGAGCATAAAGCCTGCCGGTCTGCTCATGGTTTATCTGGGTAAAAGAGGCGGGAGCCAATTTCATATTTACCCCTGCTATAATATCTTTAAAGTGCTCCTCACCGGCAGCAAGCTGCCATTTATCTCCGTAAATACTGTAACAAGGCTTACCGCTGTTAATCCACACCGCTTTCAGCCGTGTTTCCTGAGCCATCAGTTCCTCCGCCAACTGTCGGTAATCACCTGCTTCCCCGCACACCAGAGTCATCAGCAATTCCCCGGAGGAATTACTGCGTATAACCACGTCCCGCAATGCCGGCAAACGGCTGCCAATAAGCCCCGGCAGTCTTTTTGCCAGATCCCTGATGGGGGATACCGGCAGCAGACAAACGGTTGCCGGAATGAATACCCTGCTGTTTTGCATAAAAAACCCCAGCTCTATCCTGTTATCTATATGCAGAGCATGATAAGCTATCCTGTTGCGATAACCCAATGGCTGACTGGCAGGGAGCACAGGCTGTACCGGAGTATCCACGCCGCCTATACGCCGCACAGCCCCCACAACCAGATCATGCTTCAAGCGCAACTGTTCCTGATAGGAAGCATGCTGCAGCTGACATCCGCCGCAGCGGCCAAAAAGCGGACAATCCGCCATTACCCGCTGGGGAGAAGGTTTAAGTATAGCCTTAAGCCGGGATTGGACAAAATTCTTTTTGCCCCGCAAAAGCTGCGCCCTTACTGTTTCTCCCGGCAGCGCGCCGGGCACAAACACTACCAGCCCCTGCATTCTGCCAACGCCGGCGCCCTGACTGGTAAATCCGTCTATTTGCAAATCTGCTTCCACCATAGTCTGTTTATCAGGCATATATAATTACCTCTGCATATGTTTTGCTAACTTTACACTTTTTCTTTATTATGATACTATATATCTGTTTGTTTTACAAATAAGAAAGAGATGAGAACTATTATGAAAATATGCGTTATCGGCCTGGGCTATATAGGTCTGCCCACTGCCGCCATGTTTGCCTCTCACGGACATCAGGTGGTAGGCGTTGATAAAAATAAAAAAATTACCGATGCCCTTAACAAGGGCAATATTATCATAGAAGAAGACCATCTGGCGGAACTGGTATCCCAGGTAACGGCCAATGGCTCCCTGCGCGGCCAGGAAAAACCAGAGCCTGCGGACGCCTTTATAATCGCCGTACCCACACCCATAAGCAGCGATAAAAAGGCTGATATGCGCTTTGTGCTGGCAGCTACAGAGGAGATAACCCCTTATCTGCAGCCAGGCAATCTGGTCATTCTGGAATCCACTTCTCCTCCCGGCACCGTGGATCAGCTGATGCTGCCTGTGCTGGAAAGCCGCGGCCTCAAGGCTGGCAGCGATTTTTATCTGGGGCATTCTCCCGAGCGGGTCATCCCGGGACGTATACTTTATGAGCTGGTAAACAACAGCCGTATCGCCGGCGGCATAAACCGCCTTTCAGCCCAGAAAATCGCAGATCTGTACCGCAGTTTTGTAGAGGGAGAAATATATCTTACCGATTCCCGCACTGCGGAAATGTGCAAACTGGCGGAAAACACTTTCCGGGATATCAATATAGCCTATGCCAACGAGCTGGCGCAGATCTGCGAAAGCAGCGGTATAAATGTCTGGGAGCTGATTTCCCTGTGCAACAAGCACCCCCGGGTAAATATTCATCAGCCCGGCCCGGGAGTAGGCGGCCACTGCATTGCCGTTGACCCCTGGTTTATTGTGGAAAAATATCCCGAGACCGCGCTGCTCATCCACCAGGCCCGCCTGATCAACGATTCCATGCCTTCCGTAGTAGCAGATAAAGCTGCATGCCTGCTTAAAGGCATACCGCAAGCAAAAATAGCTGTACTGGGCGTAACCTATAAACCAAATGTGGGAGATATGCGGGAAAGCCCCATCCTTAAACTGATACCTATGCTGGAGGCCAGCGGTTATCAGGTAATAAGCGCGGATCCTTATGCAGAAGGATGCGTCAAAGATCCCTATGAGGCTGCCGCCGGCTGCGATCTGTTGATAATGGCGGTAAATCATGACAGCTACAGCGGTCTTGATCTGACCAGACTTGCAAAATCCATGCGGCATCCCTATCTGCTGGATACCCGCAATTTTTATGACAGGGAAGCAGCCCGGGCTGCGGGGTTTGAATATCATCTTCTGGGAAGCTGCTAGGGAAAATACTAAAATCATACACAAAAAAGACCTGAATTATCAGGTCTTTTTCTATTTGCGAAACAATTTGGCCAAAACTGCATAAAGCTTCCGCGGCATTATATGAGCCGGTAGATAAAGGAGGGTGCCGGCAGCAAAGAAAAACCCATGCTGCGGATATAATGGCAAAAAATCATTGGGATGATTGCTTCTTGCCCTTACGGAAGAAACCCAAATACATCAGCAGCGCCGCCAGCCCCCAGAAATAGGCTGTCATATAGGGCTCTTCAAAAATATTCTCAAAGAAGCAATGCACCAGCACGCCGCAAAGTCCAGCATAAATCCCTATGGCTATCAGCCGCATATTTCCTTCCCCGCGTACCAAAGGATCTCCGGGAACAGCGGCAAGCTCATTACCGCTGCGCTGCACGGCCTTGATCCCCAGTATCAGCAGGGCTGCGATCAGCAGCACATAAAAGATCAGCCCCAGATATCCCATTTCCACCAGTGTCTTAAGATAATAATTATCCATATAGAAATAACTGAATTCTTCAGTTTCATCCAGTATCTGGTTTTCCATGGCTACTGCCCCGCCAAAACGTCCTAATCCAAATCCCAGCCAGGGATTGGATTCATGAAGCAGATCCAGACCGAACTGCCAACGCATAGCCCGGCCGCCGGTGGAGGAAAGCATGGTATAGTCTTCCGTAAAAAGAAAGGTCAGACGGCTGGTTATGGAAGGAGCCGCCACCAAAACTCCGGCAACAGCAGCGCCGCCAAGAGCCAGCAGGCGTTTATCTACCAGCCAGGCAAATATCAGCACCGCTACCAGCAGTCCTACCCAGGCTCCCCTGGAAAAGGTGAAAAGCAAAGTCAATAAATAGCATCCCAAAAGGCAAAAGGCCAAAAATTTATAAAGGGGCCTTTTTAAATAATAGACCAGCGCCGCCACAACAGGTGCTGTCAATACCATCAGCGAACCAAGGATATTAGGGCTGCCTGTAAGCGAAAATACGCGGGTACGCACACCCATTTCCGAATGGCTTACCCAGGAACTGGGGATCTCCACCCCAACAGCATACTGATAAATGCCGTGCATGGCCAGCAGCGATGACATAATGCCCAGGGAAACCAAAAATACCTTCATATCCCGGTCATCCTCAACAAGCCGGACGATCAGGAAGAACCAGAGCATATATTCCACCACGATACGGTAACCCGGCACAGCTACAGCCGGATAGGGCCGGACCAGCGACATAAGCAAGAACCCTACGGCGAAAAACAGTATCAGCCAGGCGTCCAAAGGGGTTTCCCTCCTGATAGCCCGGGTCTGGTCAAGGGCCCTTCGCCAGATGATAAGGATTGCCGCCGCAATGATAAACAGCTCCTCCCATATGGAGGATAAAACCGGTATACTCAAAGTATCGCGGATAATATATTCTATGGGCAGATAAAAGGCAAAAGCTGCCAAAAGCCACTGATGAAGACTCAGCTTATTGATAAATCCCAGAATACGGCTGCGGGCAGCCAGCCATTGCCATCCCCGGGATACGGCGGACAACAGCTTATAAAAAACACTCTGCCGCAAAATATTGCCCAGCTTAAGGCAAAATCCCCGCAGCCTGTCCATAATACGGCTGTAACGGCTGCTTTCCACGGCAGGCTTCGCGGCGCCAAAAGCCAGCCAATTACGGTAACTGCCCGAGAACTTCCAGGCTTTGCGCAGCCCGTCAACTGCCCGGCCTATAATTCCGCAATGCCACCATTTTCTAAAATTCTGTCCCAGCCTGCAGCAGCACCGGCAAAACAGGCTGTTACGGATGATCTCGCTCATTTGACCACCTGCTTACTGGGGAACAGCCGGGGCTTCTTCCGCGCCGATCTGTACATAATAAATAATGCCGGAGCACTCGAAGGTCTGGGTCTTGATTATAAAGGTTTTTCCTGCTCTGACTTCCTGGGAGCCGATCTTGGGAGAAGGAGTCCCCGAGGAAACAGTGGATTCTATGCGGAACCAGATATCCTTTTTGGTCGGGTCTGTGGCATCATGGATAACAGCGTCAGAATCCTCTATCTGCATTACATAATCATCCAACCACACATCGGTAATGGTGGCGTCCAGGAACTGGTTGCCGCCAACCAGTTTTTCGCCTATCAGATCCTGCCGCATTACTTCTTCCACCAGATCAGGATGAGCGCCCGCTATTGATACCATTGCCACCAAGGGCTCCTCCTGTGATACCACATCAGCTACCCGGTCGCCCAGAAGCTGCCAGGCTATAGCGCCCACTACCAGCACAATAGCAATAATTATAAGAAGATCCACCACATTGATGATACCGAACAACTTGCCTTTTTCATTAATTATCTTCATTTTATCCTCCTTAAGCGGCATTCCCGCCAGTTAGCTTTTATTCCTCTTTGAATACTCCTGCTTCAGCCAGAGCCTTTTCCATTTGCCGTACCCGGTTATCCCAGCTTACAGCCTTGCCTGCACTGATACGCGCAGCAGTTTTGGCCGGGTCATCTTCTGCCAGGGCAGCGGCGCATTTGGCAAGAAAATCCTCTTTATTCTCTGCTATATACACCAGCTCACCATAATCCCGCACCTGCAATGGTTCGGCGGTGCTTACTATCGGCTTGCCCGTAGCCAGATACTCATAAAATTTCAGCGGGCTCACATCACGGGAAAGTCGCCCGGGAGCAAAAAGATTCAGGCAAACATCAAATTTCCGCATCTGCTCCGGCAATTTTTCCTGGGGCATCAGACCCATAAGCTTAATATTAGGATACTGCTCCAGCCTGGAAATATCCACGCCAGGCATGACCTTGCCTATCAATCTTATCTCACCTGCGGGATAAGCCTCCGCCAAGGCCAGCAAATAATCATAGGCAATGCAATCCTGCAGCATACCGACAAAGCCAAATACCGGATGCGCCGGATCATGGTCAGGATTATCCCCCGCAGCCTGGGAAAAGAGTTCAAAAGCAGCGCCGTTGGGTATAAGAAGAGTACGCTTATTATACTGGATAAGGGTATCATAAAGCCCGGCCGCTGTGCAAAAAACCATATCAGCGCCGCTGGCCAGATCCTTTTCCATGGAATCTACCACCTGAGGGTCTATAAACCCGCTATAGGCACTGTGCCTGTCCACACAATCATAAACCAGGCCATTATGGGGCAGCAGCGAACAAATATCCGCAGAAGCCGGCGAATAGCACCATAGGCAGGGCTTTTCCATTCCCTGCTCCTGCATACGGCGGTTGATATATTTGGCCAGTTTTTTCTGGTTATGCCTGTTTATACAGGGGAATTTATTGCCAAAAGGCAGCACCGGCGGCAAAGCATATACGGTAATATTATCCTTGGCCTTCACTCCCGGCTGCTTATAGGCTTTCAGCCGGGGACGGGCATTTTTATCCTTTAAAGGCGCCAGATAAGTGACGGGCGGATCGAAATAAAGAATGCGGGCGTCGCTTAATCTGTTCATCACATTCTGCTTACGGGTAGGGAAAGGATAGTAGTTGGATGTGGAAAGACAAACGATATTTTTCATTAATGCACCTCCATACCCAAAAGCTCGCGGACAGAATCAATATTGCGCTGCTGCCCCTGCTGCAATTTTTCCCGGGCAGCGGATACCCCCATATCACCTGCGGCGATCACCTTATCTATATTCCCTTTCAGAAGCTCATAACTTAGCTGGCTTAAGGGAATACAGGCCTCCGAGCCTATATCCCGCAAAAAACTGTCTACTTTAACGTCATAAGAAATACCCACTACCGGCGCACCGCCGGTAGTAGCAAAGATCAGTGAATGCAGACGCATACCCACCACCAGCTTCATAGACCCCAGCATACCCAAAAGCTCTTCTGCCTCATGCCTTTTGCGGCACTCATAGCTGGGAGAATGCATCAGCTCCCGGACTTTGGCAGCAGCTTCCACATCGCCGGGAAACTCGATAGGCAGAAAAACAGGACTTAATCCGTAACGCTGATAAGCATAGTCAGCCGCCTTCGTCACTGCCTGATAAATGAGGGCCAGTTGCGCAGGCAGAAACCTATTTTCGGCAATCCGTCCGGTATATTTTCCGCGGCAAAGGCTGCCTTGGTCTGCTCGGCATTACAGGGCTGGAAATTAACTGTGGGATCTGCGGTAAGATATATCCGGGGACGCTCTACCTTCATGCTTTTCAGCACATCCATGGATTTGCTGTCACGCAGCGTTATTATCTCCACATTACGGTCAAGCACTCCGGCGGCCAAACGCTGATTGAATCCCCGGCGGATAGGGCCGATACCGCAGCCATACATGATCACCCGGCAGCCGCAAAGCCGCGCCGCCCACAAAGTGAAAAGATAGAAATACAAGGATCTGGATGAGGTAACATCCTGAATCAGACTGCCGCCGCCATTAATAAAAATTCTGGCATGGCGCAAATGACGCAGGAAGGAAGGTACATTGAAAATATGAATGGCATTGGTGTGATTCTTCAGGCGGGTATCCAGCTTGTCCCTGCTGAGAACAGTCATAGGCATTTCCGGGTCTATACTGCGCATCTGCGAAACGATACCCCGCAAAATAGCCTCGTCGCCGGCATTGCCTCTGCCGTAAGCCCCGCAGATGACCGCACCCTGCCTCCCCCGGCGGGAAGACAGATCCACCATTCGCACATAGGCATGTTCCTGCACCCGCCGCATATTATCCAGGGAAAATTCGCTTTTAGCCAGTTCAAACAGGTTGTCCGCCAATCGGCGGCGCAGCTGTTCATCGGTGGAAAGACGGTAAATATGCTCGGCCAAAGCCTTTTCATCCTGGCTTTCAAAAAGCAGGCCAGTCTCCCCGTGGCGTATCATCTCGGGAATGCCTCCTACCCGGCTGGCAATAGCGGCACAATGCTCAAAAGCTCCCTCCAGCAGCGAATAGGGAAAAGTTTCCGAAAGTGATGCCAGCACATTGATATCCACTCCCCGGAAAAACCCCGGCATATCATAAACCCAGCCGACAAAATCGGTGCAATGGTCTATACCCAAGGCTGCGGAAAGCTTTTTCAACTCAGCTTCATCCTCGCCTGTACCGGCTATCTTCAGCCGCAGGCGGGGATTTTTTTTGTAAGCGGCGGCAAAAGCCCGCAGCAGCAAGGGAATATTTTTTATGGGGGTAAGCCTGGCGGCAATGCCTACAACTATTTCATCGTCAGGCCCCTTGCCCCTGTAGCAGTCCGCAGCACGGGAAAAATCAAGACCGTTATGAATAACGAATATATGCTGGGGATCAATACCCCTACGGATAAGGGTACGCTCCATCTCTCCCGCTACAGCCATATAATAATCCATACGCCGCAGCGCCCAGCTGTTAATGGAGCCGAATATCAGCTGCTTCACGGGAGAGCCCAGATAATCCCGGGCAGGGTCAGAGTGTACTGTTGTGCATACCGGGATATGGCGTAATTTTTTTACCATTACCCCCAACATATTGGCCTTGGCGCCATGGCAGTGTATCACATCCGGATGGAAGTTGTCCACAGCCTTCAGGGCAGTATTAAGACAATTCCCCAGATTCCAGGCATTCTCCGCCTCTACCACCTGCAGTCCGGCCTGTTCTGCTTCTTCGGCAAAAGGCCCCTTACGAAAACTGACCAGGCAGAAATCATTATCACGAGCCAGCTGTTGTCCTAAAGAGATAATATGGGTCTTAGCGCCGCCCACATCGCCTCCGCCGGCAAAATGCATTATTCTCATAAGCTACCTCTTTGGTTTCCTTAACCAAATAATTATACCATGAAAGCCCTGTGGCTGCAATCAGCCAAAGAAAATACGGCAGACTACCGCTGCGGCAATAAAGCTAATCAGATCAGCGCTCAGGCCTACCGCCAGCCCGTAACGGTAGCGGCTTACGCCCACCGCCCCGAAATATACTGCCAGTATATATAATGTGGTATCCGTGCTCCCCTGCATTACCGCTGCCAGCAACCCGGCATAGGAATCAGGCCCCTGGGTATTGATGATCTCCGCCGTCAGTCCCAGGGCGCCGCTGCCGGAAAGGGGGCGCATCAATGCCAAAGGAATCACATCACCGGGTATATGCAAAGCATTGCACAAAGGCGCCAGCAAAGCAGCCAGGGCAGTTAAAGCGCCGGAACTGCGAAAAAGAGAAATAGCCACCAGCATACCCAGCACATAGGGGAATATTTTTATGCAGATCTGCAGGCCCTCTGCCGCTCCTTCCACAAAAAGCTCAAAAAGGGGCAGCCCGGCTCTGATACCGCTTATCAGTATTATCAGAACCAGCAGGGGAACGGCATATGCGGAAACAAGGCTCATAAGGCCCTCCTGCCATAAATACGGCGCAGCAGGGCATCCAGCAGCAAGCCGCAGCACATACCGATACCTGAAGCAATCACCGTAGGCAAAACAATGGCAGCAGGATCCGCTGATTCCGCGGAAGAACGCAAAGCCATTACGGTAGTGGGCATTAAAGTCATGCAGGACGTATTAAGCACCAGAAAAGTTATCATTGATGAGGTGGCCTGCTTTTTGTCCGGATTAAGTTCCTGCAGCCGCTCCATGGCTTTTATTCCAAAGGGCGTGGCAGCGTTGCCTATACCCAAAAGATTAGCGGAAAAATTCATAAGTATGGCAAAAAAAGCCGGGTCTTTATCAGGTATATCCGGGAAAAGACGCCGTACAAAAGGAGTAAGCAGTTTTCCAAGTCCTTCTACAAGACCGGAACGCTCGGCTATTTTCAAAAGGCCGGTCCATAGGCAGATCATACCGCACAGGCCCAGTATCAGCCGGGGTACGGCATCCGCGCTTTGATAAAGCGCCGTGTTTAAAGACTGCATATTACCGGAAATGGCGGCAAAGACTATGCCTGCCGCCATCAATAAAAACCAGAACCGGTTTACCATAATCCATCACCCGTACAAAATATGCGGATGAAAGACAGATAATTACTTATTCATCTGAAAATCTAAAACAGTGCATTGACAAAGCTCTGCCAGGCCGCGCGCAGAGCGTCGGCAAAGGTAAACCTGGCTACCGCCTCTTTTAAATAAATATCTCCCTTTATCTCATTACCCATATCATCAGTATAGGTAACCGTCCCCACTGCCTGATCCATTGTCTGGGGGGCTTCCAAAGAGTTGGGCAGATCTATCTTTGCCTTTGGGGTATAGGTGGCATTATTGGGGACCGCTATGATGATATCATCCATAAGCACGGCATCGACCTTGCTCACAGTACCCTTGCTGATGCGCACACTGCTTACCACATCGCCTGCGGAAGCCAGTTTCAGGGGTTTGTAGTTGGCAAATCCGTAATCCATCAGAGCAGTCATCTGCGTATAATGGCTCTGGTTGGGGCAATTCAGCACCACCCCGATAAGACGCATACCATCTCTGGTAGCCGAGGCTATCAGACAGTTGCCGGCTTTTTCCGTGTATCCGGTTTTAACGCCGTCCGCACCTTCGTATGTGGTAAGGAACTGGTTATGATTATAAATCACCCTGTCATAAGCATTATCCAGCCAGGGAAGAGTCCAGGATTCCGTGGTAATGATCTCATTGAACTTGGGATATTTGACAGCTTCTCTGGTTATCATGGCCAAATCATAAGCGCTGGCCAAATGATCGTCGTCATCCAAACCATGAGCATTGCTCCAGACGCTGTCCGTCAGCCCCAATTCCCTGGTATAATCATTCATATATTTGCCAAAAGCTTCTTCGCTGCCGGAAACCGCTATGGCCAGGGCCTGACCGGCGTCATTGGCAGAACGCAGCATCAGGGCATAAAGCATATCCTCGATGGTATAGGAATCCCCTGCTTGCAGATTGATGCCTGATTCGCCCACATTGACAAAATCATCGGGCAAAGTCACCGTGGTGGAAAGATCTTCCACGGTTTTTAATGTAAGCAGGGCTGTAAGTACTTTGGTTGTGGAAGCAGGAGGCAATGCCTCGTGAGCGTTGCTTTGATATATTATACGGCCGGATGCCGCATCTATCAGGATGCAGGCTTCCGCATCAATGGTCAAAGCAGAGGCAGCGGCTGTGCAGCCGAAAATGCCGACAATAGCCAGTATCAGCGTTAAAAACAGTTTTTTCACCTTGACTCCCCTTCCCATGCATCTTTACGACTTTATAACTGATAAATGTTTAATAATTCACTAAAAACAAAAAATAATCCTCCCTGGGGAGGATTATTTCCGAAAATTCACTTGGGATATAATATTGATGCGGTTTAACTTTCTGCTTCCTCGCATCCGCAATGGCAGTTCTTATCTATCATATTCTGTATCTGTTTAGCCACCACCGGCACTGCCTCGATAGCTTTATCCAGAGGGGTGGAGCCGCATACAGGAATCAGGCGTACATCTTTGCCGCTGATGACCAGAAACCCTACAGGCTGCAAACTGATACCGGCTCCGCTGCCGCCGGCAAACGGCATGGCTTCCCGGGGCTTGCCGTATTCACCGCCGCCTGCCATAAAGCCGCAGCATACTTTAGAAACAGGTATTACCGTTACCCCATCGCTGCTTTCAATTATATCGCCGATAATAGTATTAACATCCACCAGCTCCCGCAGACTTTTCATAGCGGTATCCATCAATGCTTCAATAGCGTGTTCTCCCGACATTTTATATCCTCCTTAATTTATGCGCCAATACCTGCAGGCTTTTAACCATAATATCCCACAGTCTCAGCGAAATTATACATTCGCCCTGCAGGGGGCAGGCCACAGCCCCAAAAAAATAAAATTTATGCAGGCGCAGTGCCGCAAGTATACCCCTTGCCCAGGTAAAACCGGTTTTCAGCTTTTTTAGGGAAAGCTTTTTTTTCGGCCGCCTCTTCATTATTCCCGGAATCGTCAGCAGGCGCTCCCTGCCATAACCCATAAACAAACGGGGAAGCAGGTATACCCTGATACAGCCGGCCTCGGAAACCAGTTTAAGGGTAAAAGGATAAAACAGAAGCGCCGCCAGCAGGAACAGCAAAACATAAATAAACAAAAGCATCACCGCCTTTAACCTTATTTTGCCAAAAGCGGTGAAGCTTATGCATATACGGGATATCCTTCACCCGCAACTGCATTGATTTGCGGAAAGGGTATTTTTGCATTTTATTGATTTGGAGACAAATAAAAAGGCCCTGAGATGATTTATTCTCCCAGAGCCCTGATAAACATTTTTGCTATTTAATTCTTTTGACAGGCCTTACATATTTCCAAAACCTCTTGCAATCGTGATAGAAATAAAACACTCTTCCCGGTGTTGTATCAAGACAATAGCCTGCTGCAGAATAATCAAACTCTTTCATAGCTTTTTCTATTTTTTCTTCTACGCCGCTGTTTTCCGTTTCAAAATCAAAAGCTCCGTGTTCAAAGACGATATACTCGCCTTCAGGCACATCCATTATCTGCATTTGCCCAGGTATTTCCCCATCATAATCAATAGGCAAACGTGCTCCGTAAGCTTCCGCCAGAGGAATGCCCCAGCTGCATATTCTGCCTGAAGGCTCGTTTATGAAGGCCATTAGCTGACCGCTGCCGCTGTCGGCCTCACTACCGCCCACATCATCCAATTTCCCCTTAATACTATCAAGCAGGCCGCAAACAGTTTCGCAATCCTGCCCGGGAATATGGCTCTGTTTTTCCCAAAAATCCCAATAACCTATGCTTTCATAATTTCTGATATGCAAAAACTTATGAGCGGGAATGGTTACAAAATAAGTCTTTACATCCTGGTTTGATTTTGCCATGCCTGTTCCTCCAATTCCTAATAAATAACAATCAAACGGTTTTATAACGGTGCGCAGCACAACAGGTACCGGTGACTCCCGGTACTCGCTGGGGGTTATCCCATAGGCTTCCTTGAATGCACGGGTGAATGCCTCGTGGGAGGAAAAACCGTATGCTAAAGCAATATCCAGTATCCCTGTATCTGTATCGCGAATATCCTTCAGGGCGAAGGCCAGCTTACGGTAACGCAGATAATCTCTAAGATGCATTCCCGAGATCTCTTTAAATTTTCTTGATACATAGAATTCCGAATATCCCAGCTTTTGGGCAAGACGCTTCAGGGTAAGCGATTCATCGTTTTGGCTTTTTATACAAGCATCTATCTCATAGACGATCGCCTGAATATTTCTATACCACCCGTACATCTTCGCACCTCCTTCCCACTGACAAAATTTATTATATAGTATCGGGAAATGCCTGGCTTGATTCAACTTGCTACGTTAAACGAGTTATTTTGTATTGTCACCCAAAAGGCGGCTCGCTAGGGTTTTTTATATACATACAGGCCTGCCTGAAGGCAAAAGCATAGGCAGTATTGCCCTTTCCCCGCACTGCCGTGCAGCAAAAGAGTTTGACTTTCGGCTCCGCAACGCTGCCTGTTTTTGTGGTTAAGAATGGGCAATCCCCTCTGGAGATTGCCCGTTCATTGGTAGATCATGCGATTTTTTATCTTTGCCCAACATCATAGATGATTTGATGAAAGATGTATTCTCCGCCTGGTTTCCAGTACAGCTTTGCGCCTGCCGGAATCCTATCATCCACAATCAGCAGATTAAG
The DNA here is from genome assembly GCA_934271085.1 of uncultured Bacillota bacterium. Taxonomy (GTDB): domain Bacteria; phylum Bacillota; class Dehalobacteriia; order UBA4068; family UBA4068; genus HGM13862. The sequence continues at coordinate 183 of CAKQQU010000014.1, read as the reverse complement.
TGCTTCGCTGCCATCTTTTTCGTGTACCGCGGAGATCAGCATACCCTCAGAATCAATGCCCATCATCTTTCTCGGCGGCAGATTTACGATAGCTATTGCCGTTTTGCCAACCAGTTCTTCCGGCTCGTAATATTCGTGAATACCCCTTAAAATAGTGCGTTTACGGTCTGTACCGTCATAGCC